>PMAM01000128.1:11007-11968 GCA_003152595.1 Acidobacterium sp.
CATAGCTGATGAACGTCAGCCGAGGCGCGCACAACGCGATCAGTTCATTCGAATCCACCGGCAGCTGCCCCGGATTCATGCTGCCGAACGTCGCCTCCGACGCGTCGTACTTCATGAAGTTGCCGTCCATCCAGTAGTATTCGCCCGTCGCCAGGTTCTCCACGCCCTCGCCATAGTTGCGGCGCAACGGTGTCGCACCGCCTTTGCCCGATGAGCCCACCAGAACCATAGCAAAGCGCTGATCGAAGGCCATCGTCGCCAGCGCCGCTTTGCCGTAACGCGAGACTCCCTCGATGCCCACGTGATTTGCATCCACCGCCGGATCGGTCTCCAGATAGTCGAGTCCGCGTCCCGCGCCCCATGCCCATGCACGCAGCGCGCCCCAGTCGTCGGGCCTGCGCGGCTGGCCCTTGTTCACCAGCCCGATGATGCCCTTCGTCAGGCCCCCGCCATCGTCCGCCTGCACACTGGCCGGATCGAACAGCACAAACCCCCATCCGTCGTTGATCAGCTGCCATGTGTTCGGCAGGCCACCGTCGGCGTTCATCTGCGGGAACTGAAACGGCGTCGCCTTCACCGGCTCCCACGCCGGGTACTTCTCGAATACCTCCTTCAGCGAAGGGTCCTGCTGCTCCAGCTCGCCCTTCCACGCCTTGTTGATCTGCGCAAACTCCTCCGCCGTCGGCTCGTGCGGGTTGGGGAAGCCCGCGCGGGTGAACATCATCAGCACCGGCACTGGCCCCTTCGCACCCGCCGGCGTCACCACCGTCATGTGGAGGTCGACGCTGATCCCCGGGTACGATGAGTTGTCGACGTGCCCGATCAGGTCCTTCGCAATCACGTGCCGGAAACCGATCATCTCGTCATCCGTCGCCGTCACCGTCCACGTCACCTTCGGCACATCCATTGGCACGAAGCCGTAGACATACTTCGAATACGCCTCGACAATCTCCGGCCGCCG
>PMAM01000128.1:12019-14400 GCA_003152595.1 Acidobacterium sp.
GCATGAGGAAACACTGATCGCGAGGGAAAAACTGAGCAGACTGGGAGCAAACCTCGATGGAAAGCGCACGCGTCCTCCACATGCTGATATTCTGACTGGCGTTCGGGCCGAATTACTTCGGGACCGATACTAAATCCTGAGCNNCAGGTTTGGATCGCCACCTGGGGCGCCTCGCAGCAGATTCCCGAGCCCCGCAACATCTTGCCCCCCGCCGATCTGCGCGATGCGACCGTGCGTCAGATCTTTCACCTCTCCGTTGGAGGCGCGACCCTCCGCGTGCACATCACGAACGCCTTCGGCGAAATGCCGCTGCACTTCACCTCTGTGCACATTGCGCGCCCGCTCGCCACCGACGCCCCGGCCATCGATCCAGCCAGCGACCGCGCGCTGACGTTTGCCGGAGCCAGTGACGTCACCGTGCCCGCGGGTGCCGACGTCGTCTCCGACCCGATCGCCTATAGCGTCGCTCCGCTGTCGAACCTCGCCGTCACGGTTCACCTCGACGAGCCTCCGGCGCCGGAAACCAGCCATCCAGGCTCGCGCGCGACTACTTATTATGTGCACGGCGATCAGGTCAGCGCCCCAACCCTCCAGAATCCCGGAACCATCGAGCACTGGTATCAGGTCTCCGAGATCGACGTGCAGGCTGCTCCCGGCGCCGGCGTCATTGCCGCCCTGGGCGATTCCATCACCGACGGCCACGCCACCACGACCAACNNCCCAACGCGCTGGCGCGCTTCGATCGCGACGTGCTCGCTCCCGACGGCGTTCGCTGGCTTATCGTCTTCGAGGCCATCAACGACCTGGGCGGTCTCGCGCGCGATCCGAATTCCACTCCCGCTGATCACGCCACGCTCGTGCAGCGCATCATCGGCGCCTATCAACAAATGATCGAGCGCGCGCACGCCCACGGCATTCGCGTCTACGGCGCCACCATCACGCCCGACGGCGGCTCAGACTTTTACCATCCCGACGCGCAAAGCGAAGCCGATCGCAAGGCCGTCAACGACTGGATTCGCGCTCCCGGCCACTTCGACGCGGTCCTCGACTTCGACCAGGTTGTGCGCGATCCGCAGCAACCCGACCGCATGCTGCCCGCCTGGGACAGCGGCGACCATCTGCACCCAGGCCCGGCCGGCTATCGCGCGATCGGCAATTCAGTTCCGCTCTCGCTCTTCTCGCGGTAGGCCGCGGCTCGTGCCTTCCTCGGGCGCTGATCAGGCAGGCTTTTCTGTTACGACCAGCGTCGACAAGCTGCCTTGCCGGGCTCCCCGCTGGAACACAAGCGCCGCCGCACCGCGCAGCCGGGCAATCTCGCCTTCCAGAGCCGGCCGGATCACCGGCGGACTCCCCGCCAGCGTGAGGTCAAGCGCTTCCTTCTCGATCGCTGGTCCAAAACGATGCCAGGCCGACGTAACGTCGCCCGCAATCAGAATCGTGCTCGGCGACAAACCCGCAATGATCATCCGCAGCCCACGCCCGATCCCCTGCGCCTGCATCGTCAGCGCCTGAGCCGCCGACACGTCGCCTTCCTCCGCCAGATTCAACAGCTCCTGGAATGTGACCACGTGCGACTTCGGCCGCAGGTCGCGGTAATACCGCAGCGCCGCCCGCGTCGAGCCGAACATTTCCCAGCATCCCTTCTTGCCGCATCCGCAGCGCGGCCCGCTGGGATCGATGGGTACGTGACCGAACTCCCCCGCCATCCCGTTGTTCCCCGAAACCAGCTGCCCGTTCGTCATAACGCAGGTACCCACGCCTTCCGCCACCGCCACCAGCACCGCATCGCGTACCCCATCCATGCGTGCGAAGGNNGCGAAGGTCAGCTCCGCCAGCAGGCAGGCCGTCGCGTCGTTCTCCATCCACACCGGCAGGCCCATCTTCGTCTCCACCATTTTCTTGATGTCGAAGTCCGGCCATTTCAGGTTGGGGGCGAAGATCAGCCTCTGCGTTGCCGGGTTCACGCGTCCCGGCAGGCTGATGCCCACGCCTTCGATCGATTTGCGCGAGTCGGAGCGGTGCATCCGCTGCACGCAGTCCAGGATCAGCCGCATCGACGCGCCGGGATCGGAGGTCAGCGGCACAGGCCAGCGCGAAAGCAGCCGCCCATTCAGATCCACGAGCGCCACGCTCGCCTGCCGCGGATGGATGTCCACCGCGATCGCCACCAGGTTCTCGTTCAGCCCCACCATGGTGGGCCGCCGTCCTCGCGGCGGCGAGCCCATGGCTCCCTCGCGAACCCAGTTCTCCCCGATCAACTGCTCCACGATCTGTGAGATCGTGCTCCGCCCCAGTCCGGAGCGCCGCGCCAGGTCCGCCCGCGAAATCGGCTGGCTCGCCCGGATCAGTTCCAGAACGATGTCGCGGTTGATGATGCGTGC
>PMAM01000128.1:14411-40621 GCA_003152595.1 Acidobacterium sp.
AAAAACGAAGCATACCACCAGGTCCGCTCTTTCACGCAACAATCCATGACCCGCTCATTCTGGATGATCCAGCGAGTTTGTCAGCGATAAAGAGGAAACCCAACCGTTAAGGGGGTCGGTTGTCGGATCGCCAACAACTCGGCCTTATCCGATTCGGATAGAAAGTCCCTGAACATTGCCCCGCCAATGGTAACGGTTTCACACCAGCGAATAATCGATTTCACTGAATTTAGAGGCCGGAGTAAATCACTCGCTTCGCTTGAAAATCACCCCAGGACAGGTCCGCTCAACGACTTCGTGCCGGTTGGGTACATAATGTCAAACCCTTATGGGCCGCACTTCGCTCTTGACAATTTTAAAGTTCCACCACTATAGTTTCGATCGCTAACAAATAAAGCGTTCTGCGCGTGAAAAGAGCTGCTGGCCGTACCCACGAAAGCTCATTTTGTTGGCGACGTATTTTTCAGGAGGCAAATCGAACATGACCGACGCATTGTGCGTTCCGCACAGCTGTGGATCGTTCCGGCACGAACTGCAACGACTCCGCAAAACCTGGCAATGGCTTCTCCCACTTCTCGGCGTTGCGCTGCTCCTCTTCTCCGCGCCGCGCCTGCAGGCTCAAACCACTGCGCAGTTGACCGGAACCGTCACCGATCCCTCCGGCGGCGTCATTCCCAACGCGCAGGTCACGCTCCTCGATGAAGCGACCGGTACCTCGCGCGTCGTGCAGACCAATGGAGACGGCCTCTATGCCTTCCCCGCGCTGGTTCCCGCCTCCTACACGGTAAAAGTCGTTGCCAAAGGCTTCCAACCCAAAGAGATCACCGGCATTGTCTTGCACGCCGGCGATGCGCGCACCATTCCCGCGTTCTCCCTCACCGTCGGTTCTGAATCGACCACCGTCACCGTGAACGCCGCGGCTGAAATGATCCCCACTGAAAATGGCCAGCGCACCGACGTTATCGACCAGAAGCAGATTGAGAACCTCGCTCTCGAGGGCCGCGACACAACCGAGCTGCTCAAGGTCCTTCCCGGTGCGACCACCGTGTCCTCCGGCCTCACCGAGAACGCCCCGATGTACAACGATCTCAACGTTACGGTTCAGCAAAGCGCCATCGGCAACGGCATCGACATTAACGGCGCCGTCAACCGCGGCGGAACGGCCCTGCTGGCCGACGGTGCCAACGTCATCGATCCCGGCAATATGGCCTCCTCGGTCTCCATCATCAACCCCGACATGACGGCCGAAGTCAGCGTCCAGGCCTCCAACTTCAGCGCGGATACTCCCTTTGGCCCCGTCGTCGTCAGCACCATCAGCAAATCCGGTGGTGAGCACTACCACGGCGAAGGCTATTTTGATGCCCGCAACAGCATCCTCAACGCCAACGACTGGGCCGACAACCACAACGCCGCCACCCGGAGCCAGGGTCCGCAGCACTACTACTATCCCGGCGGCAACTTCGGCGGCCCGGTACCGGCCACGCACAAGCACCTCTTTTTCTGGGGTGGCTACGAGCGCTGGCTGCAGAACCAGGGCAATGCCAACGTTCTAAAGTCGTCCATTCCAACGCCCGAAATGATGCAGGGCGACTTCAGCACCGACAACGCCGACAACCTCAAACTCTGCCCCAACGGCTTCTTCCCCACGCCCTCAACGGGTTACCCGCAGGGTGGCTGGTGCAGCGACCTCGGGGGGAAATCTGCCAACGATGTAACCATCTACCCCGATGGAACCAAGGCCACTCCATCTGCAGGTCTCGCTCCGTTTGGCACGCAGGGCGGTGACGTAGGCCAGACCATTCCTCAGCAGTTCCTAGATCCGGGTTCCGCCGCCCTGGCCAAAATATGGCCCAAGGCCAATGCCGATCCCTCAACCAACGGCGGCTTCAACTACGTGGAGCCGGTCCTTAACATAAACGACGGCTGGATCTACCGCATACGGATGGACTATCACCTCGGCGACAACACCACCATCTACGGCTCCTACCAGCAGGCCTACGATTCGCAGCTGGCACAGGGCAATGGCGCTCACCTCTACTGGACGCCGGGCAACGCCATCCCCTATCCGGGCGGCGGCGAGCCGGAAGTGTTCTACGGCAAGTCCATGGCCGGCCACTTCGTTCATACCTTCAGTTCCACCATGACCATGGATTTCATGGCCGCGTGGGCCTTCGGCAGCTTCCCCTTTACCCAACCCAATCCGCAGGCCGCGTCGCGGGGAACCGTTGGATATACGTATGGCAAGGTTTTCCCCGGAGCCTCGACGTCCGAACCCATTCCCGCCTACAGCAGCGCCGGTAACCAAACCTTCCCGGACTTCTCGCAGAACTCGATCTTCGACAACCCGCCCGGACAGTACGCGGTCCGCAAGGAAGCTCCGCAATTCAACCTGGTCATGACCAAAGTCTGGGGAACCCATACCGTCAAGTTCGGCGGCTTTACCCAGACTACGGATAACTTCCAGAGCACCTTCGCCACTTATCAGGACGGTAACCTGACCATCCGCGCAGGTCAGGCCCCGAACATTCTCACTAACGCAACCATGGGATCGCCGCATAACCCGGATGCCAACTTCGTCATGGGCATCATGACCGGATACGGCGAAAACAACGCCTCGCCTATCGGCGACACTGCCTACATGGAGACCTCTGGTTTCGTCGACGATACCTGGAAGACGACTCGCCGCCTGACCCTCGAGCTGGGCGCCCGCATCGAGCACGTCGGCCACTGGTACGATCGCGATGGCACCGGCATGGCCGTCTTCTACCCGGATCGCGTACTCGCCGACTACAATGACGGCAAGTATGCTCCCGGCTACTACTGGCACTCCATCGATGAGGGAGTGCCCCTCAGCGGACAACCCAACCGTTTTGCCTACTTCGACCCCCGTTTCGGCCTTTCCTACGATGTCCGCGACAACGGCAGCACCGTGGTTCGTGGCGGATGGGGGGCCTACCGCTTTGTCGACCAGGTGAATGACGTCGATCCTCCGCTCGTCACCGCACAGCATGTCCTCGGCTACAGCCTGCCGGGTGGGTTTACAGCCCAACTGAAGGACCTCGGCTCGCTTGCCTACAAGCCGTGTACCTCGCAGTGCGGCAGCAGCGGCCAGGCGGGATTCGATCCCCGCGACTATGGCCAGCCGCTGACCCTTGCCTATAACCTCACCATCGACCAGAGGCTGCCGGGGAACTCTTTGCTCGATGTCGCCTACGTCGGCAGCAGCACCAGCCAGCTTACCGACAACGGCGAAGGCATTCAGGGCAGTAACTTCGCAGCCCTTGCCGACATGAACAAAACCCCGATCGGCGCCCTCTATAAGCCCGATCCCAACGTCCTGAGCAAGACCTACGGCCAGGTTGCCGCTAACCCGGAAAACGTGGGTAAAGATCCCGTGACCAATGCGAACACGGGGATTACTTACGCCGACTATCACCCCTACGGCTACGCCTACGGCACCAACAGTGCCTACATGGACCAGCACATCGGGTATACCAACTACAACGGTGTGCAGGCGGCCTGGATCAAGACCGCCGGCAAGCTCACTTTCAACCTCAACGGCGCCTGGTCGAAAGCCCTGGGTACCGGTTTGCAGGAGAACCCCTTTAACGTCAACCTCAACTACGGACCGACCTCGATTGACCGGCCTCTGGTCTTCAACACGTCCTACACGTATGCCAGCGGCGCGATTCACGAATTCAATCCGGCCCTGAATCATCTGCTCGGCAACTGGACTATCTCCGGCATCTCCACCTGGCAGCACGGCGGCTACATTCCGTCTGCTCTGGGGAACAACGTGCCGAACTACGGCCTCGGGCAAACCTATACCGGCGTTCCGGCAACCCTGACGGGCGTCACCAGCGGACTCAGTGCCAAGACCTATTTCGGCACCGATGCGCCGGTGCCGATCCTGCCCGTGCTCACCTGCAACCCAACCTCGGGTCTCAAGTCCAGTCAGCGCGTGAACGGGAGCTGCTTCATGCTGCCGAACGTTGGCAGCCAGGGCGGCCAGAAGTTCCCGTACATGAGCGCCACCCCGTACTTCGACAACGATCTGGCCATCGAGCGGACTTTTCACATCCGCGAGAGCCAGTCCATCCGTCTCCGCGCCAGCGCCTTTAACTGGCTCAACCATCCGCTGTCGGACTACAGCTCCCTTAATCCTTTGACGCTGAGCTACAACGTGGATTACAACAGCAAAGCGATCACCCCAAACTACAACACCAGCACCTTCGGTGTTATGGACTGGAAGACGGCTGCGCCCTATCAGCGCATCATCGATCTGAATGTGAAGTACTTCTTCTAAACTGACCTCCACACGGGAAGGTGAATGCAACCCGTTCACCTTCCCTTTTTTTTACCCTCATACCCACAGCAACAGCCCATCGATCTCTCATCCAGCCATTTCCCTTCCTCGTCTTCGTTCGCCGCGAGACTCGTTTGAATACTGCACCTGCACGCCAGGCAGAATGGTACGATTTGGAAGCGGCAGCAGTGCCGTAGCTTTAACTTTTCCGATGTTGAGCCGGCTCCAACCCTGTGCCGCCGCCCTGATCCTCCTCTTCTCCGCCGGTGTCGCCCTCCGCGGGCAGGTTGCCGCCCGCCATCCCGCTGGCGATCCGTTGCGCCTGCATTACGACCGGGCCGAAGACCTGCAGCGAGCCGGCAAACTCAGCCAGGCCGCCGGCGAATACCACGCATTCCTGGCCGATGCGCTCGGCGAGCTCGCCATGGGCTATGGTCTTGCCCGCGATTATCCCCATGCCGCTTCGCTGTTCGACGAAGCCCTGACCCTCGAGCCCAATGCTCCCACCCTGCTCCTTGCCTATGCGCGAACCGCGCTCAACCGGGGCGACCTGCCTCACGCCAAAACTCTGGCCACCCAGTTCATCCGGAATAACTCGAGCGACCGGTCGCAGCTGGCGCTCGCTCACCAGGTGCTCGGCCGCACCCTCTTGAAGATGAATCAGGATCAGGCAGCAAGGAAGGAACTCGAAACCGCGGTCGATCTCGATCCCACTTTTCCCAACGGCTATGACCTCGCCGTTGCCTGTCTCGACCTCGACGACGAGAAATGCGCGGTCCAGATCTTCGGCGAGATGGAGAAATCCTTTGGCGATACCCCCCAAATCCACATGGCATTCGGCCGCGCCTATGGCGACTCCGACTTTCAGCCCCGTGCTGTTACTGAATTCGAACGCGCGATACAGCAAAATCCCCGTCTTTCTGGCGCCCACTACTTACTCGCCGCCGTGGAACTGGCCACTGGCGCCGACGATGCTCACGTCGCGGCCGCAGAGGGGAACCTGAGAAAAGAAATCGCCATCTCCCCCCGCGATGCCATGAGTTACACCGCTCTGGGTAAGATTGCCGCTACTCGCAATAACGATGCCGAGGCAGAAACATGGCTGAAGAAAGCCGTGGCCCTCGATCCCGATAACCCGGATACATGGCTCTATCTCGGCCAGATGTATTTCGATTCCCATCGCACCGCCGAAGCGGAAAACGCCCTCCGTCAGTGCATTCGCTACACGACCGATGTCTCCCGCAATCGCTATCAGGTGCAGAAAGCCCACTTCCTGCTCGGCAGAATCCTGATGCAGAAGGGCCAGCAGGACGCCGCCAACGCCGAGATGAAGATTTCGCGCGATCTGGCCAATAAGACGCTCTCTCAGGACCGAAGCAAGCTGGTCGGACTCATGGATACTGCCGGCGCCCAGGACCCTTCCGCAACCGCGCCGAGTCCGGCGCCATCCTCTCCCACCGCCGCTTCCGGAGTCGATGCACCCGCCCTGCGCAAGGTCGAAGCCCTCCGCAATCAGCTCATGCCCGCAGTCGCCGACAGCTACAACAACCTGGGCGCAATCGCCGCCACCAATGCCGACTACCCCAGCGCCGTCTCCTTCTTCGGGCGGGCCGCGGAGTGGAACCCATCGCTCGAAGGCCTCGACTATAACTGGGGCCGCGCCGCGTTTGCCGGCTCGCTCTTCGCCGATGCCATTCCGCCGCTTACGCGCTATATCCAGGCCCACCCCGACGATCCCGGCGCTCGCAGCGTCCTCGGCATCAGCCAGTTCATGGCCGGAAAATATCAGGACTGCATTGACACGCTGCATTCACTGATCGACAAAGGCGACCTCGCCCCCCAGGTCGACTACGTCTATGCGGAATCGATGGTCCACGCAGGTCAGGTCGCCGCCGGCGCAGATCGCCTCGCCGCCCTGGAGAAGACACACCCCGAGATTCCCGACGTCCACCGCGCCCTCGGAGAAGCCCTGGATCAGCAGGGCCGCATGCAGCAGGCCCGCGAAGAACTCGAGACCGCCCTTCGGCTGAGTCCGCGCGATGCCGCCGCCCATTACGATCTCGGCAAAATTGCCCTCAGCAATCGAGACACCGCGTCAGCGATTTCCCATCTCGAAGCCGCCGTGCACCTTTCGCCCGACAGCGAGACCTACCACCAGGAACTCGCGCGCGCCTACAAAGAAGCCTTGCGTCCGGCGGATGCCCAGCGCGAAATCGATGCCAGCAATGCGCTCCGTGCTCGCGCGCAAAGCGTTGCCACACCGCAACCGGCCGCCCCTCCCGAATAAGCACCAGCATCCCGCGCGCCCATCACGACGCGCGCCCGGTTTTGTTCAGGTCCTTGTAGAAGCCCAGATCCTTGTCCGTGATCATCTTCGTGATGTACGCGATCTGCCCGTAGTGCAGCCCGAAGTGCTCCACCACCTGATAAACCGCGTCGAGGCCATGCACGTTGTATCCCTGGATCTCGTAGGGCGCCGTCAGCTCGGCCTCCGTTAGCCGGTCCAGCACCATCGCGCCCTCCGAGATCGTACCCTCGAGCTTTTCCAGCAGTGCGGAACCGGCGATGCTGCCCGACGCCGCGAATTCGGCCGGGCGATCGCGCTTGTCCTCCGCCAGATTGAACGAATCCACCAGCCACTGCCGCACATTGCCGTTGAGATGAAGCATCAGGTTGCCGATTGAATTGCTGGCGGCGTTCGGCCGCCACCAGATCTGCTCGTCCGTCAGCGGCTCAACACACTTAAGTAGCCGCGGCCAGTACTGGTTCACCAGCTTGTCGCGGGAAAAGCGCAGAAAAAGATTCGCCGGCGCTGGCTGGAATTGTGCTGTCATTCGGCAGTCCTCTGGATGAGACTCAGACGCGCGCAGCGTGTTGTCAAGCGCGCTCGCCGGCGTTCAGCCCACATCGAGTTCCGATTTCGTCAGTGCGGCGATCTGCGGCCGGCTCTCCTGCCAGGTCTCCCACACCGCAGCACACCACTTGCGGATCATCGCGTCGCGCACCGCACCAGGTTCCGCGGCAACAACATCGGCGACCCTGATGCTCGCCTGCGTCTTTGGCAGCGGCAGTTGCGGCCACGATCGCCGCCGCCGCGCCATGCGCATGTGCGCCAGCTGTACCTGCTTGCCGGTGAATCCCTTCTCCAGATACAGGTACAAACCCATGACCGCGAAGATCACGGCCATGGGTTTCGTTGTTTCATCCACATGCTGCGCACGCCAGGCGTCCGCGCTGTTCTCGTGAAGGAACGCAGGATCGCCGTGCGCCAGCGTGTAGAACGAAAGTTCGTCGAAGAGTTCCTGTTCGGAAGGCATCGGGACCGGTTCCACAGGGGATCCGGTCCCTGATCTTACCAGCGATACACGGTCAGATTATCGATGTAGACGATCGCCTGCCCGTTGCCGATTCCATCCACCTGGAGGTTCGTCACCAGACTTGGCGCCCACCCCAGCGCGAAGGCGGAGTTGACCGTGGCATTGATCGCCTGCGGCACATCATCCAGCCACACCGTCTGATAATTAATGTTGCCCGAATTGTCGCGGGCGTACGCCACCTGCACGTGATGCCAGGCGTTCACGCTCCACTGCCGCGGGTTGCACGCCTGGTTCGATTTCACCCAGGTGTCTACCGGATTCTGCGGCGTTCCTGCGTTCTTCGTATAGTCCCAGGTGCCGTTCCACCCATCGCACTGGAAACCGAAGATCGCCGTCTGCCCGTTGGGCATCGTCTGGTTCATATCCATCTCGATATTCGCCAGTTGGGTGTTCGGGCTCTGAATGTACACCCAGGTGTCGTACAGAAAATTCGAGGAAGTATTGTCGTCGCCGAACGATACCCAGAAGCGCTCGTTGCCGTTGTTGGTGAAGCTCGTCACGAATTCCCGGGCCGAGCCGCTGCGCGAAGGCGATCCCACCAGCCCCGTCGCGCCCGTCGACCATCCGCCTGCCGCGCTGTCGTTGCTCAGTTGCCAGCTGCCCAAATCGTCGATATTCGACACGCTGATCGCCGTCGAGGGAACCACCGCCGCGTTCGCCGGGGCCGAGACGTTGATCGCCACGTCGGTGTCGCACGCCCCGCCGCCGTTGCCCCACGCCTTCACGTGCAGCGTGTGCGAACCATTAGCCGCGCTCACCGAAGTATTGATCGAGGTGCCGTAGACGATCGTCGTGCTCGGGCTGTTATCGAAGGAATAGCCCATTGTCGCTGTCGAATATCCACCGCACGTCGGTGCGCTCGCGCCCAGCGAAAAAGGCGAGCCAACGCTCGCGCCATTGGAGGGACTGCCCACCGTTACCTCGGCCGAGGACGCCGGAGGCGGCGCCGTTCCGACGTTGATCGCCACGTCGGTGTCGCACGCCCCGCCNNGAGGAGCACGACGAATCGCTCGCCGTCAGAGTGAAAGGCGTCATTACCGTTGCCCCGTTGGCCGGCGAAGAAACCGTGGGGTTGGCAAAGGCGGTGGCGGCGGCGAACAGGAAGGAGGCAAAAAGAGCAAAATTCGTGCGAATCTTCATGAGTGCGCGAGACCTTACAAAAAGATGGAATGAGGTCGTGCCAGCTTGCGGTAATGCCTGGCCCCCGGGCCACGTGCATGCTGGAACCCCGGTCGCGCAGGGGTTCACGAGCGGTCTTGCGGGTGTCGTTTCCGCAGGAGCCGCGAGGCGTAAGTGGTTACCGCTGTAACCATTTAGACCCGATCAGAGGAGTCAAGTGAATTACTGACCGCATAGTACATGCGCCAAATCCTCAAGCAACAAAAAAATGAAACCGAAATGGAAACCTTGGTAACAGTCAGGCAACGTTTTGGCGAGAGCGTGAAATTCTTACTGGATTTGCCCTTTCCACAGTAAAAATTTTTCTCCTCGACTCCTCCACAGCATCCGCCCTCTGCAGTTGGTGCAGCCGCAACCTACCGACGAGGCCTCGCTACGAGCTCGTGTGATCGAGAACAATCTTCCACTCGCCGGCCTTCTTCTCCAGGACGAGCGAGAAAACTCCAGCCGCCTCGCCGCCTCCCGCCTGCGTCCTCGTCAGGTGGAAATGTCCCGTCACCACGGCGTGCTCCGGCCCCAGCATCCGCACAACCAGATCGCTGAACGCCAGCTGCCCCATCGCCTCGCGCGAGCCGTAGTTTCGCTGATACCGTTCGAGGATCATCTGGTAGCCATGCTGAATCGTCTTCCCGATGAACGTCGTCTCCGGCGAATCATCGTACCCGTGCATGAACGCGACAATGTCGCCCCGGTTCCACGCGGCCTGCTGGTCCGTCAGAACCTGACGTATCGCACTCTCAGACGCCTGGGCACGCAGGGGCTGGCTCCATCCAGCCACCAGCAAACCGGACAGCACCAGACAAACGGCAGTCATTTTCATCGGCGATCTCTCCCCACTCTCCCCGTACGACGTGTGCGCCCGCGAGCAGTCCGCTAAACTGAGCTCGGAAGCAATGATGACGTTTTATCCCAAATTCCTCACCTCGGCGACTGCCGAAGCGCATTTCCCCAAACCCGGGCCGCCGGAGATCGCCTTCCTCGGCCGCTCCAACGTCGGCAAATCCAGCCTCATTAATGCGCTCCTCGACGAGAAGCAGGCCCGCGTCTCCTCCACGCCGGGCCGCACACGCGCCATCAACTTCTTCGCTCTCGCCAGCGCTCCCTGGAGCGAGAAGCCCGCGCAGCAACCCCAGCTTTTCTTCGCCGACCTGCCGGGCTACGGCTACGCGAAGATTTCCAAATCCATCTCCGCCGAGTGGCCGAAGTTCATCGACCCCTACATCCGCGAACGCCCCACGTTGTCTCTGTGCGTCTGCCTCGTCGACAGCACCATCCCTCCGAAAGCCAGCGACGCACAGCTCTTCGAATTCCTCCAGAGCGTCGGCCGCACCTATCTCATCGTCGGCACCAAAGCCGACCGCCTCTCCGGCAACGGCCGCGCCAAATCCCTCGCGGCTCTCCGCGAAGCCTTTGGAGATGTCAACTTATTGCTGTGTTCCGCGAAAACGGGAGCCGGCATCCGGGAACTCTGGGCCGCGATCCGCGAGTCGATATAGCCGCTGCTAGCTCGCCAACCGCAGCCGATCCAAAAGCTTTGTCGGATGCACGGGCTTCAGCAGAATCTCAAACTCATGCCCGCGGACCCGCGCATCCCGCAGCAGATCGGCGGTCGCCGCCTGGCCGGACAGCAACACCACCCGGCATCCCGGAACAATGTCTGCAATCTGGATCGCCGCCTCGATCCCGCTCATCCCCGGCATCACCACGTCCGCCAGGAAAACGTCAGGATGGAACACCCGTGCTGCCTCGACCGCCTTTTGTCCGCCGTACACCGTGGCAGCTTCAAAGCCGTTCTGGTTGAGAATCATGCCGAGGGTGTCCGCGATGATCCGTTCGTCATCGGCAATGAGCACTCTGGGCCTGACTCCGTCGGCGGTGGAACGAGAGTCCATCGGTCCTTTGAAGCAACAGCAACGCCTGGATGATGTCCTGCGAGTATATCCCTGCTCCATCCAAATGATCCTCAATTTTCTGCACGTAACGCATGAGAGGTACGACCCCACCCAGATCCGAGGTTGCGCATCTGCTGCCCGCTCCAGGCGAGTGCAATCCCCGAACGTCAACACCCTCTTTGACTTGCACCACCGGAGGATTTATAACGGGGAATCCGGCCCCCCGTCCGGATCGGCCGCGAAGGTGCACCGGGAATCGTCCCGCATGCAGGTTCGCAACGTCGTTTAACCAGTGCAATGGGATGCTCGGGAAGGCGGTTAGAATCCGCCACTGCCCCGCAACTGTAAGCGCGTGTTCCTGCGTCTGTTTCACGATGACGCAGAAAAGGCCAGGCCAGAGTGCCACTGGAGCGACAGCTTCGGGAAGGCGGCCAGGCTTCGTTCTTTCGGCGTTGGTGCCGGAAAACGGCGCGCGAGTCAGGAGACCGGTCCTGCTTGCCGAGCTTGTTGTCGTCGACAGGCTCTTTTACCGCGTTCCCGAGGGGGAACGGAGGAGACCATGACTCTTTGCTCGCGGCCCATGGGCCGTTTCCTCACCATCGTTCGACTTAGCCTTGTCGCTCTCGCCCTCCTGTGCGCCTCTGCGCCTGCCCTGCACGCGGTCAGCGTCCACGGCACCGTCACCGATCCGCTGGGTTACCCCATCGCTAACGCCACCGTTGGCCTGGTGCAGAACGGCGACGTGCTGCTCAGCGCGCGCACCGGCCCCGACGGCGGCTACGCTATGGTCAGCCCCAGCTCCGGCCGCTTCTATGTGCTCGCCTCCGGCATCTCCTTCCGTCAATTGCAAACGCAAAGCTTCTACGGTGGCCGCTTCGATGACGTCGAGCAGAACGTCGTCCTCGAGCCCGAAACCGTGCGCCAGTCCGTCGTCGTCACCGCTACCGGAACCCCTCAGCCCCAGGCCCAGGTCAGCGCCTCCGTCTCCGGCCTTAGCGCCGAAGACCTGATGAACCGCGCCGACGTGACAGATCCTCTCCGCCAGATCCCCGGCCTCAACGTCGTGCAGGAAGGCCAGCGCGGCGGCGTCACCTCGGTCTTCATCCGCGGTGGTACCTCCACCGCCAACCGCGTCGTCATGGATGGCGTGCCCGTCGAGGACATCGGCGGCCGCTTCGACTTCGGCAATGTCTCGACCTTGGGCCTTCAGGACGTCGAGGTCTACCGCGGCCCCAACACCGTTCTTTATGGATCCGACGCCGCCGCAGGTGTCATCGCGCTCACCACGCCGCGCGGCAGCACCTCGTTCCCATCCTTTCTCTACGAGGGCGATGCCGGCAGCTTCAAAACCTATCGCAACCAGGCCCAGCTCGCCGGCATGATGCGCAAGCTCGACTACTACTTCGGTGCATCGAGTCTCTACACGCAGAACTCCATCCCCAACGACGAGTATCACGACGGCACCGCCGTATCGAATCTCGGCTATAGCCTGTCGGCCAAAACCCAGATTCGCATCACCGGCCGCGCCAGCAACTCCGCCACCGGTTTGCCCGGCGGCAACGGCGGCTACTCCTTCTACGGGCTCGCCAACGACGGCAAACAAAATGACCAGGACGTCTACGGCACCGGCACCATCGACCACGCCTTTCGCGACAACTGGCACGCCACCGCGCGCTACGGCCTCGTCCGCAAGCGCGAGGACTCCGGCGAGTGGTACCCGGCCGGCAATCTGCTCACCACCAGCGATCTCGGAGCAGGGAACTACTACGGCAACAACGTCACTGTACTCGGCGCCAACGGCACCTCAACCTCCGGCCAGGCGCTGCTGAATTACGGAACTGCCGCACCGTATTACACGATCTATCCCTACAAGGTCTATCTCGCCTCCAACCGCGACAACCTCTACGCCGATACGAACTACCAGCACGGCCCCCACCTCGGCGTCATCGGCGGCTTCCGCTATGAGGACGAGCGCGGCATGGAAGGCGAACCCGTCTACCTCTTCGGCGAGAACCTCGAGCGCACCAACTACGACTATCAGGCCCAGGTCGGCGGACAGTTTAAAAACCGCTTCTTCTACACCGCTGCTGGTGGAGTCGAGAAGAACCAGCTCTTCGGACTCGTGGGAACGCCGCGCGGCGGAGCCTCCTGGTACATCGTCCGTCCCGGCCAGGGCATTCTGCACGGCACGCGCGTCAGCGTGAACTTCGCCAAAGGCTACCAGGAGCCGACCCTTGACCAGCAATTCGGCTCGCTCTACGCCTTTCTCCAGACCAACGGCGGCCAGTCCACCATCGCGCAATATGGCATTGCGCCTATTGGCGCGGAAACCTCACGCTCCTACGATGGCGGCATCGAGCAGAGCCTCTTCAGTGAAAAAGTCACCGCCCGTGTTACATATTTCCACAACGAATTCGGCAATCAGATCGAGCCGGTACCCGCCACCGTCGTCCCGCAGCTGTTGCCCAATCTCAGCCCCACCCAGCAGCAGCAGCTCGAAAGCTTCCTCACCAACAACTACGCCTACTCCCTCGACCTTAACTCCCTCTCCTACCGCGCTCTGGGCATCGAGTCCGAGGTCGAGTACGGTATGGGCAAAAACATCTTCGTCCGCAGCGGCTACGCGTACCTCGACGCTGGCGTTCAGCACTCTTTCTCCTCGGACGCCATCGGCCCCAGTTACAACCCCAAATTCCCCGGTGTCCCCATCGGCAACTACGCCCCGCTGGTGGGCGCGCGTCCCTTCCGGCGTCCCCCGCACACCGGCTTCGCCAGCGTTATCTATACCGGCAGACAATGGTCCGGCGTTGTTCAGGCTGCCTACGCCAGCCGCAGTGACGACTCCACCTACCTCGGCGGCAACGACGTCAACTTCGGCAACACGCTGCTCCTGCCCAACCGCAACCTCGACTACGCGTACACCAAAGTCGACTTAGCCGTGACTTACCAGTACAAACCCTGGATGGCCCTCTACACCCAGCTCGACAACCTCACCAGCAACCAGCACATCGGCCCCATCGGATACCCCTCGCAACCCATGAATTTCCGCACCGGCGTACGCTTCACCATCAGCATCGTCAAGCGCTAATGTCCCGTCCCTGAAATGACCTGCGGTTGCAGTTTGCGAATTATGCCTTGAACGATATCATCCGGGACAACAATGGGTATATCATCGCCCTCAAGTTCACGCCCCGTTGAATTCTGGCGAGGCGAACCAATCCACTTACACATCACAAGGGAGGGCAAGATGAATTTTGCCGGATTGCGAAAATCGCTGCTCTTCGCGGCCAGCGCACTGCTGGCCACAACTGCATTCCCGCAGGATGGTTTCCAGTTGCACAGCCCTGCATTTCAGAACAACGTTACGCCCCCGCTCTCGATGATCCTGAACGAGCCGAGCAACGGCGTGAATGTCTGCACCGCCAGCGGCGCGGCGGGCGGTGACCAGTCCCCGCAGCTCTACTGGACCGATCCACCCCCGCGCACGCGCTCGTTTGTCGTTGTCCTCTACGACACCACGGCCTCCTTTACACACTGGGGCATCTACAACATTTCTGGGTACGTGAATGGGCTGCCGGAGAACGCGGGCACGGCCGGCAGCAGGTACGGCATGCAGATCGAAAACGACTTCGGGTTTGGCCAGGAGTACGACGGGCCCTGCCCGCCTGCGGGTGTGGCGCCGGAAATCCACAACTATGTCTTTACCGTCTACGCGCTGAGCACCACACTCAACCTGCCCGGGACTGCCAACTTCCCTGCGAACGCTGAAACCCTGTATCACGCCTTTATCGAGGCGAGTGAGCGCGGCCAGATCCTGGGCAAGGCAAGCCTGACGGCGCTCTATTCGGCCACGCCGGGGACGGGCCACACCGATTGACCTTGTCCGGCCTGCAACCTGTAACCTGTAACCCGTTAACTCATCCGCCTTGGGCTTAATCGACGGCCGCGACCATCGGTTGTGCCCGCCGGTCCTCCGCCACCGCCTGCGCCACCGCATTCAGGATCGTCTGCACCACCAGTTCCGGCTCATCCAGATGGATCCAGTGCAGGCTGCGCTCGGCGATCATATGCCGCCCACGCGGCCCGTACTGGTCCATGTTCGCCGGCGGAGCCGCGCTTGCCGGCGTTAGAACCGTGACCGGCACGTCGCCGATCGCCTCCGCCTCGTGCATCTCGAGCGCCGTCGCCTCCACCGCCTCCAGATGCGCCAGCAGCCCCCGATAGAATCGCGGCGCCGACCAGTGCGCCGCAATCGACGGCCGCACCTCTGCCGGCATCTTGCCGATCTCCGTGTCCAGCCGCTGCGCGAGGAACTCACCCTGCCGCCCCGCCAGCCGAATCAGGAACCCCGAGAACCGCGCCGACCGGCAGAAGTGGGATCGTGCCGCCAGCCGCGTTATCCCCACCCGCGCAAAAACGCCGCCCACCCGCGTCAGCCGCTGCGCTCGCCTCACCCGCCCATCCGCGCCCGCGTTGAACGGCGGCCATTCGACGGGCCGCATCGGATCGATCAGAATCAGCGCAGCCATCTCCTCCGCACACTCGAGCGCAAACCGCTGCATCACCAGCCCTCCGAAAGAGTGCCCCACCAGAACCCAGGGCGGCTCGATCCCCGCCGCCCGCAGCAACTCCCGCAGTTCACGCGCCACATGCCTCGGCGTCCGCTCCGACGTGCACGCGCTGCTCCAGCCCAGTCCGCACCGGTCATAGGCCACGGTGTGCACCCGCTCCGCCAGCGCCGTCTGGATATGCAGCCAGTTCAGGCTCGTCGCCCCAAACCCCGACTCGAAGATCACCGCCGGTCCTCGCCCGCGCGGGCCCCTCTCCACCATATAGAGCTGGCGTCCCTCGCCAATTCCGACCAGACGCCCCGGCTTCATCAGCTTCCTTCGATCCACGCCGCCGCCGATCCACTCATAAAGGAGTCCCGCGAGAAGGAGCAGAGCCGCGAGCAGTGCAGCAGAGGCGACGATGAACAGAACTCTGAGAAGAATCGTCATCGCCCCGCCTCACTCGCGGAGTCCACCGCCGTCAGGTTGAAATCCTTCCGCGTCAAATGCGCGTGCGGCGAGCCATGATCGATCAGCAGAATCGTCGACCCCGGCTTGCCCTCCAGCTTCGCTTCCACCTGCCGCGAAAGCCACAGCCCGCCGATCTGCTCCAGGTCGTAGAACACGAATTGCTTCGCCGGGCCGCCGTTCTTCGGCACCGCCTCCACGTACACCGGCGCGCCGGTCTTCTGATCCATCCACGTCGTGACGGACGAGTACGAAGTCGGCTGTCCCGGCCCCGGCTCGCTCTTCAGCACAAAGCACTCCCGTGCTCCGTACTTCGCAGGCGCCAGCACCGTCTGCTTCGCCCAGAAGAATTGCCCATCCGCAAAATCCTCGGGATAAAACAATGTCCCCGCCACGCCCTCGCCCCAGTGCTCCGGTGACAAACGCTCCGGCGTTTTCTCTCCCGTCCGCAGCGCTTCAATCGTTGTGTGTCCGCTCTCGTTCTGCGTCAGCAGGTACCGTTCGCGCTTGCGGTCCGGCGTCGTCACCGTGATCATCGTGCGCAGCCCATCGGGGAAGGAGTGCGAAGCGAGCGCCAGAGAATTGTTGGTCCGCGTTCCATTCCCGGCGACAATCGTCAGCCGCCCCGCCGCGCGCACATCCGACTTCCACACACGCGCCCGCGCGCTGGCCAGCACTGCCTTCAGCGATCCCGAGGGCGCCGGCTTCGCGGCGGTCTGCGCGAAACCTGCCGAACAAACGAGAATCGCCACCAAAGTCCGCCCGACCGGCCAGATCAGTCGCATATCCGCCCATCCCTCATCGCCACATGCCGATGCGCCGTCGCCGCGATATCCAGATCGTGCGTCACCATGATCAGCGTCGTCCCATAACGCTCCTGCACCTGTGCCAGAAGCTCAAGGATCTTCGCCGAGTTCACGCTGTCCAGGTTCCCCGTCGGCTCATCGGCCAGCAGCACCCGCGGTTCGTTCACCAGCGCGCGCGCGATGGCCACCCGTTGCCGCTCCCCGGCCGAAAGCTGCGTGGGATACTGCCGCAGCCGCTGCTCCAGCCCCAGCTCCACCAGCAGCGCCCGCGNNCAGGTGAAAGGACTGAAAGATAAACCCGGCAAACCGCGCGCGATACGCGTCCAGAGTGATGCAGGCCGCACCGTCGCTCGCCCCGCCCAGATATTCTCCGCGAAACAGCACCGAGCCCTCGGTCGGCGTATCCAGCCCGCCCAGCAGATGCAGCAGCGTCGACTTGCCGCTCCCGCTCGCGCCGGTGATGGCCAGAAAATCGCCCTTCGCCACGCCAAGGCTCACGCCGCGCAGCGCCTCGATGCGCCCACCCTCATAGCTCTTCTTCACATCGCGGACTTCGAGAATCCACGGCGATCCCGCGCCCGCAGTTCCCACGCCTGGACGGCCAGTCTCGCTACTCATGCCGCAGCGCCTCTACAGGACTCAACTGCGCTCCGCGCCACGCCGGCACCGACCCCGCCAGCACGCCCACCAGGATCGCCATCAGCAGCCCCTCGAGCAGCGTTTGCACCGGCAACGTCGTCGACGCAATGCTCGCCGTCTGCGGCAACGCGCCCAGAATTCTCAGCGCTCCCCACCCCAGCAGCACTCCGGCCCCGCCGCCCGCCGCCCCCAGAGCCGCCGCCTCTATAAGAATGAGGGTCATCACCCGACCCCTTGACCAGCCCATCGCCCGCAGTACTCCGATCTCTTTCGTGCGCTCGAAGACCGACATCGCCATCGTGTTCGCGATCCCCAGCGCCGCCACCAGCAGCGCGATCAGCGACGTCCCCCACGCCGCCGCATGCGCCAGCAGCACCAGCTGATTGTTCGCCGCGCGCTGCGCCGCAGGAACCGCCCGCAATCCTGGCAGATCCTTTTCCACCGCGTCCTCGGCTTCCTTTTGCCACTGCGCTTGCGAAACACCAGCCGGCGCCGGCTTCAGCTTCACGTGGTACGCCGTCACCTTGCCCGTCATGCTCGACAGGTTCTGCATCTCGCCCAGCGGCAGAATGATTGCGCCCGTTTCCAGCGCCGATCCGCTGCGGAAAATCCCCACCACCGTGAACGTGCTGCCCTGCAGATCGATCGTGTCGCCGATCTTCTTATTCAGGCTGCCCGCGAGCAGTTCGCCCAGCATCGCCTCCTGCTGCCCGTCGCGAAAGCGCCGCCCCTGCAAAATGTTCAGCGCCGAGAATTCGAAGGTGTTCGCTTTCCATCCGTAGACGAGAGTGTTCACCTCGGGCGTCACCGCCATCATGTTGATCACCATCGGCGCGGCGATCTCGATCTGCGGAATCCGCCGCAGCACATCGCCTGCGCTCTGGTCCACTGAAGTATTTAGGAAAGTCTTCTGCACGACCGCGAGATCGGTGCCCGCGTTCTCATACATTTCCAGCCATGCGTGCTCGAACGAGCGCGAGAACCCCACCAGCGTCACGAACGCCCCAATGCCCATGCCGATGCCGCACAGCGTCAGTGCGGTCCGCAGGCGGCGGCGCCAGACGTTTCTCCAGGCAAAACTAACAAAAGAGAGTCGCATCGATTGGGGCTTCGAAAACTGCAGGTATTCAGCGAAGCCTTCAGCCTACGGGGACGATGCTCCGATGTCTACAGCGAAATCGTCGTTCGCCCGCTACACGAAGTGGTTCCGACCAGCACCATGCGCGCGCTAAGTGTGGACGCGAATTCCTGAGCAGCAATCTGTCTTCTATATTGATGCCGCCCAGGGCTACGAGTTGGTTTGCGGCGTTCCCTGCGGATACCCTGCCTTTTGCGAAACCCGCAGGGAACGCAGTCCGGCCGGTAGAGGTACGCGGACCGCGGCAAATGCGTACGCCAGCGCCGCAGCCAGGTCGATCCAATAGTGCTCTCCCGTGCCCAGGGTGGCCGCGGCAGTGAGCAAGGAAAACAGTGCCCCGGCCCAGCGCCAGCGCCGAGGCAGATAAGCAGCCAGCACCAACGCCCAGGCCAGGTGCATCGACGGCATGCAGTTTCGCGGAGCCAGCCGATCGCCCAGATGAGCCGGCCCCACCGCCGGGAACACCAGATACAGAAAAGGAGCACAGAAAGACGTGAGGGAAAGCGACCATAGACAACGCCGCGCCCAGGGCGTGACGCTCATGACGACGGCTGCGAAAAACGCCAGCGAATAATACACAACCCATAGCGCATCGCTGCACAGAGCGTGCGCCAGCGTCCAGTGGTAGATCGCCGTACTGGCTCCTGCGTCAATGCGCAGGAAGAACCAGTCCATGGTTCGCGGAGTGAGTCGGATGACGAGGTGATTGGCCGCTGCGATGAGAGCGACGAAAAGCGGCATGATGAAGCCTGAGAAAATGAGCTGCTCACGCGCAGCGCGCCTGATGGTCGCGGCCACCGCCAGCCATACGCTGCCCAGCGCCGTCCAGGTGATAAAAGGATCGTCGTGATAGCGAATCAGAAGCAACGCTGCCACAACAAACAACAGCCCTAAGGCAAGCCACTCATCAAACGGCCTGGGACGTTGATCAACCGGGACCATGGCAACACCCTACAGGGGCAGTCCAGCGAGGGACCATCCCACGTTCCGGGCAATCGCTCAACAACCTGCACCCATTCCACGCCGGGCGGGAGGACATTCCTTCCGTGCGCAATTTGTGACCGGGGGCACAGCCTCGCACCCGTCTTCCAACCTAGTCTGAAACGTCGCCGGAGAGACTTGGGTGGCAACGATTGTCGAACCCCCGGTAGCCCTCGTCGCAGGCGCGGGTACCCCGCCGCCATCGCCGACCTCTGCCGAGGCCGCCGCCGTTCCCGCCTCGAACCCCTGGGTCGTGGCCATCTCCGTCATGCTGGCCACCTTCATGGAGGTCCTCGACACCTCCATCGCCTCGGTCGCCCTCCCTTATATAGCGGGCACCCTGGCCGCTTCCAACTCCGAAGCCACCTGGGTCCTCACCAGCTACCTCATCGCCAACGCCGTCATCCTCCCGGCCAGCAACTGGTTCTCTCTCCGCTTCGGACGCAAGCGCTTCCTCATTACCTGTGTCTGCCTCTTTACCGTCGCCTCCTTCTGGTGCGGAGCCGCCCCCTCTCTCGGCATGCTTTTGCTGGCCCGCGTGTTGCAGGGCGCAGGCGGCGGAGCGCTGCAGCCGCTCTCCCAGGCCATCCTGCTCGAGAGCTTCCCGCCCAAAAAGCGCGGCGCCGCCATGGCCCTCTTCGGCTTCGGAGTCGTCGTTGCCCCCGTCCTCGGGCCCACTCTGGGCGGCTGGCTCACCGACTCCTACAGCTGGCGCTACGCCTTCTACATCAATATCCCCATCGGTGTGCTGGCGGTCTTCATGATCAGCCGCTTCGTGCACGACCCCCCCTACATCAAAAACGCCAAAGCCGGCGCCTTTGACAACCTCGGTTTCGGCCTCCTCTGCCTCTGGTCCGGTTGCCTCCAGATCGTCCTCGACAAGGGCCAGGAGGTGGACTGGTTCAGCGCCCCGTGGATCCGCTGGGCCACCATGATTCTCATCGTCTCCCTGGTCTGGTTTATCCGGCACGAGTGGACGAAAAGGAACCCGTTGGTGGACCTGCGAATCCTCGTCCGCAACCGCAACTTCGCCGTCGGCTGCCTGCTCATCTTCCTGCTTGGCTTCACCATCTACATCACGGTGGCCATGATGCCGCTCTTCTATCAGGAGGTCCTCGGCTACACGGCGCTCACTGCCGGCCTCGTTGTCGCGCCGCGCGGCCTGGGTTCCATGCTCGGGCTGCCGCTCATGGGCGCCATCAGTCACCGGGTCGACAATCGTTGGCTCATCACCATTGGCTTCACCGGATTCGGGCTGCTCTCCATCTGGTTCTCGCTCATCAATACCGGCATCGGTCCCACCACGATGCTGATCCCCATCGTGCTCACCGGATTCGCCCTCAGCTTCGTGTTCGTCCCCATCGGCAACATGGCCACCGTCACGCTCAGCAACGAGGAGATGGGCAACGCCACCGGCATTTTCAATCTGCTGCGCAATATCGGCGGATCGATCGGCATCTCCCTCGCCGCCACCATGCTCGTCCGCCGGATGGACTTCCATCAGGCCCGCATCGCCGGCACAGTCCCGCTTTCCGGCGTCTGGTTCCAGCAGCACATGGCAGCCATGGCCGCGTACTTTGGCCACCAACTCGGCCCGGCCCAGGGCCAGCCCGCCGCTCTGGCCGCGATGTACATGCAGCTCGAACGCCAGGCCCTCCTCTGGGGCTTCGTGGACGTCTTCCGCTGGACCGCCCTGGTCGCCTTCGCCGCCGGCCTCGCCGTCTGGTCCTTCCGCCGCATCAGCCACGGCGACGACGGCAGCGTCAAGGTGCACTGAAGAGAGTCTTGTGAGAATCTACCTCGATGTCTGTGCGCTGAATCGTCTGCTGGATGATCAACGGCAGCCCCGCATTCGCAGAGAGGCTGAAGCAGTCGAGGAGATTTTCGGGCTGATCCAGTCGAAACAGGTACGTTGGATCGCCGGCGCAGTCCTGCAGTCCGAAATCATGCGAACACCTGACCGTCAAAAAAGGGATGACATTCTGGCGCTCATGCGATTCGCCGATGAGCAACCTCCGCTCTCTTCGCGGGCGATCTTGCGAGCCGCAATGCTTGAACAGATTGGATATGGCCCGTTTGATGCGCTCCATCTGGCGATCGCAGAAGACTCCGGTGCCGATGTACTCCTCACGACCGATGATCGTTTCACCAGGCAGGCGAACCGCGGATTGGGGAACCCGACCATTCCGGTCATGAATCCGGTAAACTGGCTGCGGGGAGGGAAGCCATGAAGAGCGTTGAGCAAATGACCGACGAACAGCTCGAACGTCACGCGCTCGAAATCCTGGGTCGCGAACTTGGCCCGCTCGGCCTCGCCCGTTTTCTGCGTGCCTTCCGCTCTGGCACTGGCAATTACACCGCCGAGCGCAATCGCTGGCTCGGGAAAACCACGGTTCGCAGCGTTACCAAACCTGCGAAGTCCCGCCGCATTTCCTGACCCCCTTCACCCCCCCCAGCTCCCGCCACAAGCCCGCCAGCTTCTCCACCTCCAGCTCCTCCGCCCGAGCCCCCGCACTCACCCCACACCTCTCCATCGCCGCCGTGACCCGACCCGCCTCGAACCCCGCGTTCCGCAGATTCTTCCCCAGCATCTTCCTCTTCTGCGCAAAGCAGCTCCGGACAAACCGCAAAAATCCCTCCGCCTCCCCGGGGTCCCCGGCGCGCCCGGTGTTGGCGCCGTGGGGTTGGACACCCAACTCCGCAAACCGCGGAGCCATCGTCAGCCGCACCACCGTCGAGTGCACCTGCGGCGGAGGCGAAAACTCCCCCGGCGACAACGTCATCAGCTTCTCCACCCGCGCAACCATCTGCGCCGTCACCGTCAGCACGCCATAGTCCCGCGTCCCCGGCACGGCCGCCAACCGATCCGCCACCTCCCGCTGCACCATCACCACCGCCCGCTCGATATCCCCCGCATATCGAAACAGCCGCAGCAGAATCTCCGTCGTGATGTAGTACGGCAGATTCCCAACGACGAGCAGTTTCTCCTCTTCCCCCGCACGCAGCGCCGCAAAATCCGTCCCCAGCACATCTTCCTCAAGAATCGAAACCGACCCGCGCCCCGCAAACTGCTCCCGCAGCCACGGAGCCATTTCCCGATCCAGCTCCACCCCCACCAGCCGCCGCGCCCGCGCAGCCAGCAGAGCTGTGATCTCCCCCCGCCCCGGCCCAATCTCCACCACCGTCCGCGCCGACACATCCCCCAGCGCATCCGCAATCGCCGCCTGCGCCGTCGCGCTCACCAGGAAGTTCTGCCCCAGCCTGGGTCTTTGCCTTCGCTCCCGCATCCTTATTGATTGTGCACCGCTCCGCACCCTGATCGCCGAATCCGGAACGCGAATAGCATTGGGTTAACAGTTGAGAGCTGGCAGCTAAGAGCGAACGGCCCAGCACTCCTCAACCTGCAACCTGCAACCTGTCACCTGCAACCTGCAACCTGTAACCTGTACTAGCCATGCAAATCGTCTACGCCGCCTCAGAATGCGCGCCCTGGGCCAGAACCGGCGGCCTCGGCGAAGTCCTCCGCGCCCTCCCGCGCCAGATCGCCGCCCTCGGCCACAAAGTCTCCGTCTTCATCCCGTACTACCGCCAAGTCCGCGAATATTCCCAACAGCAGTCCCCCGAAAAAAACTACGCCGTCCGCGACATCACCATCCCCTTCCTCGGATACAGCCGCTTCGCCTCCATCCTCGACGGCGGCACCCACTCGGGCGTCCAGATGTACTTCGTCGATTGCCCCGAGCTCTTTGACCGCGAGTCCCTCTACGGCACCCCCAGCAGCGAGTACCAGGACAACTGGGAGCGCTACGCTCTCTTCTCCCGGGCTGTCCTTGAAGCCACCAAAGTCCTCGGCGCCCCCGACCTCTTCCACGTCCACGACTGGCACACCGCCCTGCTGCCCGTCTATCTGCGCACCCTCTACAGCGTCGATCCGATCCTTCGCAACCGCGCCACCGTCCTCACCGTCCACAACGCCGGATACCAGGGACGATGGCCCGCCGCCACCCTCGAGCGCCTCCTCTTTCCCTGGGACATCTTCACCTCCGAGCGCGCCGAGTTCTACGGCCAGTTCAACTACCTCAAAGCCGGCCTCGTCTATACCGACCGCCTCACCACCGTCAGCCCCCGCTACGCCCAGGAGATCCAGACCCCCGAGTATGGCCAGCAGCTCGACGGCGTCTTCCGCCAGCGCGCCGCCGACCTCAGCGGCATCCTCAACGGCCTCGATTACAACGACTGGAACCCCGCCCACGACGGCAACATCGCCGCCCACTACAGTCCCGAAAACCTCGAGGGCAAAGCCGAGTGCCGCCGCGACCTGCTCCACGCCTTTGGCGCGGGCCGCCAGGACGACTCCACCGCGGTCATCGGAGTCGTCACCCGCCTCACCACCCAGAAGGGCATCGACCTCATCGGCCAGGTTGCCGAGCCCCTCTCGCGCGACAACACCGTCCTCCTCGCCCTCGGCACCGGTGAGGACTACTACGAGAACCTCCTCCGCTCCCTCGCCGCAAAATATCCCGGCAAGGTCTACACCCGCATCGGCTACGACATCACCCTCGCCCACAAAGTCGAAGCCGGCTCCGACATGTTCCTCATGCCCTCCCGCTACGAGCCCTGCGGACTCGGCCAGCTCTGCGCTCTCAAATACGGCGCGGTTCCCATCGTTCGCGCGACGGGCGGCCTCGAGTCAACCATCGAAGAGTGGAACCCCGAAACCCGTACCGGTACCGGCTTCAAATTCCAGGGCCTCGGCTGCGATGAATTTCTCGCAGCGATCCAGCGAGCCCTTACGGTCCTCCGAGATGACAAGGAATCCTGGCAAACCCTCATCCACAACGGCATGACGGCGGATCACTCCTGGACCCAACCCGCAGCCGAATACCTCGAGGTCTACGAGCAGGTCGTCACCAGCAGGAACTAATTGCGCGGCCTCCCGTCAGTGCGACGGCAACACGAGCTTGTCATACAAGCCGCCAACAATGGCCCCGACGATCAACGTAGCCAGAACGGCGTAGCCCGCCTCAATCATGAGCAATGCATGCGGCAATCCGGCGAGGCCGTACCAACTCGCTGCGACCACGGCTCCGCAAAGCAGCATCGACATCAACATGCCCTGAAGCACGCCTTTGCGATGCCACGCCGCTAGCAGCCACGCCACTCCATAGGCAAAGAGAAGACAGACAGCTGCGGCCAGCACATGCGCCGCATACCACCACCCCATCGGCTTCACCTGCGCCGATGTCAGTCCGACGGCGTGCAACCACTGAGGACGGAACGTATATTGCGCATGCCAGATAATTCCCAGGTACCAGGCGGCAAACGCCGCCAGAACAATGGGCAGGTGGTGGATCGGCTTCGTTCCCGCCTTCACCGCGCCGGGTGGGTAAGGTTGTTCCTCAATCGCCTGGGACAGGCACCCCTGGCCGCACTTCGAGCGTTCGGGCCAGCGCGTACACTCGCACAAACGCAGATCCGGATATCCATGCATTCCTGTCGCCGCCGCATGCCGCATATCCATGCTCACGACGGAGGGTTGCTGGTTCTCCGGGCATGCAACCAGTCGACTGCCGGAATATCGCTTGTAAATCTCGCGGAGCCAGATTGCGGGGAAAAGCAGAATCAGGGAACCAGCGACAAGGCAAAGCACCAGCCAGATAAGGAAGAGCATGGCATACCTTCTTCGTGATCAGTTTGCCCCTTCATCGGCGTTTCTTCAGTGACCCCCGTCACGACTCCCGGAGGGATCCATCGTCATCCACGAAATTCCTGCACGGCCGTTCAGGCGCCCATGACCTGCCTTGAGCTAGCCCCTGAGCCGCTCCCATTGTCCTGCGCAGCAGGACGACGGAAAAAGCGCCGGGTTTCAACCCGGCGACAACGCGACCCCAAAAGGATCGGGCCTTCAGGCCCGGCTGCTCCTGTAATCAGCTCCGGACTCCTGCTTTGAAAGGGCACGGCTTCAAAAGCTGTGTCACCCTCGAGGTAAGCGCAGCGAAATTCCAGGGCCTCGGCCCCGATGAATTCCTCGCCGCCATCCAGCGAGCCCTTACGGTTTTCCGAGACGACAAGGAATCCTGGCACACCCTCATCCACAACGGCATGACCGCGGATCACTCCTGGACCCAACCCGCCTAGGAATACCTCGAGGTGTACGAGCAGGTTGTGACCAGCAGAAACTGAGTTTGTCTCGGTTGCGGTTAAGGTAGTGGCGAAGTCGTTGCGCTCCTATTAGTCGTGGGATTTTGTACAGGGCCTTGCAGTTCAGATAAATCGATCAAGGGTAGTTCGCGGAGGCCTTCAAACAGTTTCTCCTTGTTTTTGAGGACCTCGGGGTTGCGTTGTCCGACGGACTCGAAGAAGTGGCACAGCGTAGCGTGTTGCTTCTGCTTCGCGAGTGCAAGGCGGCGGTCGGCGATAGCGGCGAGGATGCGTCCGGCGCTGCGGTGGCAGATATTACGGTGGGCCAGGGCCTCAAGGATATATTCGACGGATTCCTGGAGTCCTTGCTCATCGAAATCGACGATCGTGGCCGGGTAGGTGCGCCAGTAGGCGGAAACCTGGGCGCGGGAGGGGCCGGCGTTGGCGGCGAGTGCCGGCTCTTTTTCGGCGCGGGAAGCGGCGCGGCGGGCGGGGTGAGGCTGGCTGGGATCGTGGTGGCGGCAGAAGTCTGAACGGTGGCGGGCCGGGGCCTGGCAGGGGCGTCCGGAGCGGAGGAGGAAGCAACAGGTTTTGATCAAGGCACAGCTCCAAAGGGAAAGGCCTCGCGGGTGGCGAGGCCTTTCGAGTTACACGTATCGATTATGTTCACGGTAAGTCGGGGGGATGGGCAAAGCAAGGGAAAAGAGGAGGGGAGGTGACCTGCCCCCCTGGA
>PMAM01000258.1 GCA_003152595.1 Acidobacterium sp.
TCGAAGCCGAGCGCGATCGAGGAGATCACCGGCACCGCGCCCATCTGCCAGATGGCCTCGAGCCAGCGCGGATCCGCCGCGGCAATCTCGCCCACAAAGCCGAGGTCGAGAGCGGTTCTCTTCTTGCGTGCGCGGAAGACGAGGCCATCGCCGCCCGAGAGACCCACCGCCGGCTGGCCATGCGANNCGCAGGCCGGCGACGAACTCGCTCTGCTTGCCCAGCTGCTTCAGCGTGCGGGTGAGCTGCACGCCGCCGCCATGCACGATCGCCACCTGATTGCCGTCCTTCACCAGCTCGGCAATGGCCTGGGCGCACCCGTGCAGCAGCTCCGGATTCTCCAGCGTTGCGCCACCGAGTTTGATCACGTATCTCATAGGTCAGAACCCTTCTGCTTACTGCTCATAGCCCTTCCGCTTCGGCTCTCAAATCAGCCCGTCTGTTTCTTTAAAGCCGCACATCAGGTTCAGGTTCTGTACCGCCTGTCCAGCGGCGCCCTTCAGCAGGTTGTCGAGGCAGGAGACAATCACGCATCGTCGCCCGTCATCGGCCAGATGGAAGCCGATGTCGCAGTAATTCGTATTGACCGAGTACTGGATCTGCGGCAGCTGGGCGGCAGGGAAGACCCGCACCAGCGGACTCTGGGCAAAGAATCTGCGATAAAGAGCCTCCACGTCGCTGGGCTGGTGCGGGTCGGTGAACCCTATATATATGGTTGAGAGAATTCCGCGCGGGATGGGCAGCAGGTGCGGCGTAAAGACGATCTGCTCCGCGTTGAGGTCCAGCTGCTCCAGCAGTTCGCCCGTGTGCCGGTGCGAGAAGAGGCCGTAGGCGGAGAGATTGTCCGCCGCATGCATGAAGTGTGTCTTCGCGGTGGCAGCTTTGCCCGCGCCCGATACGCCCGACTTCGAATCAGCGACGATGCCGCGGTCCAGATCGATCCATCCCGCTGCCACCAGCGGCTTGAGCGCCAGAATGATCGATGTGGCATAGCAGCCTGGGTTGGCGATCAAATCCGCAGAGCGAATTTCGTCACGATGCAACTCCGGCATTCCGTAGACAGCTTTCGCCTGCACGGCGGTCGCAACAGCGGACCCTTCATCGCTGAATTTGTACACAGCGCGATTCGAAGCACCGGTCAGACGCCACGCGCCGCTCAGGTCGATGACGCGGAGCCCGTGCTCGAGCGCCTGAGGCACCCACTCGCGCGATTGCTCGTGCGGCGTCGCGAGAACCAGAACCTCGATCCCGCGCGAACGCAGCAGTTCCCACGAGAAGGGCTGAATGCTGAGGCCGCCTGGCCCGAAGCCCGTGCCGTTGTTGTCCATCAGCTGGGGATGAACGCGGGCGAGCGGCTCGGGAGTACCCTCAGCGCGTCCCAGGAAAAGCGGAGGCGTTCCAGCGAGCGCCGGGTGGCGGAGCAGGAGCCGCGCCAGCTCCATGCCGGCATAGCCGCTCACGCCCATCACCGCAACCGAGCACCGGGCGCCGGGCTCCGGGCTCCGGTCGCGCTCGGCCTTGGCTGCGGCCTTCGAGTTTTTCTTCAATGAAGACATCGTTTTCGCAAAACCTATTGGACTCAAGCTGTCGCGCGGCGATTCGTTTTGTGCCGCGATTTCTGAGCTCTGTGCTCTGAGCCCTGTGCTCTGTTGTTCACCCGATCATCCGCTCCAGCTTCTCCCGCATCGATGACGCCCGCCGATGGTCGGGACAAATGATCAGCACGGTGTCATCGCCCGCCAGAGTCCCTACGATGTCGCTCCACTGCTCATGGTCGATGGCCAGGGCCACTGGTTGCGCCGCCCCACCCGTCGTTCTGAGAACCAGCTGGTTCTGCGCCTGGCGCACCGCCAGGCCGAAGCTCGAAAGGACCTCGCCGACCGTCGGCTGCTCTTCTTCTTCCTCCATGTGGCCATTGCCATTCGGCGCGGCATAACCATTGGGACCCTTGTAAAGCCGAAGCTCGTGAACGTCGCGCGACAGCGTGGCCTGGGTTACGCCGCAGCCGCGGCGCGCCAGGCGTCGCCGCAGCTCGTCCTGGCTGGCGATCGACTCCCCGGCGACCAGTTGCCGGATCAGATTGTGACGTTCCTGCTTGCTCACGCCAGACTCACACACATGCGTACACAAAAAAAGGGGCGGCCAGCCGCTGGTGCGGTCAGCCGCATCTCACTGTGTATAAAAATACAGCAATGATGTATAAATATGCAAGGCGGTTTCTGTCAAGCAGAACAGCTTTGGTCACTACCGCCAGTTCGCCGCCANNGTCTGATCGACGAGCGTTTCGATCATGAATCCTGTGGCGTCGGATTTGTCGCTACCCTCGACAACCAGCCCTCGCATGACATTCTGCAGAAGGCTCTGACCGCCCTTGCGCGTCTGGCGCATCGTGGCGCCGTGGCTGCTGACGGCAAGTCGAGCGACGGCATTGGCATCCATACTGCAATTCCGCGCGAAATCCTGCTTGCCTCGACCGGCATCGCTCTCGATCCCGCCCAGCCGCTGGCTGTGGGCATGGTCTTTCTGCCTGCGGAGACGGTCGCCGCTTCCGCAGCGGTCCGCGATCTGGAACAGGCCATTACGGCGCGGGGATTCTCCATCCTGGGCTGGCGCGAAGTGCCGACGCGGCCGGAGATTTTGGGCGAAATCGCGGCCTCCACTCTGCCCGTCATCCGTCAGATCCTCGCGGTCGACCGTACTCTCGGCGCCGTCTCNNCTCTCGTCTTCTTCCATCATTTATAAGGCGATGTGCGACGCCCGGCTGCTGCCGGAGTTTTACCCCGATCTCGCGGACCCCAGGTACGTCACGCCCTTTGCGCTCTTCCATCAGCGCTACGCCACCAACGTGGCTCCCTCATGGGATCGCGCTCAGCCCTTCCGCATTCTCGGCCACAACGGCGAGATCAATACCATCTGGGGCAATCGCGCCCGTATGACGGCCCGGGCCGCGACGCTGCCGGACGAGCTGCGCCCCATCTTCACGCCCAGCGGCTCCGACTCAACCAGTCTCGACGAAGTGATCGAACTGCTGGCTCGTAACGGCCGCACGGTTGCTGAGGCCGTACGCATGGTCATGCCGCCGGGCGACACCGGCCGGCATTCGGCTTTTCTGGCTTATCACGGCGACTGCATCGAGCCGTGGGACGGACCCGCGGCGATTTCCTTCACCGACGGGCACATCATTGGAGCGGCACTGGACCGCAACGGTCTGCGTCCCTGTCGATTCTTCGTCACCGAGGATCACCTCGTGGTCGCCGGCTCGGAAGCCGGACTGGTGGATCTCGATCCCGAGAAGATCGTGCACAGCGGTCGCCTCGGCCCAGGCCAGATGATGCTGGCCGATCTGGAAAACCACATCTTCTATGAGGATGAGGAGCTGCAGGCGCTCTTCGACCGCTCCGCGCCGGAGTACGAAAAGCTGCTGGAAAGCGCGACACTGGATTCGACCGCTGTGGTTCCCGCGGTCGATCCTCCGGATCTGAACCAGCTGCAGCTGGGCTTTGGCTACACCAAAGAAGACGTCAACATGATCCTGAAGCCCATGGCCATGGAGGGCAAAGACGCCGTCTGGTCGATGGGCGACGACACACCGATTGCGCCACTGGCACGAACCCCGCGGCCGGTCTATGCCTTCTTCCGACAGCGCTTCGCCCAGGTCACGAATCCACCCATTGACTCGCTGCGGGAAGCCTGCGTGATCCAGCTGCACACGCGCCTGGGCCCGTGGCCGCATGT
>PMAM01000172.1:0-2651 GCA_003152595.1 Acidobacterium sp.
GTGCCGGCATAAACCGTGTTGCGGTCCGTGGGATCCAAAAGTAGCGAGCGCGTGCGACGCGCGGTGGAGGGAATACCCTGGACTTTGCGAAACTCGTAGCCGAAGTTGTCGGTCCGGTAGATGCCGGAGCAGGCACTGAGGAACATCACGCTGGGGCGCGAGGGATCGACAATCATGGAGAAGACGTCGGAATCGTCGATGACACCCTCGTGAATGCTGGTCCATTGCGCGCCGCCGTCGCTGGTTTTCCAGGGAAGATGCCAGGTTCCCGCATAAACGATCTCGGGATCGTAGGGGTCGATGGCGATCGACTCGACTTCGTGAATCTCTTTGCCGCCGGGAGGACTGATCTCGCGCCAGTGCCGCCCGCCGTCCGCGCTGCGATAGACGCCGCTCAGCGTGCCGGCAACAAGGACGCGGGGATCGGAGCGCGACTGGGTGAGAGCTCGGACGGACTGGCCACGCATCTCGGGTGCTTCGATCCAGGTGCGGCCTTCGTCGTGGCTAAGATAAACACCGCCGTCGGGATGGTCGATGGCCCAGACCCCTGCGTAGAGCGTCTTCGGGTCAGAGCGATCGACGACAAGGCTGTCGACGACCAGATCGTCAAGGGCGCCGAGCCGCGCGAGCCTGGACCACGAAGAGCCGCCGTCGGAGGAGACGTAGAGCCAGGAATCCGTGGTGCCGAGATAGATCCGGCTCGGGTCGCTCGGACTGAAGGCGAAACGCCGGGCATCGCCGCCATCCGGGCCTGTGGGCGACCAGGGGGCGGGGTTTGCGGCGAAAGCAGGGACGCAGCACAACAGAGACAAGACAGCGGCCGAAACGGCCGGGAAAAATCGAAAGCAAATCAGCTTCATCATTCGTGTGTTGAGACAAGGCTGAACCGCGCCGCAGATCGCGGGCGAATCGCAGTGCCCATCTCTATGCTAACGGCTTTTGGCCGCGATTCGAGGCTCGGCGCAGGGCGCTGCCCCATTCTGGACAACATGCGCGCCGCGTTTCGCAAAATGGGAATGGACTGGCAGCCGCGACAAAAGAACGGGGCTGACCGGAATCCCGATCAGCCCCGTTCTTTTTCGCGTTAGCGTCTACTGCGCCTTTTTCGCCGCCGCCCGGTGGTGACGGTGCGGTGCGGTGCGAGGCTGGGCCTTCACTGCGCTCTCATCGACAGCGGTCGTGCCCGGCACGTCGTTGTCGAAGGTAGCGCCTGCCGGAACCAGGTAGTTCTCCACCTCGTTCTGGCCGTTGCTGCCCGTCCTCACCTGGATACGGCTGGCGTCGATGCCCTTCTCCGAGACCAAGTAGGCTTTGGTGTTGACCGCACGCTGCGCCGCCAGCTGTTCAGCGGTTACGGCGTGACGGCGTGCAGCCTTCGACTTTGGAGTCGGAAGCGGAGCCGAGTTGCCAACCACCACCAGAGAGGCATCCGCCTTCTGCTGAGCGTTGAGTGCCACGTCGTCCAGGCACGCCTTGGCTTCGTTATCGACGCGTCCGGGGCGCCGCTTGTCCTTGTCGAACTGGATCGAGCAGAGCGTCTGTGTCTTCGGAGTCGGCGGCGGCGGCGGCGCTTCCACGTTGACCGTGGTTGTCGCCGAGGCCGTTTGACCCTTGTCGTCCTGCACCGTGCCGGTCACCGTGATGGTGCCAGCCGGTGCGCCGGAGGTCGCCAGGGTCGCGGTGTTGCCGGTCCCGTTGATGGATCCAGCAGAAGCCGAGTAGCTGTAGGTCAGCGGACGGCTCTGTGGGCTGACGCCGTTGCAGGTGATGGTGGAGCTCTCACCCGGCTTCACGGTCGAAGGATTGGCCGTGCAGCTGACGGTTGGGGGCTCGAACTGCTTCACCGTGAACTGCGCGGTGCAGTCTGCGGACTGGCCGGCCTTCGGACCCTCGCTGACGTGGCCGGTGATCGTGTAGTTGCCGGGCTGCAGGTTGCCGGTATCAATGGTTGATGTGGGGTTGGTGCCGCCGACCGTCAGGCCCTGGCCGCTCCAGGTGTAGCTGGGCGTCTTTTTCGGATTGAGATTCGTGGCCGTGCCCGTGACGGTAACCTGCTCACCCGGGAAGACTGAAGCCGGGTTCACTACGCAGGCGTACTGCACCGGCGGCGGCGGAACGATGCTGCCGAAGTGGAGCACGATGCCGGCGCTGAGGCGAGCCGCATTGACATTGGCTCTGCCACCGGTCAGGGTTTGCGGACCGAAATCGGCATGCCAGTACTCGTAGTCGGCCTGGAAGATTCGGAGGGCTAAGCGGTGATCGAGGAAGGGTAACTCGTAGTCCAGACCGCCGCCTGCGGTCAAAGCTGGTCCCCAGGTGTAAACGTGCTTGGGGCTGAAGCCAGGCCCTGAAACGTTCGGTCCCCCCAGGCGGACGCCGCCGGCAAGCCCGTGCGCAAACCAGGTCATTCCTTCGGCAGGATAGCGGAAGATGATGCCTGCCTGGGTCGTCGAAGCCCCGTCATTCGCGCCGTTGGGATGGTTGACATACTCGACCTGGCCACCGACGTAGCGGTTGAAATAATAGGCGATGCTACCAATTGCGCCATATTCAATCGAGGAGTAATTGAGGTCGGTGTTGACCCCGCCAGGGTAGGGAGTGGATACGGTGCCGTGGGGGGCGACATATGAATACCCCATTAATACGTCCCA
>PMAM01000172.1:2689-5327 GCA_003152595.1 Acidobacterium sp.
CTTGAATCTAATCTGCCGCGTGGGATTCGCGCCGACCGACGGGGAGGGGGCCGGAGAAAACTTCCGCGAAGATGTCGTGACCACAGGCATACCTGCCTTCGACAATAATTATTTCAATAACTTGCTTGCGACGAACACACAAAACCCACTACGTATCGAACCCGTTAACCTCTGCGATGGTCCAGCACTCAACGGGTAACGGGCGTTCTTCTGCTAGGGGGAGATGCTGCAGCCAGATGCGAATCAGCGCTGCATTGACATCAGAGTACTCAACTTGCGCTGGTCATTGCAAGTTCAGTGCACGCCGGAGACTCCCCTGCTCGTGCTGGATCTTCTCCTGAAGAAGCGTAATGGCATACAGGAGTTGCTCCGGGCGAGGCGGACAGCCGGGCACGTAGACGTCCACAGGAATGATCTGGTTAACTCCCTGAACGAGTGCGTAATTGTTAAACACGCCTCCGGAAGTCGCGCAGGCCCCCATCGAAATCACCCATTTGGGTTCCGGCATTTGATCGTAGAGGCGGCGGATCACCGGCGCCATCTTCCAGGAAACCCGCCCGGCGATCACCATCAGATCGGACTGCCGCGGAGAGGGGCGAAAGACCTCGGCGCCGAAGCGCGCGACATCGAAGCGGGAAGCTCCCATCGACATCATCTCGATGGCGCAGCAGGCCAGACCGAACGTCATGGGCCAGATCGAGTTTTTCCGGATCCAGTTGATCGCCGCGTCAACAGTCGTGAGAAAAATGCCCTCAGGCTGCTCGAAGCCGTAGCTCGCTTCCAGAATCTTCTCGCGATTCTTCGCGCTGCTTTCCAGGGTCCCGAAAAGTCGCCGGTCGCGCAGTGCTTCGCTCATAGCCTCTATGATACCGTCCCTGGCGGTCCGCGAATTGCCCGCGGCGAGTTTGGGCAGTTCTTCCGTACCGCATGCGGGAACGCGACAAAACCGATGGATCACCCAGGCGCGAATTTCGTCACTAAGCGCCGGAACCGGCGGTTCCCGGGATATTGTTCTTACGCGGCAGGATTTTCTCTGTTTCGGATTCGCGAAAAATATGTAAAAGTGGGTTTCAGGTCATTCCTGCAACATGCCGGTTTCCAGTCCGCCACCAGGTGGATGCCTGCATTCCTGCCCGCATATCACCGGTCACCACGTCGTGACATATTTCCTGTCCATGGGCTGCGGAGTTTTATGCACCTGCGTCGTTTGATTCGGTTGCTGTGGCTTTTCCCTGTGTTCTCTGCTTCGACCGCTTTGGCGCAAACGTCTGCGCCATCCGGGATTTCCAACGCCGATAACGCCTGGATGCTCACCAGCTCCGCTCTGGTGCTGATGATGACCGGACCGGGTCTGGCATTGTTCTACGGCGGGCTGGTTCGCCGCAAAAACGTCCTGGCCACGATGATGCAGAGCTTCGCCATGATGTGCATCATCTCCGTGCTGTGGGCGGTGATCGGCTACAGCCTGGCTTTTGGCCCGGGCGGAACCTTCATCGGCGGCTTTCACTTCGCCTTNNTGATCTGCGGCGCCTTCGCCGAGCGCATGAAGTTCAGCGCCATGTGCCTGTTTCTGACCTTGTGGGCGCTGGTGGTCTATTCGCCCATGGCGCACATGGTGTGGGGTAAGGGTGGTTTGCTCAACGCCGCCCTGGGCGGGAAGATCCCCTGCCTCGACTTCGCAGGCGGCACGGTGGTTCACGTCACTTCGGGAGTATCGGCGCTGATCTGCGCGCTGTATCTGGGCAAGCGCGTCGGCTATCCCCGGGAGCCCTCGCCCCCGCACTCCGTCGTGCTCAGCTTCATCGGCGCCTGCATGTTGTGGGTGGGCTGGTTCGGATTCAACGCTGGAAGCGCGGTCAATGCCGGCACTCTTGCAACCAGCGCCTTCGTGAACACGCATTTCGCCACAGCCGCGGCGGCCATCAGCTGGAGCGTCGCCGAGTGGATCCACAACGGCAAGCCCAGCGCGCTCGGCGCCATTTCCGGCGCGGTGGCTGGACTGGTCGCCATCACGCCGGCTTCCGGTTTCGTGCAGCCGATGTGGGCGCTGGTGATCGGTCTGATCGCCGGGGCGTTCTGCTTCCTGATGGTGACTGTCGTCAAGTCGTGGTTCGGCTACGATGATTCGCTCGATGCTTTCGGTGTACACGGCGCGGGCGGGACCATCGGNNGGAGCCATCGACGGAAACTGGCACCAGGTGCTGAACCAGCTCGCCGGGGTTGCGATTGCCTGGGGGCTGTCGATCGCCGGCACACTGATCCTGCTGAAGCTGGTTGACGTGGTCGTCGGCCTGCGTGTGACCCGCGAGGAAGAGATCGAGGGACTGGACGTGACACAGCACGGTGAAGAAGGCTACGATTTCGGATCGTGAACTCGACGTATACTCAACATTCAGTCAGGACTTGAGCGCGCAATGCAAAAGATCGAAGCGGTAATTCAGCCGTCGAAACTCGACGCAGTGAAGGACGCCCTGCTGGAAGCGGGCATCGANNTGCCCAAGATCAAGATCGAGATGGTGGTCCGCGACGAGATGAAAGACAAAGCTGTCGACGCCATCCTCGGTGCTGCGCGCACGGGAAAAATTGGCGACGGCAAGATCTTTGTTTCGAAGATCGACGACGCGATTCGCATTCGCAA
>PMAM01000172.1:5337-11949 GCA_003152595.1 Acidobacterium sp.
CCAGGCCGATTGATGATTACTGAGCCGCATACTCTGGCGCGTCTCCGCAGTCGTTATCAGGACGACTCTGCTCAGTTGCGTCAGAGCTTCGAGCGCAACGGCGACGGTTCCGCAGTCATCCGGCGCCGCTCGCAGATCGTTGGCACGCTGCTGCGTCAGCTGTGGGAACAGGAGCCGCCTTCCGCCTCTCAGAACGACATCGCGCTGGTGGCGACCGGAGGATTCGGCCGCCGCGAGCTCTTTCCCTGCTCCGATGTGGATGTGCTTTTTCTCTGCGCCAACGAAAAAGTGGAGCCGGCTTACAAGGATCAGATCCGCGCCTGCACTCAGGCGATGTGGGACATCGGCCTCCGCGCCAGTCCCGTCACGCGAACGCTGAAGGAAACCGAAAAGGTTCACCCGGACAATCTCGAATTCACCGTCTCCCTGCTGGACCGGCGCTACCTGACCGGCAGCCGCGAACTGTATGCGAAGTTCGAACAGGAGATCCTGCCGGCGGTCATTCTGCGCGAGTGGGACACCGTGGTGCAGAACCTGGCGGAGATGGCGCGCGCCCGGCACGCCAAATACGGCAACACGATTTTCCATGTCGAGCCCAACGTCAAAGAGTGCCCGGGCGGTTTGCGCGACTATCACCTGGCGCAGTGGCTGACGCTGCTGAATACCATCCAGGAAAACAAGGCATGGCCGCGCTCGGCTGCCGACGATTTTTACGGAACGCACGATGAGCGGGAGTCGGCCTACGATTTCCTTTCCGCAGTGCGGTGCTTCCTGCACTACCGCGCAGGCCGCGACGACAACACGCTGGACTGGCACGCGCAGGATGAGGCCGCGGCTCGCTCCATTGGCCTTGAGACGCGTGGGACCTCCGATCCTGCGTACTGGATGCGCACCTGGTACCGTCAGGCGCGCACGGTGTATCGCCGCGCTTCTCTGTTGATCGATGCCGTACCGCCGCCGCGCCGCTCCTTCTACAAGCAATTCCGCCGCAAGCGGACGCCGGTCGCGGGTACCGATTTCTGCCTCGAGGATGGGCGTCTCGATCTGCTCGAAGGCGCAACCGTCAACGACGCCGAAAGCGTGCTGAAGATCTTCGGCCTGATGGCCACGCACGGGTATCGATTGAGCTTTGCCGCCGAAGACCGCATCTCCGACGCGCTGCCGATTCTGGCGGTGCAGATGCCGGAAGGGCCATTCCTTTGGAACTGCCTGCGCGAGGTGCTGCTGGGGCCCTGGGCCGCACACGCCCTGCGCACCATGCATGCGCTCGGCATCCTGGAGCTCATCATCCCGGAGTTCCACGGCATCGAGTCCCTGGTCATCCGCGACACCTGGCACCGCTACACCGTCGACGAGCACACCTTCCACGTCATCGACAACGTGCACCGTCTGCGCCAGCCCCAGCATGACTGGGAAAAGCGCCTCGCCAGCCTGCTGCACGAGATCGACCGCCTCGACCTGTTCTTTCTTGCGCTGCTGATGCACGATACCGGCAAGGCGCGCCGCAGCGGGAATCACGCCGCCAACAGCGTCGAGCTGAGCGAGAGCCTGTTCTCGCGTCTGGAACTGGATGCGGAAGAGCGCGAGACGGTGCGCCGCGTGATTCACAATCATCTGGACATGTCGGCCGCGATGCGCCGCGACATCTTCGACACGGAAACGGTGCGCGCCTTTGCAGAGAAAGTGGCAACCCAGCCGCAGCTGAAGATGCTCACGCTCATGACGTACGCCGATATCCGCGCGGTTTCCCCGGAGGCGCTCACCCCGTGGAAAGCCGAGAGCCTGTGGCAGCTTTACATGAGCGCGTCCAACTTCCTCGATCGCAGCGTCGATGAGATTCGCTACCATGCTGCGGCCGATCCTGCTTTCTTCAGCCGCATCGTCGCGCTGATCCCCGCGATCACACCAGGCCGTTCGACGCAGGCGGTTCCCACCGACGAGCTGCGCAGCTTCCTCGAAGGCCTGCCTCAGCGCTACCTCAGCAGCCGGACGCCGGAGCAGATCGCAGCGCATTTTCGTATGGCGATGCAGTTGCCGGAGGATCCGGTCCAGCTTTCCTGGCGCGCCCTGCGCCAGCTGAATGAAGTCATGCTGGTGACCCGGGACAGGCCCGGCCTGTTCGCCGATATGGCCGGCATCCTCTCCGCGTGGGGCATGAATATCGTCACGGCCGACGCGTTTTCCAACGCCGCCGGGGTCATCGTGGATACGTTTCAGTTCATCGACACCTACCGCACGCTGGAATTGAATCGCTCCGAGATCGATCGCTTTCTCGCCAGCATTCGCGATGCGCTCCTGCACCGCGTCTCCATTGAGGAGCTGCTGGCCTCGCGCAAGTTGAAGCCCTCGCGGCCGAAGGTCACGGTGGACACGCGCTTGGAATTCGACAACGAATCGTCGACGCACAGCACGCTTCTGCAGATCGTCACCCAGGACACGCCCGGACTGCTGCGCGAAATTGCGCTGAGCTTTGCCAGCTGCCGCTGCAACATCGAGGTGGCGCTGATCGACACGGAAGGGGAAGCCGCGATCGACGTCTTCTATCTGACCGCGGGAGGCCACAAGCTCGGAGAACCGGAGCAGGCGTCGCTGAGCGCCGCGCTGATGCACCGCCTGGCGCAATTGCGGCTGTAGCTCTGCGCCTCGGTCACGGCATCATCCAAACCGCTGATAGTCCTTCCAGAATTCCGCCCACGGGAGCCGCGGCGGCCCGCAGACGAAGATGTCAGGATGATCCCGGCTCTCTTCGTTCTCCACACCCAGGCTGTTCCGTACATGGCCCGCGAGCCTGCACTCCGTGAAGGCGCGATCCGCCACGCTTTGCGAATAGCCGAGCACGATCAGCGTGGTCGGCGGTGGAACCGGATACCCGCGCAGCCACGCCGAGTTGGTCGTGCTGATCGGCGGAGGCAGATGATACGCCGGGCCAAGGATCTCCACCGCGCCCGCCTCGCCATAGTTCCCGGCAAAGATTCCTGCATCGGCGCGCTGTTGGGGAGGCAGCGAATCGAAGATCGAGGCAACCGTCTGGAGTTCTTCCTGCCACCCAATCTCCTCGCGCAGATCGCCGTTGTTCTTCAGCGCAAAACGCATTAGCGGCCCGCCGGATGCGAGGGGCAGAACGTCCGCTATGATGAACACCCCGCAAAACACGAGTGCGGCGAAGAAAACACCCTCGACCGCCCGGCGCCATCCCACCTTCAGCGATCCGGCCCATCTTTCGCCAGCCGCTGCTCCCATTGCCATCAGCATGGGGTAAGCGGCAGCCATGTAGTAGTTCCGACCCTTCCCGAAGAAAAACAGCCCCAGTGGGATGAAGTACATCCAGGCCAGCGCGCGATAGCGCCGGCTGAGAAAGAACGCCACCACGCCGCCGATCCACAACGGCGCCGAGGCCGCATTGGTGCAGATCAGGAACTGCCCGCTGAGAAAGCCCTGCGCGCGTCCCTCGCCCACATCGCGTGCATGAATGTACTGCAGAAAGTGGTACGAGATAAAGTCGTGGTGCGCAAGCCACAGCAGGTTCGGCAGAAGGATGACAAGCGCGATCGCCGACCCGCCGAAGAAATACCAGCTGGCGAGATACCGTCGCGCCGGTGTCAGCAGGAAGCCGCCCACAAGCCCTGCCAGGAAGAACACGATCGCGTATTTGGTCATCAGGCCCAGGCCGCTCAACACTCCGATCGCCAGCCACCATTTTGGGTTTTCGGATTTCAGCAGCCGGATCACCGAGTATGCGATCAGCACCCACCACAGAAAATCGAAGCTGGTGTACTGAAATTCGGTCCCGTTGAACAACGGCACGGGTGAAAGCGCAACGCACAGGGCCGCCGTAACCTGTGCCAGCCGGCCTCCGCCCAGTTCTCGCGCCATCAACCCGGTCACAAAGACCGCGAATGCCTGCCCAATCACCGAAAACAGCCGCAGGCCCTCCGTCGAAACACCGAACAGACCCAGCTGAATCCTTTCGAGGAACGGAGTGAGCGGCGGGTAAGCGACGAACCCCCAGTCCAGGTGCCGCGCGTCGCTCAGAAACTGCAGTTCGTCGCGATGGAAACCGTAGCGCTGGTTCGTGAGCAAATGCGCGAGCGCCACNNCGCACGAGGTCGATGAGGTCCTCGGCGAGTCCCACTGAATCCACAGAACCCTTCTCGGGCGAAATCATGTGCAAACGGATATGGTCTTCCAGCACCTCAGCCATGAGGCTGTTGATACCGCCGCGGATGTTGGCCAGCAACATGAGAACGTCGGCGCAGTGTTCCTTCTGCGCGAGAGACCGCTCGATGACGTCGACCTGCCCGCGAATTCTGCGCACACGCGCGATCAGTTTCTGTTTTTCCTTTAGCTCTGCGGTCACGTTCGGTCCCGAATGGGTGCCTGGTTTCATGATGAGGATCAATATACCCTACCCGGATATGATATGCTGCCGAGAGATGTCCGGGAAATTGACTTCTCCGGCACGCCCCTCCCTCATCCCACGCTCTGCCCATTTTTCAAACTAATAATTGTTAACGCTTTTTAATAAACCATGATTAACATCCATTACGAGAAACCCTTACAATGTCAGGGGCGGAACTCGCCCGGCGGTTTGCCGGGTCTTCCCGGAGCCCTCTCCGAGGAGCATCCTTGCGCAGCCTGAATGCCGTTCCCATCCTGTTCCTCGCCGCCGCGATCGTACCTTCTGTCGTCGCGCAGTCCTGGGTTCTGCCGAATGCACCTGTTCCTGTGGCGCCTGCGAAGGCCGCGCCGGGTCCCCAATCTGATGCAGTCGATCCCGTTTCACTGAACTGGCAGAATCCCGGCACGACCACGCCGTCGACGCCCGCTGCGGCGGGCAACGATCCCGATCTGACCATGTTTCCCCACAGCGACACCGCCCGCTACTGGATCTCCGGCCAGGCCAACACGATCTTTCAGGGTAAGCCGGGGTTTCACGCGCGATATCAGGGTGCGAACAGCCTGGACAACGCCCAGGAGTACAAAACATCTCTGGTGGAAACACTTTACCTCGGCCTTCAGCCGCACCACCATTTGCGGTACAACACCGATCTGCTTCTCGATCTGGAGAGCGCCGGCGGGCGGGGAATCGGCCAGGCACTGGGTTTGGCTGGCTTCACGAACCTCGATGTGGTGCGCAATCCAAATTTGGGATCCACACCCTATCTCGGACGAGGCGAAATCCACCAGACCATCGGCCTGACAAACCAGATGGTTGAAGCCGACCGTGATCAGTTCTCGCTGGCGACGCAGGTTCCGGCGCGGCGTTTTGAGCTTCGCGCCGGCAAGATGGGCGCCAACGATTTCATGGACGTGAATGACGTGGCCAGCGACAGCCATCTGCAGTTCATGAACTGGACTGTGGACGACAACGGCACCTGGGATTACGCGGCCGACACGCGCGGTTACACGGTCGGTGGGCTGCTGGAGTACGACGATCGAAGCTGGAGCGCGCGTTATGGGCTCTTTGCCATGCCTACGGTCGCCAACGGTATCGACCTCGACTGGGCCCTTTCCCGCGCACGCGGCCAAAACTGGGAGTACGAGTGGCGTCACTCGCTCATTCATGGCCGCAAGGGGACGACGCGGCTGCTGGGCTTCGCCAATACGGCCCATATGGGCAATTACCGGCTCGCGGTGCAGCACTACTTCGCCGGCGTTACTCCCCGTCCGGACATCCTCTCCGTGGAACGGTTCGGCACGGTGAAATACGGCTTCAGCTGGAACAACGAGCAGGACATCACCGATCACCTGCGCATCGGCACGCGGTTCGGGTGGAACGACGATCACGAGGAGTCCTATGCCTACACCGAAGTCGCGCAGACGGTGGTCATCGCCGGAGATTACACCGGCGGCCAGTGGCATCGCCCGTCGGACAAGATCGGCACGGCATTTGTCAGCAACGCCATCAAAAAAGACCACCAGAATTACCTGAAATATGGCGGGCTGGGATTCCTGCTGGGAGACGGCCGGCTCAGCTACGGACGCGAGAACATTGTGGAAAGCTATTACACATGGCACGCCTGGAAGGGGCTGTTCTTCGCGATCGATGTCCAGCACATCGACAATCCCGGGTACAACCGCGACCGTGGACCCGTGTGGGTGGGGGCGGTGCGCGGCCACATGGACTTCTGAAGCAAAAACAATCTGATAACCAATCAGTTAATCTTTATTCAATCCGGTTCATCGAATTTACAAGACTGCACGCCAATTTTTTGCCGAGGAACTGGGATTTTGCAGACAGTTGTCCGCGTACATGGAGTCTTGAAGGGGCTGGATCGCGAAGCGAATTGCGTGGTGACCACGTGGAAAGAACGCTCCAGTTCAGGCCGCGTCTACACAAGGTGCAGAATTGTCGATGAGCCGGGCGACCTGCCCGAAGGGCCCTACACCCTGGCGTTTGCAGGCTATACCGTGCCAACCAGGAAATTCGACGGCTGCTGGATGCTCTCCTTTCTGCCGCCGTGGATCGAACTGGAACGGGTGGCCTGACGTCCCGTCTTCTCAACAGCAATGAATCGATGTTCTCCTCCGAGCCATGAGGGCGCGGCGTCGGCTGCCGGCAAGGCCTCCCCGGCACAGCCGGACCGCGGCTGTTGCGCCCGCGCTAAGATG
>PMAM01000020.1 GCA_003152595.1 Acidobacterium sp.
AACTCCTTGCGCTTGCCATCGAGCGTGGCATCGGCCAGTTCTTCCAGCAGCCTGTGTGCTTCGCGATACAACACTCGGTAGCCCTGCTGGATGACGGCGTGTCCGATGGCTTGTGCGCAGTGACTCTTGCCGCTGCCAGGCGGCCCGAGGAACAAGGCATCTTCGCGCTTTCCGACCCAGTTCGCAGTGGCCAGATCGAAGACAAGACTGCGATTCATCCGGGCGTTGAACTGGAAGTCGAAGTTGTCCAGGCGCTTGTCCGCATCGCGGAACTGCGCCTGCTTATGGCGTCTCTCCAGGAGCCGCTTACTGCGGCAGGCCAGCTCATCGGAGACCAGTGTGGAGATCAGGTCGATGGGCGCCATGCTCTCCGATTGCGCCTGCAGAAGGCGCGTTTCCATTACTGCGGCCATGCCACTCAGGCGCAGCTGTACGAGGGCGCGATTGAGTTCGATCAGGTTCATGGATTGGGTTCCTCGAAGTTGATGCGTTGCTGGATCAGGTCGCGATACTGGCTGAGTTCGCGGATGAGTGGATCGACCTGTCGCAGGGTGAGGGGAGCCTGTGGACTGCGCTCCAGATAGCGGCGTACGAACCGATACTCGGGGACGCGCAACTCCAGCGCCGCCGCACAGGCATCTTCCGAAGCCGCGCTGCCATATTGCCTGACCAGCTGGAGAACGCCCTGGATGCGACGCATTCCGAGTTCGCCCTGGCGGGCATGGATGGCGTCGCAGACAGCGCCGATATTGGCTCCGGCCTTGTGCGCACGCGCCAGCAGCTGAAGCAGCGGTGGCGGCGTGCGACGCGGACGATCCGCATCGCGGATGCGATGAGCGCCACGCTTGCCGCTCAGATGCTCGCGCAGCAACTCACCGGTGCGGGGATCGAGCAGGCGCACGAACATCGCGTCCCACTGCACGTTGACCTTCCGCCCGATCCAGCCCGGCGGCGCTCCATAGTATGCCGCTTCAACCTCGACGCAGCCATCGAGATGCACCGTGCGCTCGCCATACTGGTAGTAGCGGAACGGTTCCAGCGGCAACGGTTGCAGGTGGGGTTTCTCTTCGGCGAACATCGCCGCTACCTGCCGCTTGGTNNTCTTCCAGGCTCTCGAACTTCTTGCCCTTCAACGGCGTCTTCTGCGCATGCGCTACGCCCGATTCCACTTTTCCCTTTCGATCCGGATCGCGCACCTTGCAAGGCAGCGCCGTCACGCCGTAGTGAGCCAGAACGTCGCGATACAGGGGGTTCAGACCCGGATCGTAGAAGTCCGGAGACAGCACGCCCTCACGAAGGTTGTCCAGGACCACCACCCGCGGCGAACCGCCAAGCCGGCGAAACGCCTTCTCGTGAAGCTCGGCCCACACCCGCGCACTGGATCGGAACACAAGCAGCCGAACCCCTTTCCGGCTGCAACCCAGCGTCAGTACGAACAGCCGCGTGCGGCGGTACTTGCCGCTGTCGGGATCGCGCACCATCGGCCCGGTGCCGTAATCAACCTGGGCCTCCTCACCGAGTTGCGTCTCGATGATCACCCGCGCTTCAGGCGTTGTGGCGCCGCACAAATTGCGCACGAATCGCCTCACGCTCTGGTAACCACTCGCGAACCCGTGGCTGTCGACCAGATCCTGCCAGATTCCCATCGCGTTCCGGCCACGCTCCAACCCCAGCGCGATCAGTTCACGGTAAGGTTCGCAGCTGCTCGCAGGTCCGCAACCCGGGTTCCCGGCCAAAAAGCCGGTGGTCACCTCTATGGCCGCTTTTGAATCCCCGCCCTCAGCGTCGGTGATCGGGTCGATGGCCGCTTTTGAAGGACTGTAGCGTCCCCAGCCGCCCGGACGACGCAGCGCAATCCCCGCGCCGCGAAGATAGTCGCCCGCCGTTTCTCGCCGCACTCCAGTCGCCTGCTCGATGCGCCGCAACGACCAGCCAAGCCGGCCCAATGCGATGACCTGTTCTCGTTTTTCTCTGCTCAAGACGTGGCTCATGACCACAGAGGCTAACTTCCCCCTGCGGCAGCTCTGCCTTAAGCCTTCTCTCTATGGCCGCTTTTCACTTGATCATCTATGGCCGCTTTTGGGTGATCACCGAGGCGAGAACGACTTCGCCGAGGAACACGTTGAAGCGCAGCTTGCCCATCAACGGCGAAACAAAGTGGCCGCCGCCTACAATCACGCGAAGTACTTAACCCAGCGTGCGGCGATGATGCAGTGGTGGGCCGATTATCTGGATGCTCAATTGGCCAGGGGCGAGGAGGCAGGCCCGCAATCAAAGGTCGGAAGCCTGCCGCCGCAGAAGCCCTGAATTGATGCCGGACACAATAACCTAAGAAATGTACAACGGATTAACCTAATGGGTGTACGGATGGCGGTTGCGGCTTCGCCATCGGAAAACTCGCGGAGTCGCTTGATTTCCTCCACAAGCTCCAGAATGCGGCACAAAAGGCTCTCGATCGTTGGACCAGGCCGGCTGAGCTACAGGAAGAGTAAACCCACGTCACGCGGGCGGCGTGCTAAACCGATCCAGGTATTGCCGGGCGGTAAGAATCTGGATACCGCGATAGGTTTTCACACTGAGAAGGTCATTGTCGCCGGAGATGATGATCTCGGCGTCAGCTTTCACGGCACACTCGAAGACCATGTCATCCTTCGGATCGCGGCACACCCCATGCACGGCTCCCGTCACTCCTACATGTTTTCCATCGCTGGTGTATTCGGTGAGAATGGCGAGCACTTCCTCATCCTTCCATGAGAACTTCCGTACCAACGTCGCGCGAATTTCAGCGACGATCTGATCGCAAATCGCGACGGTATGTTCGCTGAACACAGACTCGACAGCGGCCTGAGGGGTGCCCCGAACTGGAACGCTGAGATCCAAATACCGGAGTCGAGAACGACGATCACGCCTTGCGTTTTCTCCCTGACGACAGTTCCGTGCGAATCTCGTCAACCAGCTCTTCTACATCTTCTTCGGTATAGCGTGGTCCGGTGCGAGCGGCAACGGCGGCGCGCGTGGTTGCGAGTTTTCGCTGCACCCGCTCCAAGCGATAGGTACGGAAGGCTTCTCGAAACAGCTCGCTGATGTTCCGGCTCTCTTGCCTGGCGACCTCTTCGACCTGCGTCGCCAAGTCTTCCGGGAAGCTGATGGTGAATACACGGGATGTGCGCGATCTGGAGAGGCTCATAACCGCCATTATGACATAATCGTATAATGTCGTACAGCCAAAATGGGTTAGGCGGCCGACCGCGAGGCATGCACGCGTTCCACAGCCCATTGCCTGACCTCGGATCTTAGCCAGGCGACTGCACGCGAGCCAAGGCGAACGGGCGCGGGAAAGCTCTTGTTCCGAATCATTGCGTAAAGGCTGGTCTTCGAGAGGCCTGTGGTCGCTTTCACTTCCGGCAGGCGCAG
>PMAM01000185.1 GCA_003152595.1 Acidobacterium sp.
AGGCGCCGTTGTGGAAGAAGTCATCGCCGATCCAAACGTCGGTCATGGGAGCCTGCGGCGAGATAGCACGCACCGCGGGATTCGGATCGATCCCGGCTTCTACTGCGAGGAAGCCGGGATACGAAATGCCCATGACGCCGACGCGGCCGTTGTTGTGAGAAACGTGGCGGAGGAGCCACGCCACTGTGTCGTAGCTGTCGGTGCTTTCGTCGATGGCCTTCGGGTCGCTGTGGTCGGCGAGAGGGCGCATCATGACGAATTTGCCCTCGGATTTGTAACGGCCGCGGATATCTTCCATGACGAAGATGTAGCCGCTCTGGGCGAGCTCCGTGTAGCGGGAATTGATCGCGTCGGAGTCGTAGCCATCGACGCCGTAGGGCGTGCGCTGCATGAGGAAAGGCAGCGATTCTTTGGTATCGGTGGGGCGGAGAATCACGGCGTGGAGTTTGACGCCGTCGCGCATGGGGATCATGACCTCTTCGCGCGAGTAAGGGCGGAAGTGGTTGGGCACGGGTGTGGAGGAGATGCGGGTGAGAGTGCTTTCAGGCGACCCGGCGACGGAAAACCTCATCGCGGTGACGGTACCGCTGGCATCGGTGACGAAGGTGTAGGTGGCGTTGAAGTCGGGCTCGAAGAGGGTGTTGGATTTCGCGGTGAGATCGAGGCGGGGAGTTCGCGGGCTCTCGATGTAGAGGCGGCTGCCGTCGCGGAAGACGGAGAGGACGATGTCGGGCTCATCCTGCTCGCGATACTGGCCAACATAGCTGTCGAGAACGGCGGTCGGGACGTGGATCGGAGCCGGCTTCTGCGCGGCGAGGAGCGGTGCGGGGGCGGAGCAGGAGAAGAGGAGAGTAAACAGAAGGGCAAGCCGACGGACGGGCATCGGAATTCATAGTATCGCGGCGCGGCGCGAGAGATGAGACCAGGGCTTTCGCAAAGCGACGCCAACCGGCGACAATGGTTGCTGAATTTCAGGGAAGGGAAAACATCGAGTGGGGATCAACGGGCGCTCCGGCTGGAGGAGCAGGTTCACGGTAGGGATGTGTTTCGGCATTGGGCTGGTGGCGGTTCTGTTCGCTGGGTCGCGAACGGTTCCGGCGCAGCAGGCGCAGGGCGGAGCACAGAGCGGAACACCGAACACCGGGATGGCGAGCGGGACGCAGCACCAGGCGGTATACGACACGCAGCATCGCGTGATCACGGCGGGCGGTTTCGTCAAGACGGGGCCAGTGGTGTTTCAGGACATCGCCAAAGCAGCGGGGCTTACGACGTGGCATCACGTTTCCGGCACGGCGGACAAGCCGTACATCGTGGAGGCAAAGGGGCCGGGGCTGTGCCTGATCGACTATGACAACGATGGATGGCTGGACATCTATTTCGTGAACGGGTCGACGCTGGACGCGATGAACGGGAAGGCCGAGGCTCCTCGGGCAGCGCTGTTCCACAACAACCACGACGGAACCTTTACCGATGTGACGGAGAAGGCGGGCGTAGCGAACGAGCGCTGGGGCTACGGCTGCGCGGTGGCGGATTACGACAACGACGGCTGGCCCGATTTGTACGTTACGAACTACGGGAAGAACCGGCTGTACCGCAACAACCACGACGGGACATTCACCGACGTCGCGGAGAAGGCGGGTGTGGCGCTGGGCACGTGGTCGACCGGCGCGACGTTCGGCGACTACGACGGCGACGGGCGCCTGGATCTGTTTGTCGCGGGGTACATCCATTTCGACTTCGTGCATCCGCCAGTGTCGGGATCGCGGACGGTGAACTACGCGAACTGCCAGTACCGCGGCGTGGAGACGATGTGCGGACCGCGCGGGCTGCCGGGCGAGCGGGATCACCTGTTCCACAACAACGGCGACGGCACGTTTACCGACGTGAGCGAGAAGCTGGGCGTGGACAACAAGAACGGCTACTACGGCCTCGGCGCGCTGTTTGTGGATGTGAACAACGACGGCAAGCCGGACCTGATCGTGGCGAACGACTCGACGCCAAACTATCTGTACATCAACAAGGGCAACGGGACCTTCGAGGACGATAGCTATCTGAGCGGACTGGCGCTGAATGCCGACGGGCGCGAGGCGGCCAACATGGGCATTGCCGCCGGGGATTACGAGAACAACGGGCACGAGGACATCGTGACCACGACCTTCGCCGACGATTACGACATCGTGTTCAACAACGACGGCAAGGGAAATTTCACCGACGTGAGTTATCCCTCGGGTGTGGCGGCGCCGACCATTCCGTACGTGAGCTTCGCCGACGGTTTTCTGGACTACGACAACGACGGATGGAAGGACCTGTTCTTCACCAACGGCCACGTGTATCCCGTGGTGGACCAGCACCCGGAGTGGGGGACCAGTTACGCGGAGAAGCCGCTGTTGTTCCACAACGAGAAGAACGGCAAGTTCGCGCTGGTGCCGGCGGTGGAGGGCACGGGGCTGGCCGTGGTGACGGTGGGGCGCGGGGCGGCGTTCGGGGATCTCTTCAACGACGGCAAGATCGATGTGGTGATGAACAACATGGACGGCGTGCCGGTGCTGGAGCGGAACGTGAACCCGGATCATCACCACTGGGTGGAGTTGAAGCTGGTTGGGGGACCGAAGAGTCCGCGCGATGCGGTGGGGGCGACCGTGTATCTGACGGCGGGCGGGATCCGGCAGCGCGGCGACGTGCTGAGCGGAGGGAGCTACCTGTCGTCGAATGACCCGCGGGTCCATTTTGGGCTGGGCGATACGACGAAGGTGGACGGGGTGGAGATTCATTGGCCGGACGGGAAGGTGGAGAAGGTAACCGTTCCGGGTGTGGACCGGATCTATACGGTCGAAGAAGGGAGAGGCCTGGCAGAACCCCGGGGCTGAAGGCCCTTTCGTTCAGGGCGCGGACTCGTCCCCCGGCTGAAGCCCGGGGCTTTTTCCTTCGTCCTGCTCAGCAGGACCGAATGCGGTCTAAGACGGGTGCCTCCCCTCCCCCCTGGTGCGACTGCGGGCTGGGTGTTGATTCTGGAGAGGTTTAGACTTGTTATCGACTTTGACAACTGGGTAACCTTCTCGCAATGCGGGACGCGGGGCCATTTTCCAGGGCGGCGGGACGCCTTCCCTTGAGATCGCAGATCTGCATTGCGGCTGCTTCGCGATGAGAAAGAACGGGACCGGCGGGGCATTTCTCCTGCTTGCCGGTGGACCCTGAGGTCCAATGGAAAAGGACTCGCAGGGCGAGTCCTTCTTTGAATACACACTTCCACTATCAGAATGGGCGATACGCGGGAACTTTGCAAGCATTCTTTGCGGGTGGAGGACACGAAGGTAATCGAGTCGCGTCGCAGTGGTCTTGGGTCAACGGAGGGTCGCGTCAGGATCCTCTTCGTCTGCGGGCGAAAGTCCCGGTTTGCCGTTCAACCGTCCAGCGGGAACCGCTTGTTCGTGACCCCAGTCCGTGAAGCCACGGGATTGAGTCCGCACACTGGAAATGGTCCTCGGCAACCTGGGCGAACCACAATTGTTCACTTGTAAGTTATTTACCATAAACGGTATACAACGTTTTTTAAAGAGCTGAGCAATATTGACCAGCCCTGAGACCGCGCCACCCCCGACAATCAAACAAAGTGCCCACGCATTCGCATCCGCCACAGAGGTGATCGCAATGAGCGAGGACCATCGAATGCTGGTTGTGAATGACGAGCCGAACATTCGCGAGGGCATCGCAATGTTCTCAACGTATTTGGACTTTTCCATTCGCTCTCCGGCATTCACCTCGGGAAGTAAGTGAACGGGATGAAAGACGGGGAAGAGATTCGAATGTCAAGTACGGGCGACAACAGCAAGAAACAACAACCACGCCCGACGTGGAGGGAACGCTTATGAAACCACTTAGGCTTATCAGTACAGGAATTTTGGTGCTTTTTCTCGGAGTCCTTGCTCCCGCGTACGCTCAGCAGGATCAAGGCGCCAAACCCGAAAAGCAGGAGCAGCAGACCAAACCTGAGAAACAGCAAAAAGCCAAGCCTGGCAAACAAGAACAGCAGCAGGCCAAGGGCCAGCAGCAACAGCAACAGAAACAACAGCAACAACAGGCCAAGACCGCAAATCAGAATGAGCAGCGGCAGGCCAGGGGCCAGCAGCAACAGCAACAGAAACAGCAGCAACAACAGGCCAAGACCGCAAATCAGAATGAACAGCGGCAGGCCAGGGGCCAGCAGCAACAGCAACAGAAACAACAGCAACAACAGGCGAAGACCGCAAATCAGAATGAGCAGCGGCAGGCCAAAGGCCAGCAGGAACAGCAACAGAAACAGCAGCAACAACCGGCCAGGACTCAGCAGAACCAGGAAAGGAATCAGCAGCACCAACAACAACAAGCCAGTAGTCAGCAGCACCAGCAAGTACAGGGGCAGTGGGCCCGCAACGGTCAGAAAGATAGTCGCGGCCACGAGTACAGTGAAAGCAGGTTTGGACGTGACCATCATGCCCGCTTTGAAGAGAATGGCGGTCGCTACTACAACGGGCGTCGTGAGTACTCTTACGGTGGATACTGGTTCTATGCTGAAGGCTATCCGGCGTGGTTTTACCAGGAGGACGTGTACTTCATTATGGGAGCGGATGGGCTATGGTATGCAGTTGCATACGGCAACCCCTCCCTAATGTTCCAAATCAATATCGAGTAGCGTGATCGGTGCCGGAATGACGGAACCGGTCGTCGCGGCCCCACAGTTGCCGCGACTCATGCGGTGCAGGGATTGCATGGCAATCTATCCCGAACGGTTCCGTAAACGGCTTCCAGATCAACTGGGGGTTTATACTGCTATCAGGTGGCCTGTTCATCGAGGTAAGTCGGATGTGCAGCGGACGGCCATAAGCTGCATTCCGGGATGGGACCATTCCAATGGTTGAGCCGAAAAGCATCGCCTTTGACGCCGTGGATTTTCTGGCGAAGGCCGGGCTGGGACGAAGAATCGTTCAATTGAACCCCGGCGAGGCCTTCTTCTCCCAGGGCCACGCCGCCGACTCGATTTTCTATCTCAACAACGGCCGCGCCAAACTTACCGTCGTTTCAAGCAACGGGAAAGAGGCCACCATCTCGCTTCTCACGGTTGGCGATTTCGTTGGAGAGGAGTCGCTTGCCAGCGTGGGCGGCCTGCGCATGGCCACCGCTACTGCCATTACGGCATGCACCGCGTTGAAGATTGAGCGGAAGGAGATGGTCCGCGTGATGCACGAGGAACATGCGTTCTCCGACCTGTTTTTGAAGTTCCTGCTCGCCCGCAGCATGCGCACTCAGGCCGATCTGGTCGATCAGCTCTTCAACTCCAGCGAGAAGCGCCTGGCGAGAATCCTTCTGCTGATGGCCGAATTCGGCCAGCCCGGGCACACGGAACCGCTGATTCCGAAGATCTCACAGGAAACGCTGGCGGAGATGGTCGGCACCACGCGCTCTCGCGTCAGCTTTTTTATGAATCGCTTTCGCGAGATGGGATTTATCGAATACAACGGCGGCGGCATCCACGTTCACAAGTCGCTGCTGAATGTCATTCTCCACGACAAATTGCCGGAGCAGAACGCGGAGATGCCCCCGATCGAGGAGCCTTCCCGCGGTTCATCCGGGCCAGACTGAGACAGTTGACGCGAGGAAGGGGGATTGCTCCATCAGGTGTTGGCCGGACCTGGTTCGGGGAGTGGCCCCAATTTCGTGACCACCAGCACCTCCAGCAGCGTCGCGGTGTGACGAACGTTTCCGGAAATGGTAGCGAGCGCGTCGAAGACGACGGGATGTTCATCCGCCAGCGTGTCGAGACGATCACTGATGAGATGGAGTTTCTGAGCTTCGTGCAGAATTTCAGACGAAGGCATTTGGATACCGATTTCCTGACAGCCTAAGGAGGGGAGAACTTCAGGTAGGCTGACTTAGTTCAGGAAGCCTGAAAGAGGGGTCGCGGACAACGTCAGAATCCGACTTTCCCCACGATTACCGCAGATGCGATCATACAGGGCGGCCGCGCCCTTGTTTGGGTAGATCGATGGTTGCAATGTGGCCGGCTAACCGCAAGTGTCCCTGGCTCTCCGGCTATCTGCAGGCCACGCGATTGTCCTGGGAGGCGATGATCTGCCAGGTATTGCCGCGCTTGAGCCAGGTATCGGTCCAAATCTGGCACACCTTTGCGTTGGGCTGGGACTTGTCCTTCCCGACAGCGTGCTCGCTGCCGTAGACAATGGCAAGACTGTCTCCGAAGAAACGCACCTTCGTCTCATCGAGGCCGCAATCGTGGGCGGTGCGTGCGGATTTCTCATCTCTTAGTTCATCGGCTTTCGTGAAGCGCGCACCCTGGGTCGACGTGCCCTGGAAATCTTCGGCCAGCAGACCTGCGACGACACCGTTATTAACGCAGACGCCTTCAGCCCACTTGCGTTCCATCTCGATGATGTACTTCGCGGTTTTGTCATCGGCCGATGCCCAGTGACTTTGCTGTGCGGATGCCGGAAGAAGCGACAAGGTCATCGCAAATGCCACTGCGGAGATTCGTACGTGCATGGGTCGCATGAGGGGAATCCTACACTGCCGCCATGCAAACGGGGTTCGCGGCACGCGAACTATCTTATTGGGGGCGCGTTGTCAGGAAATTGCAGCCCTGGCCGTGAACAGCGATGCAAAGTAGCTGCGGTAGGCATAAAGGAGGAAGAGCTCGAGGATCGCGGCGAGGCCGCCGGTCACCAGGGTTGCCGGAAGAAAGAGAACTCCGAAGAGCAGGACATTGACGCAGACCGGAGCGAGGAGGGTCAGGCCAAGGGGAACGAATCGGCCGGAGAGCAGGAGCAGGCCACCGACGGCCTCGATGACGCCCACGACGGTCATCCAGTGATGATGCATCATCAGCAGGGACCAGGCACCTGCGTCGCCGGGCGGGATGCTGGTGGGGTTGAGAGGGAAGAACTTGTAAACGCCGAAGACGAAGAACACCAGGCCGAGAAGGATACGGCAGATCAGAGTTGCGATTTTCATGCATTCACCGTGGGAGCGCAGGATTGTTTTTGGATGAGACGGGAGGGGGAAAGATTCTGGTTTTTCGCTCGCTGACTGTGAGTGATGGCTCATGGTGCGGATGGGAGCGCCGGCTGCCGCAGTGACGCGCAGATCATTTGCGGCCGGGCCGCGCGTTCGTTACTGGTTGAGAAAGCCTTCCAGCTTTAACCAGTCGGCAAACTGGTCGATCCAGTGATCGGCAGGGATGTTCTGCTTGTGCATGCCGAAGCCGTGGCCGCCCTTCGCGTACATGTGCAGTTCGGCGGATTTGTTGGCTGCCGTCCACTTCTGGTAAAGCGCGATGCTTACGGGCGCGAGGTGGAGTGAATCGTCGGTGGCGGCTGCGACAAACATCGGGGGTGCGTCGGCCGGGACGGGAGCATCCTGCAACATTCCGCCGGCGTAAATTGGGGCTACAAAGGCGGGGCGACCTTCGGGTGCGTAACGGGTGGCCACTTCCGCGGTGACCGCTCCGCCCGCGGAGAATCCGATGATGCCGACACGATCGGGAGAGATTCCCCATTCGGACGCGTGCTGTCGCACATAGGTGACCGCCGCCAGTCCATCGGCGACGGAAAGAGGTTCGGTGTTCTGCAGGATCACCCGAAACTTCGGCGGATCTGCAATCAGTGTGCGGAATTCCTGGGTGGCGTCGTCACCGGTGTGGGCAAGGCGATATTTCAGGACGAACGCAGTGACGCCTCGGCCGGCGAGATATTTGGCGACGTCGGTGCCTTCGCTTGCGATGGACAGGGCCATAAAACCGCCGCCGGGGCAAATGACGATCCCGGTGCCGTTCTTCAGCTCCGGAGCAGGCTTGAAGACCATGAGGGTGGGCCGGGTCACGTTGGTGACCACCTCGGTGTTCCAGACCTTCGAGATGTAGTCCTTCTCCGGATATGTCGCCGGCGTTGAGCCGGGCGCGGCGCCGGGATAGAGGGGAATGACCTGCTGCGCGACGGCGACGGGCACCAGCGACAACGCAATGCAGAGGATGCGAACGGCGGGCATTTTCATGGCCGCCAAAGTCTAGCAGAGCGATCAGGAGGCGAGAGACGCAGGGCGTCTCCAGCGGTCACGGACAATTTTCGATGCTCCGCATGCTCAGGGGAGAAGCGTCTTTACTGAGTGGCGGGTGTGGTTTTCGCCGCGCCATTCGTGGCGGTGGTCAGGGCCCGGATGATGTCGATTTCGCGCTGGCGGTAGGGTTTGCCATCGGGATAGAAGATGTCGTGGTGCCAGACGGCGGGCTGGGTGAGGACGTAGGGGTGGATCCAGGAATCCCAGGGAAGATACGTCTGCGATTTGCCTTTGACGAAGCCCCAGTTGATGGCGGCAACGCGGTATTTCTGCGCGATGGGCAGGATGGTGTCGAAGAGACTGCCCATGCCGCGCGCCATGTATTCGGTGCAGAGGATGGGGCGGTGGTACTGCTCGAGGAGGAGGACGTGCTGCTCGAAGTCCTCGGGGAAGTCGTAGTTGTGGAAGGAGAGGACGTCGGACTGTTCGACCTGGATGCGCTGGGTGAGAGTGAGGGTTTTGAGGGAGGTCCAGTCGCCCTGCCAGAGGCCGCTGGTGAGCGGCTGGAGCGGGTGCTGGGAGCGCGCCCAATCGAAGACTTTGGGCAGGAGTTTTTCGACGAGGGCCTGCTTGTTGGTGAGCTCGCCGTTGACGTAGGAGGGATCGTTACCGTTGTCGGGCTCATTCCAGAGGTCCCACGCGAGGATGCGCGGATCGGAGGCGAAGGCGCCGATGACGCCCTTGACGTAGACTTCGAGGCGCGGATACTGCGCTGGGTCGGCGAGTGCGGCGCCGCCTGGGCTCTGCACCCATCCGGAGTTGTGCACGCCGGGGATGGGCGGATGTTGCGGGCCGAGTTTGGGGTTGGGGTCCCAGACCGAATCGAAGAGAACGAGGATGGGGCGGATGTGGTGTTTGGCGCAGAGGGCGAGGAAGGTGTCGATGCGCTTGCGGAAGCCTTCGGGGTCCTGTTGCCAGAGCAAGTCGTGGAGGAAGACGCGCATGGTGTTCATGCCGATGGCTTCGGCCCAGCCGAGTTCGAGGTCGATGCGCTGGGGGTCAAAGGTGTCGGCCTGCCACATTTCGAGCTGATTGATGGCGTTGTACGGGAGGTAGTCGCTGCCGACGAGCCAGGGCTGCAGGGCGTACCAGGCGTTGGCCTGCTGCTCGGTCCAGCGCTGGTACTTTTCGGCGGAGGCGGAGAGGGCGATGCAGAAGAGGAGAGCAGCAGCGATGGGTCGAGCCACGGATCGAAAGAGGGCCGGTTTCATGGCGGCCATCGTACAGGAAAGCGGGGCGAATCGCGCGAGTTGGCGTAAACGCTTACCGGCAATCTTCTTTCTAAGTCCGCGCGGATCGAATATAAGAGGTCAGATACCGCTATGAACATCAAAGAAGTGGCGCGCCGGGCGAGGGTATCGACGGCAACGGTTTCGCGGACGATCAACGGCTCGGATAAAGTGACGCCGGAGACGAAGGAGCGCGTGCAGCGCGCCATCGAGGAACTGGGGTTCTATCCAAACACCTGGGCTCGGGCGCTGGGCTCGGGGCGCAGCAGCCTGTATGGGCTCATCATCTCCGACATCACGAACCCCTTCTTCCCGGAGCTGGTGAAGAGCTTCGAAGATATTGCGGTGCAGAACGGGCAGGAAGTGCTGGTGGCGAACACGAATTACGATCCGGTGCGGATGGAGGTATGTGTGCGGCGGATGCTGCAGCGCAAAGTGGACGGCGTGGCGATCATGACGTCGGAGATGGATGCGCGGCTGATCACAGAGTTCCAGAGCCGGGATATTCCGCTGGTGTTTCTCGACACCGGCAAGGCGGAGAAGCTGACGAGCAACCTCGTAGTGGACTACGCGGCAGGCGTGGACGCGGCGGTGGAGCATATCGTTGGGCTGGGACACACGGCGATCGCTTTCATCGCCGGGCCGATGATGCTGCGTTCGGCGCGGGTGCGGAGGGAGGCGTTCGTCGGCTGCCTCAAGCGGCGCGGGATCGGCGCGGACTGGATCGAAGAAGGGAACCATCAGGTGGATGGCGGGCACGATGCGATGGCGCGGCTGCTGGGGCGGAAGACGCGGCCGACGGCGGTGCTGGCATCGAACGACATGACGGCGATCGGGGCGCTGGGGGCGATCCACGAGCACGGGCTGCGCGTGCCGGAGGACATCTCGATTGTGGGGTTCGACGACATTCAGATCAGCGCGTTCACGCAGCCGGCGCTGACGACGGTGCGACTGTCGCGGGAAGAGATTGCGCGAGTGGCGTTTCGAGCGCTGTACAGCATCCGCCAGGATGGCGGCAAGGGTGCGGAGTACGGCGTGAAGCCTGCGCTGGTGGTGCGGCGATCGACGGGACGCGCGCCGCGGACTGCGGGGAAGGCGGAGCGGGAACCGGCACTGGTGAGCTGACCGGCGGCCGCTCGCTCGCAGCATCGCGGATGACGCCACTTTCGAGCGTCTGGAAAGTCTATTGCACTTCGCCGCTCGGCCGCAGGCGCTTGAGCTCCAGCGCGCAGGCCAGGGCGTTCAGCACAGCGAAACGGAGATTATCGAGGCCGGCCCAGATCCAGAAGCGGGTGGTCTCCGGATCGCGNNGTGACAATCTCGACGTGCTCCCCGGCGAGCGAGGCTTCCATCTGATCGAGGGAAGTGGGCGTGGCGAGTTCGACGGCGAGCGACATGCCGTATCCGTGAAAGACCGGCGTGTGCAGGAGCTGAACGCCGACATCGGGGAGGCGGCCGCCGGAGAGCAGCGCGAAGTGGCGGCGGATGCGGGATTCGCTGCCGGCAAGGTTGAACTTTGCGGACTCGCCGAAGGAAGGCGTGGTGTTGAAGGCGACCTGCGTGTCGTAGACCTGGCGGGGCAGTTCCTGAAAGCTGAGCAGCTTGACGGTCTGCTGGTGAAGTTCGTCCATGGCGGCGCGGCCGTATTCCGAGGCCGGCTCGAGCACCGTGCACGAGGCGATGCGGATGGGCGCAGACTGCGCGATACGGCCGAGGAGCAGCGCGAGCGCGACGGCGACCGGATGGGCCGGGACGATGGCGGGGGTCTCGAGGCCTGGCGTCGCGTCGCCGGGTTGCGCCGAGGCTGGCTGCAGCGCCTCGTCGATCCAGGGTGCGCGGACCAGGACGCCGGGCTTGCCTTCGAGGGCGAAGGAAAGATCGACGAGGCTGGCGCCAGCGCGCTGGGCGCTCTCCCAGTGCTTGAGCGTCAGATCTTCGTCACCGGTGAAGAAAGCGAAGTCGACGTGCCGGAAGGAATCCGGGCCGATGCGCTGGATAAAGGTGACTTCGTCGCCGACTGCTTCGAGGCTGCCGAGCTGCGCTTCGTCATCCATCAGCAGGAATTCGGCGCCGGCGAAGGGAGAGTCGGCGAGTGAGTCGTTGAGTTCTTTGCCGCGCAGAGAGCCGGCACCGACGATGGCAATTTTCTGTTGATCGGTCATCCCACCGGACCTTGTGAAGAAGGCAGAGGATTCCTGGACGGCGGATGATGGCGCCGCCAGGAGTAAGCCAGGCGTGCAATCACGCCCGAAAACATGTAGACGAAGGCGAGCAGCAGCAGGACCACGCGCGAGAAGAAGACCAGCAGATAGATGCTCACGCCCAGGAGGACGATCCAGCGGAAGGACTGGCGTCCGGTGAGATTGATTTCCTTGCCGCTCCAGAAGCGCCAGGTGCTGACCATGAGGAAGCCGATGAAGCCGACGAGCAGTCCCCAGACGACGGCCAGCCACCAGGTGAAAATGGGCAGGCCGATGAAGCCGTGAACAACAGCGGCGACGATGCCGGCGGCGGCGGGGATCGGCATCCCGACGAAATATTTACGGCCGGGGCGGCCCGGATTTTTAGGGGTGGGGTTGACGCTGATGTTGAAGCGGGCCAGGCGGCTGGCTCCGCAGAGGAGAAAGATGAAGCAGACGAAGGCGCCGAACTGCAGGAGCTTGAGGCGCAGCTCGTGGGGCATCGCGAAGGGCAGAGAGCGAAAGCCCCAGGCGTAAGCGAGGATGCTGGGCGCGACGCCAAAGGTGATGACGTCGGCGAGGGAGTCGAGTTCGCGGCCGAATTCACTCTCGGTGTTGGTGAGCCGGGCAATGCGGCCGTCGAGGGCGTCGAAGGGGATGGCCAGGCCAATGGCGAGGGCGGCGTAGTCGAAGTGATGAGGCTGCAGGGCGGTGCCTTCGAGGCTCTGCGTGATGGCGAAAAAGCCGGCGGCGATGTTCACGGCGGTGAACATGGAGGGCAGCAGGAACATGCCACGGGAGCGGCGGCGCGGCGCGGGTGCGTGGAATTTCGAAGCCCCGCTGGGACGGAGGAAGGCCTGCGGCTCGCCGTTCATACCATGAGCTCCGCGCCAAT
>PMAM01000341.1 GCA_003152595.1 Acidobacterium sp.
CCGATGGCTGCGGCGGCGGCATGGGTGAAGTGGGGGACTGAAGCCAGACGATCTGATCGAGCAAGAAGGGTCCTCTTCCGAAGGAATTACATCCGACGCGCGGCGGGAGCTTTGTCCGATACCGCGCGCTTTTCCGAAACCGCCACCAGGGGCAGCAACAGAGTAAACGTAGTGCTGTGGCGGACGCTATCCGTTTCGCTTTGGACCTCCACAGTGCCACCCCAGGAGGTGACGAACTGGCGGACCACCCAGAGGCCGAGTCCGGTGCCGGCGCTGGATTTGGTGGTGAAGAACGGCTCGAACAGGCGCGGGAGATTCTCCTGCGGTATGCCCATGCCGGTGTCGCGGATGATCACGACAATCCCTCGGTTGCGGGCCTCCTCGGGCTGACGGATGGACAGGTTCAGCGATCCGCCTTCGCGCATCGCATCGATGGAATTGGAGATGAGGTTCGAGAAGACCTGATGGAGTTCGCCGCGCAGTCCCCGGATGGTGGGAACGATGGTGAAGTCGCGGCGGACCGCGATCGACGAGGCGCGGAGCCGGCTGTCATAGACGGTGAACACTTCTTCGAGGAGCGCGGGGAGATCGATGTCGGCGGGGAGCGAGGTTTCGCGATAGAAGCCCAGCGTATGGCGCGCAATATGGGAGACGCGGGTCAGTTCCTTCTCCGCGGTTTCGAGATACTCGCGGATTCGCGATATCTCGGCGCGCGAGGTGCGAGCCAGATAGACGAGGTTCAGGACCGACTCGAGCGGGTTGTTGATCTCGTGGGCGATGGTCGCGGCAAGCCGGCCCGTGGCGGCGAGCTTTTCGGTGAGCAGGAGTTTCTCCTGCTGGATGCGGCGCTCGGTCACGTCCTGAGCAAAGATGGAGAGGCCGTCGGGTGAGGGGTAGAGGTTGGAGCGAATCCAGCGGCCGGTGGGCGGATAGTAGTCCTCGATGTGCGCGACCTCGCCGGATTCCATGGCCTTGCGGTAGATCGCGGCAAAGGGAGACTCGGCAGCGCCGGGGAAGGCATCCCAGAGGGTTTTGCCCAGGATGCTGGAGAGAGCGACGCCACCCAGGGCGGCGACCTGTTCGTTGGCATAGCGGACGTGCCAGTCGCGATCGAGATAGATGAAGCCCTCGGAGATGCTTTCAAGGATGACGCGGTACTGCGACTCGGCGATCTCGGCCTTGGTGCGAAGCTCNNGGTTTCACGAGGTAGTCGTCGGCGCCCGATTCCAGACCTTCCGATTCCGCCTCTTCGCCCGCGCGGGCCGAGAGCATGACGACGGGGATGGCAGCGGTCGCGGCATCGGACCGGAGCGCGCGCAGCAGCTCAAAGCCGTTCATGCGCGGCATCATGACATCGGTCAGCACGAGGTCGGGTGGATTGTCGCGGGCGGAAGCCAACGCTTCCTCTCCATCGGCGACCGCCGTAACGCTGAATTTGCGGCTCAACAGCCGCTGGACGTATTCGCGCATGTCCCGGTTATCGTCGGCGAGAAGAATGCGCGCCCGCTTCTCATGATCCTTGCGTTCGAGCAGAACGCCCATTTCCTCGTAAGCAAGATCCTTGACGAGCGGTTCCTCGCCGGAGTTTTCTCCGGGGAGCCACCGCAGCGCTTCCTGCACGTAAGGAGCCGCTCCCAGCGTGTTCGGCGAAGGCTGATCGGCGACCGCCAGGCGCTCCGCCGGCAGGTGCGATGAACCGAAAGGAACGCGCACGGTAAACGTGGTGCCGGCCCCCGGACGGCTGCTGACCTGGACCGCGCCCCCATGGAGGCGAACCAGTTCGTCAACCAGAGCAAGGCCGATGCCGGTGCCCTCGTGGGTGCGGCCGGCGGCGCCTTCGATGCGGTGGAAGCGCTCAAAGACGCGCGGCAGTTCGGATTCGGGGATGCCGGTTCCGGTGTCGCGAACGGAAAGCTCGACCTGACCGTCGACGGGGCGGAGGCTGACTTCGACCGAGCCCTGGAGNNTCGAGGTCGACATAGACCGGTTCGGGCAGCGGCTCGCATGCAATGCGGTAGCCGAGGCCGGCGCGATCCATGGCGGAGCGGAAGACGCTGGCGAGGTCGTTGGTGCGGGCGCTGAGATCGACGGGGCGATAGAGGGCCTGGATGCGGCCGGCTTCGATGCGGGAGAAGTCGAGCAGGGTGTTGACGAGCTTGAGCAGGCGCAGNNTCGCGCTTGCGCAGCACGTCTTCAAGCGGGCCGAGCATGAGGGTGAGCGGCGTGCGGAATTCGTGGCTGACGTTGGAGAAGAAGATGGTCTTCTCACGGTTCAGCTCGGCGAGGGCCTCGGCGCGGCGGCGCTCCTGCTCGTAGGCCCGCGCATTCGCGAGCCCCGCGGCGATTTGGCCGGCGACGAGTTCGATGAATCCCGCATACTCGGGGTCGAGCTGGCGCCAGGGATTCAGACCTGCAATGAAGAAGCCGGCAGGGCGATCCTGCCCCTTCCTTTGCAGGCTGATCATGACTGCGCGGGTGGGTGGAACAGCCCAGGCCCCCGCAGGCAGGTCCGGGAAAAGACGGCCGAGGTCATCGATGACGACCCGGTTCCCGCCGCTCATGAGTTCGCCGAGAGGCCACGGGGAGTTCTCAACCTCGAGTTGTTTGGGAGCCGCGGGGTGGCCGGGCTGGATGCCGCTGGTGGAAGCCAGGCGAAGGGCGCCATCTTCGCCAAGGAGATACGTGATGGTGAAGGGGAGGTCCTTCTGGTTCTGAGCCAGGCTGCTCTCCATGGCCGCGAGAACATCGGTTTCCGCGATGGCCTGACCCAGGGCAGAAGCAAACGAGCGCAGGAAACTTAGCCGGCGTTCGCCGATAACGCGGTCGGTTTCCTCGGTGACCACGCACAGCATGCCGGTAATGCGGCCGTCATCGCCGCTGAGCGGGCTGTAGGAGAAGGTGTGGTAGGTTTCTTCGCGGTAGCCGCTGCGCTCGAGGAAGAGGAGCAGCGCCTCGTCCCATGTGGCGATGCCGGTGCGGAGAACGGTTTCGATGCGGGGACCGATGTCACCCCAGATCTCCCGCCAGACTTCCCGAGCCGGCTTGCCAAGCGCCCAGGGGTGCTTCTTGCCGAGCGTCATCTGCGCGTAGGAGTCGTTGTAGAGGAAGGTCAGCTCCGGACCCCAGCCCATCCACATCGCAAAACGCGAAGTGAGCAGGATGCGGACGACGGTGCGCAGGCTCTGGGGCCAGGTTTCGACCGGACCGAGAGGCGTGGCGGACCAGTCCACCTGCGCCATGAGTGCACCACATTCGCCACCGGCGGCGAAGGGGTCGCCCGGTGAAACGGGATCCGGCGCGGACATTCGGCCAGACCGGCTCCCGGGTTTGCGGGGCGACGCAGAGACGGGGATTCGGTCAACAGTACTCAAGCTGCTATCTCGTGGGCGGTTTGGCGAAACGGATTACCAGCCCTCGGGGAAGAGCGGCAGATTTCAGCAGATTACAGGACTCGCAGCAGGGATGCGCGAAGGAGCCAGTCTGGTTGCCCAGGCATAGGGGGAGGAGCGAGGAACGGGGCGAAGGGTTTGCTCGTGCCCGTAGCCGATCCTCACTTCTTTGGGTAGCCCTGCCACAGATACTCGAGCGCCTCCGGCAGGGTTTGGAGTTTGGTGGCGTGGTCCACGTGGCCGGCGTTGTGCGCGAAGACGAACTGGTAGTGGTAGTGCTTCGCGGCCAGCGCAGAGGCCATCTTTTCATTCGCGACGACCCAGTCGTGCATGTTGTCGCGCATCGCGTTGGGATTGTAGAGGTCGCGATCGCCCACCTCCATCCAGATGCGGATGGGCTTGCGCGGCGAGTTCGGGATCAGATCGTCGACGAAGCCCCACGCCCCGTGCGGAGTGGCGGGGTTCCACGGCCACTGCTGGTTGATCCATGTGCCCGAGTAGGCCAGCACCCGGTGGTACAGCTCCGGGTGATACCACGCCATGATCAGCGAGACGGCGCCGCCCGACGATCCGCCCGTCGCCGCGCGGCCATTGGGGTCGTGCGTGAGTTTCACGTTGCACTTCGATTCGACCAGCGGCAGGACGACGTGCTCGACCCACTCGGCGTAGTGGCCGGACATGGTGTCGTACTCGAGGCCGCGCTCGGAGCCCTGCGCGTCGCCCCCGCCGTTGGCGATGGAGATGGCGATCTGGACGGGGACCTTGTGCTCGGCGATGAGGTTGTCGAGGACGGTAAACAGCGCGCGGTCGGGGCCGTCGGCGCCGACGATGAAGGGCGCCTCGGTGCCGGGCTTGTATTGCGCGGGCACGTAGACGGCAACGGTGCGCGTCCACGGATGCGGATGGCTGGTGGTGACGACGGGGCGCTCGGGATGGTCGGGGTCAGGAGCGACGAAGGTGCCAGGATCCCGCGCGATGCCGGGGTAGTACGTGTCACCTTCTGACGTGAGGGTGAGATCGGTGACCGTGCCGTGCGGGACGTCGGGATTGACGGTCATCTCAGGCGCGGGGGTGTGCGTGGGTCCGAGGATGAAGTTGCCGTCTTTGTTGGCGGGTGGCACGGTGCCGTCGGGGAGTTCGGTGGCGCGGACGTAGCCGGGCGTGTGGGGATCGCGCGTCGGATACGTTGGGCGGGGATGGGTTTGCGCGAAGGCCAGGGGCGCGAGAGCGAGCGCGATCAAGAGCAGAGTGCGGGACATGGGTTCCGATTGTAGTGGAGGCGATATCGGAGCGCGCACGATGGCGGATACAGTGTGAGGATGACGATTGAGGTCACGCGACGGACGGCGGAGGAACTGTTCCCGCTGCATGAGCTGTTTCGCGCCGAGGCGAACTGCCAGCTGATCCGGGATTCGTACTGGACGCGCGGGTTTCTGGAGGCGTGGGCGCTCTTGATCGATGGGAAGACGGTGGGGCATGCCGCGTTGGGGAATCGGCATTTCGCGGGAAGGGTGATTGAGTTCTTCGTGCTGCCGGAGTATCGGGTGCAGGCGGCGGAGTTGTTTGCGGAATTGCTGCGAGCCAGCAGAGCGACACATGTGGAGGCGCAGACAAACGTCCCGCTGATGGCGGCGATGGTGCGGGAGTTCGCGACGGAGACACGGACGGAGAGCCTGTTGTTTGCGGAAGAGGGCCCGACGGCCCTGGCGGCTCCGGAGGACGCTGTGTTTCGACGGAAGCGCGAGACAGGGGATCTGGGTGTCTTCGAGCACCGCATGGAGCCGGAGGGGGAGTGGGTGATCGAAGCGGCTGGGGAGATTGTTGGGACGGGCGGTTTTCTGACGCACTACAACCCGCCGTATGCGGACCTCTATATGGAGGTCGAAGAGTCGAAGCGGCGGCGTGGGTTCGGGAGCTATCTGATCCAGGAGCTGCGGCGCGTTTGCCGGGAGGCGGGGAAGTGCCCGGCGGCGCGATGCGATGTGGGGAATGTGGCGTCGCGGCGGACGCTGGAGAAGGGCGGGATGATTGTCTGCGGGGAGCTGGTGGCGGGGATGGTGAAGAGCAGGAAGTAGGGAGCAGGGAGCAGGGAGCAGAGAAAAGCACCGAGACAGGTTTACTTCATGAGCAACGCGTCGATAACGTCGTAGCCGGTGGGGAGTTTGATGTCCTGCTTTGTTGCTCCGGCTGCGAGCAGTGCGGCGACGGAGTCAGGTTGGCGTCGGCGCATCCAGTACGAATCGACGCAGGCTTTGACGGCGAGCTGGAGCGGGGTGCGGTTGCGCGCATCGGTCGCATTCACGTTGGCGCCGCGCGCGATGAGTTCGCGGACGATCTCATGGTTGGCACGCCAGGCAGCGACCAGCAGCGCAGTGGAATTGCGGGTGAGGTCGAAGTAGGGGTCGCCCTCGGGCCAGAGGGCGTCAACCGGGATGCCGAGGTCGAGAAGCGTGCGGACGCCTTCGAGGTTCGCGGCGCCGGCGAAGTGGGCGAGGAGTGCGCCGCCGATTTGTAACAATTGCGGTTGCAGATCGGGTGCGGCGGCGATGAGAGTCCGCGCGCCCGGCAGGTCGGCAAGGGCGCAGGCAGCGACGAGGGCGTCGAGGTCGGGCCTGGGTCCGTCGTAGTTCGGCGCGAAGCCGCGGCCCTCGAGGTTGCGGAGGATGTCGCCGCGTCCGTGATGCGCGGCCATCTGAAAGGCGTTGCGGCCGTCGGCGTTGCGCAGGTACGGGTCGGCGCCGTGGTCGAGAAACATCTCGATCAGGACCAGGCCGTTGTCGCGGCGGATGGAGTGCTGGAAGGGCGTGTGCTTCCACTGGGTCATGTAGTTAGGGTTCGCGCCACCGTTGAGGGCGAGCAGCAGGCCCTTCTCGTCGTGCCAGTCGGCTTTGCGGGCGGCGAGCCAGGCGAGGGAGCGCTCGTTGCAGCGACCGGAACCGATGAGGATCTTCACCACGGTGTTGTCATAGGTTTCCGGAGCGTGGTAGCAGGTTTCCTCGTCGTTGGGGTCGGCGCCGCATTCGAGCAGGAGCTGCGTGAGGCCGGGGTGCCGCGCGAGGCCGGCGGCAGCGTAGAGGACTGACTCGAGGAACGGGCGAGGCGGGTCGTCGTCGGTGGTCTCCATCCAGCCGGTGTTGGCGGAGGCGCCGGCGTCGAGAAGAACGCGGGCCGTGGCAACGAAAGCGTCGTTCTCGGAATGCGGGCGGGACTTGTCGAGACGGAGGTAGCGCGAGAAGCAGAGATACGTAAGCGGGTCCCATTGGTGTGGGCCGCCGGGAGCGGTCGCGAGGGCCGGGTCGTGCGCGAGGAAGGTGCGGACGAAGGACTCGTCGGCCAGCGCTGCCGCGGTGTAGATGTTCGCATTGGCAACATGCGGGTAGCGTGAGCGGATGAGCTCGGCCTGATGAAGGGAGCCGGAGCCGTGCCAGCCGTGGCGCTCGACAGAGGCAAATTCGAGGAAGAGCGAGACGGGGTCGCGCAGATCGGCGAGCGTGGATGGATCTTCGAGCGCGCGGAGGGTGTTCAGCGTTTCAAGATGTGCGCCGAATTTGGGCCAGGAGGGGAAGCCGTGCGCGCGGGCGATAACGAGCTGCGCGTCCGAAAGGGTAAAGCCGGCAAGGGTAAGGGCGGCGATTCCATCGTCGGGGGCGTTGCGGAAACGAGGATGCCAGCGGCGGACGCGGTCGAGGGCATCGACGTTGCGGGCCTCGACGGCGCGGAGGAGTTCTTTGGCTTGCTTCTTGTATTGGGCCAAATTCGAGCCGCGGGCGCTCGACGGGTGGGCGGGAAGTTCCGGCACACGAAGCTCCTTTCAGATCCGCAAAAGCGGGGAGTGCCTCAGGAGTCCGCACAGGTGAGGCTGAAAGAAGATTCGCTGAGTTGTGGAACAGTTAAGGTGGGCACGGCCCTTTCCGCGGACTGGATGCGCCCTTCGCGCTTTGTCCAGGGTATGTCGGCGCGCGGTCGGCGTCAAGAGTCCAGGGAGATTAGAGTTTAGAGGTTAGCGGCGGGAGCCGAGGATGTCGAAGGCAGAAGACGGATCGGTGTTTGCGCTGGTGGAACCGCGGATGGAGGCGGTGCTCGCAGAACTGCGGCTGCTGGAGCCGATCTTTCACACCCGGGCGTTTGGGCTGACGGCTGCGGAACGCGAGCCGAGGGTCGCGCCGGAGTATTGGGAGGTGGGCGCGTCGGGGCGGCGCTACAGCCGGGAGTTCATCATGAAGACGCTTGCGGAGACGCCGCCGGTGGATGCCGCGGACGCCGGCTGGAGGTGCTGGGATTTCGGGCTGCGTCAACTGGGCCCGGGAACGATGTATCTGCTGACGTACACACTCAAACAGGCGGAGCGCACGCTGGATCAGGCGGGGCGGATCACGCGGCGCGCGACGGTGTGGCAGAAGAGGGGGGAGGGCTGGAGGATTCTGTATCACCAGGGGACGGTGGTGACGGGAGAAGATGACACGCTGCCGGCGTGACCGGGCGGAAACGGGGGACGTCGGGCATGCCGCAGAGGGCGTCGAAGCAGCGGGCGAGAAGCCGGGTGTCCGCAGTAACAACCGCGTTCCCTTCCGTTGGTGCGGAGGAATGCATTGCGCTGGATGATGCGCGGATCGAGAAGCCGGGTTGCCACGAACTACGAACGTGCTATGTCGCGGGCGTTCGGCGCCGCCTAAACTGAACAGACTTGCTCACAGCGATGCAATCCAGGGAAGTCCGCCAGGAAAAGACAACGAAGCCGCTCCAGGTGGCTGGGGCGGTGGCGCTGCTGATCGTGTGTCTTGGCCTGCTGAGCACGGTGCTCTCCCGGAACGCGGCCAACCGCGACTTCATCAGCTACTGGAGTTCTGCGAAGCTGCTGCTGGCGCACCAGAATCCTTACGCCGGGCAGGCCGTTCTGCAGATGGAGAACGCCGCGGGCAGCGGTTATCGCGAGCCGCTCCTCATGCGGAATCCGCCGTGGGCGCTGTTCGTTGTCGCGCCGCTGGGATTTTTCAGCGCGAGTGTGGCGGCGTTCCTGTGGCTGCTGGTGTTGATCGTACTGGCACTGCTGGCCATTAAGTGTCTGCGCCTGGGCCTCAAACCTCCGCCGCTGGTGGTGTATTTGTTTGCGCCGATCCTCGGCTGCGCGATGGCGGGGCAGGTGTCCATTCTGCTGCTCGCGGGCATTGCGTTTTTCTTCAAGTATCACCAGGAACGGCCCTGGCTCTCCGGGCTGGCGCTGCTGATGCCTGCGATGAAGCCGCATTTGTTTCTGCTGCTGTGGCCGGTGATCCTGATCGAGTGCGTGCGCCGCAGGAACTGGCGGCTGCTGGCCGGATTCGGCATCGGACTGGCGGCGGCTGCGATGTTCCCAATGCTGTTCGATGCGCACATCTGGGCACATTACCTGGCGGCGATTCGCGCCGAGCACATTGAAGGGCAGTACCTGGCGAATCTGTCGTTCCTGCTGCGGTTCATGGTGCCCGGGCATCCGGTGTGGGTGCAGGGGGTTCCTTCGATGCTGGGGCTGGCGCTGTGCGCGCGCTATTACTGGCGGCGGCGCAACCAGTGGAACTGGCGCGTGGACGGCGCGGCGTTGCTGCTGGTGTCGACGATGGTGTCGCCGTACTCGTGGCCGTTCGATCAGCTGCTGATGATTCCCGCGATCATGCACGTGTGTTCTGTGCGGCAGGGCCGGCGCTGGGCGCCGGGGCTGGCCGTGGTGAACGGCGTTGCCGTGCTGCTGCTGTTGATGACGGTGCCGCTGAGCTCCCCGATGTATGCGTGGAGCGCGACGGCGTGTTTGATTTGGTATGTGTGGGCGCGAATGAAAGCGGGCCTGGCGGGAGTGAAGGAAGAGACAAGGCAGCTGGTGACGGTTTAGGACATCACGGTGTCCGTAAGACCGATCAGGCCGCGGCGCTGTGCCCGTCGCAGTGGAGCACACCCAGATACCGCTCCCATGGACCCGTCGCCTCGCGATACTGGAACGCAAGAATCCGCGTGATCTGGTGCAGATGGGTCAGATCGTGTACGGTCCATGCGCCGATCAGCTCGGACAGAGTTACACGGCCGAGTGCTGGATGCAGACCCCGCCGCGCGAAGTCGCGACGGTCGAGCTTGAGAGCGCGCACCTCTCTCAGATTCTTCTCCCGGCGCCGCGCGAATTCGCCCAGCAGGCGCGCCAGAGACTTGCCGCGCGCGTTGCGCTGGAACGCCTGGCGATCGACCGGATCGAAGGCGCGGGTTTCGCCGAACTCCAGCAGCCGCCGCACACGCGGCATCCAGTCCGTACGCTCCAGCTCGGCCAGATGCGCGACTACATCGCGCGCGGTCCATGTGCCCTCGCCTTCGTTGCGCAGGGTCCACGCATCGGGCAGGCCGCGCAGCAGCGCATCGAGCGAGGCTGGCGTACGGGCGAGCAGAGCGAGGCTGCTTTCCATACTTTGACGCATCACGTTCTCCTGTTGGATCGGATCCGCTGCACGAATGGATTCGCGGCTCAGCCTGCGGGATCCACGACTTTTGCGTTGATCGTGGCCCAGTCCTCCAGCGCGAGGAAACGGCGCTGCTGTTGTTCGTACGCTTCGACGCTGCCACTGAGAATGTCGTAGTACCAGCCGTGAATCTGGAGTTTGTCGTGCGCGACGGCGCGCGCGACTTCAGGATGGGTCTTGAGGTTCTCGAGCTGCGCGATCACGTTGGCGCGGATGAGCGCCGTGTGCAGCGCGCGGTGATCGCCGGAAGGCGTGCCGGGCGGAAGGTATTTCCAGGCGGGCTCGACGTAGCCCAGCCATTTGGAAGTCAGGGGCAGCTGGAGCAGCTTGCTGTGATCGCGCGTGTCGGAATCGCGCGAATCCTGATTTGCAGAACCTTGGCTGCGCGGATTCGCGGGGTCCGGGGGAAGAACGGCCTTGATGGCGCCGCAGTCGGAATGGCCGCAGACGATGATGTGCCGCACGTGCAGGACCTCGACGGCGTACTCGATGGTGGACGAGATGCCGCCGGGCATGGAGCCGTGGGGAGGGACAATATTGCCGACGGCGCGGCACAGGAACATGTCGCCAGGCTCGGTCTGGAGAATCAGATCGGGGACGACGCGCGAGTCGGCGCAGGTGATGAAGAGCACGTCGGGTTGCTGGCGCTCGGCGAGCAGACGGAAACGGTCGCGATGTTGAGGGAAGACGTCACGACGGAAGCGGGCGTAGCCCTCAAGGAGACGTTGCATCGTGGATAGGGTACAGGGAGCAGGTTACAGGTTACAGGTACGAGTACAGACGATCGTCGGGGCGACGGCTGGCAATTTGCTACTCTGACCACTTGTCGCAGGGATCGTTACAGTTCCGCCGTCTTCCTCCGGGCGCCGCGCCAGTAGAGCGCGAGCCCGATGAGGATCGAAACGACGGTCCCGATCAGCAGCTGCAACTCGAAGCCGAGTTTGCTGGTTGCTTCTCCGGGCGGAATGAGGGAGACGGCGATGCCGATGAGGACCACGACAAAGCCGAGCCCGCCGCAGATCCACACTCCCATGCGCCCGCCGGGAACGAGAACGGCGTGCGGGTTCGCGGCGCGGTCGGGGCGTGATGCCAGCTTGATGACGCCCGCAAACATGTAGAGGAACGGAATGAAGTAGAGAATGATGGCGGCGTCGACGAGAAACTGATAGGCGCTGCGCGTGGTCTGGTTGACTTGGCTGGCGAGCAGGATGAACGCCGAGATGCCGCCCTGGACCAAGATCGAAACCCAGGGTGTTTTCCAGCGCGGATGGATTTTGCCGAAGGCCGACGGCAGATAGCGGTCGATGCCGACGACGAAGGGGACGCGCGCGATGCCGGCGACCGTCGAGCCAACTCCGCCGGCGTTGCCCACGGTCACTAGCACGGCGGCGAGGATGCCGAGGAATCCGATTTTGAGCGCGACGGAGCCGACGGTGATGGCGCTGAAGACGCCGCTTTGCGCATCGATGGAGGAGGCTGGCAAGAGCGCGAGGATCGCGAAGGTTCCCGCGATGTAGATGAAGGCGATCATTGCGCCTGCGCCGAAGACGGCGCGGGGCAGAGTGCGGCGCGGGTCGCGGACCTCTTCGCTCATGGCGGAGACCAGCTCGAGACCGGTGAAGGCGAAAGCAATCTGCGACCAGAAGTTCACCGTGCTCCAGTTCCAGGTGGGGAGCATGTTGTGCAGCGTGAAATGGGTGGCGGATCCGAAAGCCGGGCCGTGGCGGAGGGCAACGGTGGCGCCGACGGCGAGCAGAATCAGAAGAGGGACGTAGGTGCCGACGCCTCCCGCGTTCTGCAGCCACTTGCCGATGTTGAGGCCGACAAGGTTCAGCCCAACGGCGACCAGGAGCAGGCCCATCGAAACCCACAGCTGAAAAGCGCGGTCGCCGGCGAGGCCCGCGCCGTTGGGGCCGAGGATCCAGGCGGCCATCGAAGCGCTGGCGAGCAGCAGCCCGGGGAAGTAGAAGAAGGTGTAGATCCAGTAGGTCCAGCCCGCGATGAAGCCGTGGAAGTCGCCGAAGGCTTCCTTGGCCCAGACGTAGAGGCCTCCCTCCTCGGGGAAGCGCGAGGAAAGCTCGTTGATCACCAGCGCGCCCGGGACAAAGAAGAAGACGGCCGCGATGGCCCACAGGCTGATCGAGGAGGTGCCGTTGTGTCCGGCGGCGGCAATCCAGCGCGGACCGAGAACGGTGGCGATGTTGAAGAGCAGCACGTCCCAAAAGCCCATGGTCTTGCGCAGCTGGGATTTGGGTCCAGGGATCATGGAAGGACGATGATAGCGCGCACCAGAAGCGGGTCGGGAAAAGAAAAAGGGCCGCAAAAAGATGCGGCCCTCTTCGTTCGCTTCGATTTTGTCGTTCTACGCGGCTTTTGCGGTACCCTCAACCTCCGCCCACTCCGAGGACGAGAGGGAGATCTCGGCGGCCTTCAGGTTCTCCTCAAGATGCGCGACCGACGAGGTGCCGGGAATGGGCAACATCACCGGCGAATGGTCCAGCAGCCAGGCGATGGAGAGCTGGCTGAGCGTGGCGCCGTGCTTCTTCGCCGCCTTGTCGAGCGCGCCGCCCGGCCGCGTGAGCTTGCCGGCGGCGACGGGGAACCATGGGATGAAGGCGAGGTTGTGCTTCTCGCAGTACTGGAGAACGTCTTCGTGCTCGCGATCGCCGATGTTGTAGCGGTTCTGCACGCTGACGATGGGCATAAACTTGCGGACCTGCTCGATCTCCGGGACCTTGACCTCGCTGAGGCCGACGTGGCGGATCTTGCCCTGCTTCTGGAGCTTTTTGATCGGCTCGAGCGATTCCTCGACGGGGACTTTGGGATCGATGCGGTGCAGTTGCCACAGCGGGAGGGCTTCCAGCTTCAGACGGCGGAGGCTCATCTCGACTTCCTGCTGCAGGTATTCGGGGCGGGCGACGGGCAGCCACTGGTCCGGCCCCTGCCGGGTGAGCCCGGCTTTGGTGGCGATGACGAGGCCTTTCGGATACGGGGCGAGAGCTTCGCCAATCAGGCGCTCGCTGACTTCGGGCCCGTAGGAATCGGCGGTGTCGATGAAGTCGACGCCCAGCTCCACGGCGCGGCGTAGCACCTTGCGACAGGCGTCGGCATCTTTGGGCTCGCCCCAGATGCCGGGGCCGGTGATGCGCATGGCGCCAAAACCGAGCCGTTGGATGGTGAGGTCGCCGCCGAGAGAGAAGGTTTTGGGAGGAGTCATAGCACCTTTGTGATGACGGTGCGTGGAGAATCGGCTCAGCGGAGGGGAAGAAAGCGGTGGAAAACGGCTGGAAGCTGGAAGGGGGGATCAGTTTTCCGATCGGGAGGCGATGATCGCGTCGAGGTCGGCGATCTGGTCGCGGAGGGTGGAGAGATCGCCGGCGGTGAGGGGCTCGTCCGATTTGAGCTGGAATTCGATGGAGGAGGCGATTTCGCTGCCCTGAGGCAATCCAAAGACGCCGAGAACGCCGGAGAGCTTGTGCGCGGCCTCGAGGCCGCGAGTGCGCGCTTCCGTGTTGAGGGGGTTTTGGGTGAGGCTATCGCAAGCCGAACGGAGAATGGTAAGGCGTTCGAAGATCGTGGGCCGGCTGGTGCGCCACAGCTCGGTCAGTCGTGCAGCGATTCGGGCGGCTGCATCCTCGGTCATATTTCTGCTCGTTAGATTTCCTGCCAACCGAGGATCGCCGCGATTTCCTGGGCGAGGATCAACGGATCGAAGGGCTTGAACATGACCTTGACCACGCCTAGGTCGGAGAAGCGCTTCTGGTCGGCGGCCTGCACCTTGGCGGTGAGCAGGATGACCGGGATATTGGCGGTTTCGGGCAGGGAGCGGAGTTCGCGGAAGGTGGTGGGGCCGTCCATGCCGGGCATCATGACATCCAGAAGGATGGCGTCAGGACGGTTTTCGCGGGCTTTTGCGATTCCTGCAGCACCGGAGCCTGCAACCAGGACATCCCAGCCGGCAACGGTTTC
>PMAM01000059.1:0-17253 GCA_003152595.1 Acidobacterium sp.
CACAACTAGCGCGGCACGAGCGTCGCCTGCTAAGGCTTGACGTGGATGATGGAACAATCCACTTTGGCCATCCCGGTCGCCGTCGCCCCCAGGGCAATATTGCTGAACTGGCTGCTGGTTTGGGCTTTCGTTGGCCCGTTGAGCGCCACCCGGTATTCGGAAAGATCGGTGCCCGCACTGTTGTACTGGCGACACTGCAGAGTCGCGGAGGTGATGTCGGTATTCGAATTATTTGCCCACGTAGCCGTGGTCAGCATCAGCATCCCGCTCGTGTCCTGCCAATGCGCATTGAAGGCCTGCAGGTTCACGAGAGCAGCGTCTCCGCCACCATTTTGGTTACCGTTGGCGGGCGGCGGATTCTGAACAACGGGGGCGGGTGCCGGAGCCGGCGCCGGAGCCGGAGTCGCCCGAGTCGCCGGAGTGTGTGACTTGTTGTAGAAGTAGTAGCCGATGCCCGCCACGAGAATGATGACCACTACGGTGCCCAACATTCCCTTTTTCTGTTGGGCCGGCTGGACTGAAGGCGGCATCGGAACAGCGACCGGAACCGCACCCGACGGGTACATTGCGGGAGCAGCGGCCATGGGCGGAACCGGCGGAGCCGGAGGCAGCGGCGAAGGAGCCGAAGCGGCTGCGGGGGTCGTTGCGCCCTGAGTCAGCGTTCCGCACTCCGCACAGAATTTCTCGTTGCCCGCGAGTTGATGACCGCAATTGCTGCAGAATGCCATAACCGAATCTTCTCCTCAGAAATTGCGCTGGATCGCCTGCCAGCGTGATTAAGAAATCGCGACCGAGCCCGCCGGCTGCATGGACGTCTCGACGCGTTGCAGCGTCTGCTGCAGATGTGCCATCTGCTCTTCCTTCACCTGGCGCAGCCCCTGTTGCACGAGCCCAAAGACGACGTACCAGCTCACCACGGCCGAGATAATCGCATTGCCCTCGAAGGGCAGCTGCCATGGGCAATCCCAGAAGGTGTGCAGCACGACCGGGATCATGAACGCCTTCAGAAAACGCCTGTCGAGGAGCATCGCCGGCTGGAACGGCCTTGCTCCCTTGACGCGCCACAGCGCCGCCGCTGCGATCGCCGTCCAGGCCACGTGCCCCCACGGAGTGAGGAAGGCTCGAATGGAGAGCACCTGCAGCATGGCAACTACGCCGGAACTCAGGTCGTGGCCGGTGAGCAGGCCCTTATTCAGTGCGTAGCCCGCGGTCTCAAAGGCGGCGAAACCGGCTCCGACGGTGGCCCCGAAAAGCAGACCATTCAGAATGTACTTGTACTTCACGCCGCGGATCACGACGATCACGGTCAACAGCTTGGCCACTTCTTCCACGATCCCGGCGGTCATCGCACCCATCGATCCCAGAATCGGCATCTGGTAGCCGATCAGCGCGAAGATCAACGACACCACCGCTCCATAGAGGAACAGCGTCACGAGCCGGTGCACCGAGACATTGCGCGGGCTGTTCATCTCAAAGAAGAAAGCCATGCAGGCAAGCGGGACCGCGAAAGCCCCCACGAACATCACGGCCGGAATCAGATTGCCCGCGTCAGGCAGGTGCAGAAGCGTGACCGTGAACACCGTGTAGGTCACCGCGAGAACCGCAAGCACGCGGAAGAACAACCAGGGCTTCGGCCACCCGGTCTGGACGACGTCGATGGGCGGCGTTGTCTTGCTCGTGCCGACCAGCAGGTAGTCCTCGATCTCATCTTCGCTGCGCTTCCTGAAGACCTCCGAAAACATTTGCTTCAGGCTGAAGCCTTCCAGGCTCTCGGTCGATGCCAGACCCTGAATCTTCGCCTGCAGGCCGTGCAGCAAATTCAATTGGTGCCCAGCGTGCGGTTGCGCCTGCGCTGGAGCGGCGACGTAATAAACTGGCTGCCCTCCGGGCTGCACCCAGACCGCCGGGGCGGGCGGCTGCGCATAAACGGGCTGGGGAACCGGTTGCACCACGGGCTGCGGGATGTTCGCAACGGCCGGAGGCGCGATCGACGATACAAACTCAGGACCGGGAGCCAAGGATGCTGGCTCAGTTCGCTGCACTGGGGTGCCGCAGTTGATGCAGAACTTGTTTTGCGGGGGGACCGCCGACCCACATTGAATGCAGTACACCAGAATTCTCCACTTCGATTTTGGGCTGGGGGATTGGTAGGAAAGTAGCACGGACATCTTTTCGAAGTAAAGATAAACATTGCGTCTGGCATACCTGGCGCGTAACCGCTCTCGACCCCGCTCACGCCGCCCCCTCAACCCTTGTTCAGGAGTTCATGTGGACGCATCCGTCGAGGCCATCGCGCCCGATGCAATCTTCCGGAATCCACCCCGGGTTACTTCCGGCAGTGCGATTGTTCCTTTGATCGCAATCTGCAATTCGCGCTTCGGCTGCACGCGACGATCAGCTTCCTCTATGAGAGAGCTCTGTGCGCCGCGCGGCCACAGACGAAGAAGTGGAGCTAATTCCCTTTTGTGTGGTGGCGCCGGAGGTGGTATGAAATGTCCGGCCAGAACTCGCGGAAGACGTTCGTCAGCGCGTCGCGTCCGACGGCATAGGCGTACTTTTGCGCGAAGGCGCTGAATGTCTGGTCCTGCGAGGGGTAATACGTCAGCGAGATGGCCTGGGAAGCCCCGCGACCCAGAATCTCGCCGGTGTTGAATACGTTCTTTCCGTGGTAATTCGGGGTGATTAGTTCCCGCGACGCTGCGTAGACGGCGCGGTTCAGAATGCTTCCCTCGCCTTTTGCAAAGTAGCGCTCGTCCTCGTGCAGCAGGGTGGGCATCGCGAAATCGACCATATAGCTGCCGGTAGTCTTATCGAGAAACCCGCGCCAGTAGTAGCGGCCGAACCCCGCGGGGCCCTTGCCCAGCTGGGGATGCGTGTTCGTACCTTCTGCGAGCAGAGATGTGACCCGACGAAGATGAACGCCGAGTAATCGAAGCTGTTGTCGGTGGCAATGAGGAAAGCCTCCTTCGGCGCGGGTGGCGGCGGAATCGCGCCGGCGCTCACGGCGCGATAATTGGGCATCACGCCAAGAATGCGCTTCGGCTGCTGCTTCGACTTCGGCACGCCCACATTAGAGTTGGCGGGTGAGGGGGCATTCGGCAGCTGCGAGCTGCTCGAGGNNGGCGAAGAGACCTTGCTCGGAGCAGCCTGAGTCGCCGCCGTGCTGCCGCCTGTCGACGGCGAAGGGATTTGTTGAGGATAAGACCAGGAGGCGCACGCCAGGAGCGCCACAACAGCGAAGATGCGAACGCGCAAAAAGAAGCCTCCGAAGAAAGGGGAATAAGGCCTGCCTGGTTAGACGTGAAAACGGAGTGTCAGGCTAATGCGATTCCGCAGAACGGGCAGTTCCAGGGAAAAAAGCAGGCGCCGCAGCCGCGGCTGCCTGAACGGCCAGACGTTATAGCTTTTCTGCCTCGATCCCGATGTTTTTCTCCCCGGCGGCTTTCTTCTCCCAGTACTTCCGCACCCAGGCTTCGAACGTCTTCCCTGCCGCATTGTCGCGGCCGGTAAACGCGAGTGCAGCGATGTCGGCATAGGGGATTGTCAGCTTCGTGCGCTGGCCGGACGGCATCACCCGGACCGCGGAATCCTGCAGTCCCGCGCCGGTGCGCCGGTCGAAGACGTAGCCGTGTACCACGTCGCCGTTTTTCAACGTCAGCGTCACGTCGCCGCGATAATCGAACGCCTTCTCCAGCGCCTGTCGAATCTCGGCGTCACTCGCCAGCGACGGAATCCAGCCTTCGAGCTGCTCGCGCTCACGGCCAGCCATCACTTCGACAGCGTTGGGATCGACCGTTGTATTCGCTGCGCTGTTGATCATGCGTGAGTTCCCTCTTCGACCCTGACCTTCGTCTCAATCTGAGACGAAATCTGCACGAGCGGATTGAAGCTGTGCGCCGGCTTCACAGGCTCGTTCAGCAGATCCAGCGCGCCCTTGTCCGGATACCGATTGATCATCGCCTTCGCGGTCTCCCACAGGCCCTTGAGCGACCCGAAGGTGTAGTTGACCGCCGTGCCTTCGTAGCCGGAGTGCACCATGCAGTTCGCGCACTTCGGATTGCCGCTCTCGGTGCCGTAGTTCTCCCACTGCGTCGACTCGATCAGCTCCTGGAATGTATCGGCGTATCCGTCCTGCAGCAGGTAGCAGGGTCTCTGCCAGCCGAAGATGCTGAACGTCGGCATTGCCCACGGCGTGCAGTGGAAGTCGCGCTTGCCCATGATGAATTCGAGATAGAGGTAGTTCGCGTTGAACTTCCAGCTCTTCTTCCGGTTCGACAGGATCGCCCGAAACAGGCGCCGCGAACGAGCCCGGCCGAGGAAATGTTTCTGATCCGGCGCCTTCTCGTAGGTGTAGCCCGGCGCGACCATCATCGCCTCAACGCCCACCGTCATCAGATCGTCGAAGTGCCCGCGCACGGAGTTGGGATCGGCTCCGTCGAACAGCGTGGTATTCGTCGTGACGCGGAATCCGCCTGCCACCGCAGCCTTGATCCCTTCCATCGCGATGTCGTAGCCGCCCTCACGGCATACGGAAAAGTCGTGGTGTTCGCGCTGCCCGTCGAGGTGCACCGAGAACGACAGATACTTGCTCGGCTTGAACAGGTGAAGTTTTTCTTTCAGAAGCAGCGCGTTCGTACACAAATAAATGTACTTCTTCCGCGCAACGAGGCCCTCAACGATCTTATCGATCTGCGGATGCAGCAGCGGCTCACCGCCTGGAATAGAGACCATCGGCGTGCCCGACTCCTCAATCGCGCGGAAGCACTCCTCCGGGCTCAGTTCCTGCTTGAGGATGTGCGGCGGGTATTGAATTTTGCCGCAGCCGGCGCACGCCAGGTTGCAGCGGAAGAGCGGCTCCAGCATGGTTACCAGAGGAAATTTCTTTCGGCCTTTCAGTTTCTGCTTCAGGACGTAGGTTGCTACCGTCCATGCCTGCGATACAGGTACCGCCATTGAAGAAATCCTCTCTTCGTATCAAACTCAAAATCGTGCGAACCAGATTCCGGGTTTGGCCTGGTTTGTTAATCAGCCTTCTGCATGGTCCGCTTGTAATTCGTCAGCGCCAGCAACGCGAAATAGTCCCGGTACAGCGGATACGCCAGGTAGAACACCCGCGGAAAACCTGTGCCGGTGTAAATCGCCTGACGCGTTTTGCCCTCGCCGGTGCTCTCATCCCACGAGCCGTCCGCCTGTTGCCGGGCCAATAGCCATTTGATGCCCTTCGCGACCGAGTCGCTCCGCGTATCGCCGGCGGCCAGGAGTCCGAGAATTCCCCACGCTGTCTGCGAAGGCGTACTCACGCCTACACCACGCGTGGCCGGATCGTCGTAGCTGTGGCAGCTCTCGCCCCATCCACCGTCCGCATTTTGCACCGAGCGAATCCACTCCGCCGCCTGCTGGATTTCGGGCTCGTGATTCCAGATACCCATGGCTTCAAGGCCGCGCAGAACCAGGTACGTTCCGTACAGATAATTCACGCCCCAGCGCCCGAACCAGCTGCCGTCGGGCTCCTGCTCGGAGAAGATGAACTTGATCGCCTTCTCCACGCGCCGGTCTTTGCGCGTGTAGCCATAGGTCGCCAGCATCTCCAGAACGCGCCCCGTGATGTCGACGGTCGGCGGATCGAGCATGGCGTTGTGGTCCGCGAAGGGGATGTGCTGGAAGATCATCTTCGTGTTGTCTTTGTCGAAGCTGCCCCATCCGCCGTTTTTGCACTGCATCGAGAAGACCCACTCGATGGCGCGCTGGCAGACGTCATAGTGATAGCGCTCGCGGGGATTATCGACCTTGTTCAGAGCAAGAAGAACCTGCGCTGTATCATCGACATCCGGGTAGAACTCATTGTTGTACTCGAAGTACCATCCGCCCGGTGCCGCACCCCGGTCCTTCACCGCCCAGTCGCCCTTGTGCCGCACTTCCTTGGAGAGCATCCAGTCCACCGCCTTCAACAGGCGCGGATCCTTGCGATCGAGGCCCGCCTCGCCCAGGGCGTAGACGGCCTGCGCCGTGTCCCATACCGGCGACATGCAGGGCTGCATACGGAAGGTGGGCATCGGGTAGTCGGTGGTGCCGTTCGGCGCGTCGATGCCCAGCTTCTCGAACTCGTCCATCGCCCGGATCACCTGCGGATCGTCAAGCGAGTAGCCCAGGCAGCGCAGCGCGATGATCGAGTTCAGAATGGCCGGATAGATGGCGCCCAGACCGTCGGACATCTCCAGCCGCTCCAGCATCCACTTCTGCGCCTTCTTCAACGCCATGGAGCGCAGGGGACGGATGTGAATGCGCTCGAACCAGTGGGTCACGCGGTCAAGAAAGATGAAGAAATTGCGCCAGCTGACGATCTGGTCCCGGTCCCATCGCAGGCTCAGGTCGGCATTTTCACGGCCCCCGACGAACAGCTCGCTGATTCCGTGCTCCGCGGGGATCTTCTTGAATGGCTTTTTGGCGTAGGCGATCGAGAGCGGGACGAGAATGCCGCGGGACCAGGCGGAGATCTCGTAAATGTTGAAGTAGAACCATCTCGGAAACAGCACAATCTCCGGCGGGATCGCGGGCACGAAATTGTACTCGTACTGGCCGAGCGCGCAGAGATAGATTTTAGTAAAGGTGTTGCAGGCCACCACGCCGCCGTGCGCGAGGATCCACTCGCGCGTCTGGGCCATATGCGGCTCGTCGGCGGAGACGCCCATGAGCTTGTTCGCGAAGTAGCACTTGACCGACAGGCTGATGTTCCCGGGGCCGCCAGGATATAGCGACCAGCTCCCGTCGTTGTTGCGGTAGCGCATGATCTCGTTCAGCGCCCGCTCCATTTTTCCCTGATTGCCGGTTCCCAGCAGAACGTGCAGGAAGATGTAATCGGCCTCCAGCATCGAGTCGCCTTCCAGCTCCCCGCACCAATGCCCTTCCCACTGCTGCATGCCCAGCACGGCGTCCCGCGAGCGCTCGATGGCACGCGTTACGTCTTCGAGGGCGGCGTCGATCCGTCCAAATTTGATGGGAGTGGCCGTGCCGCTTCCCGGCCTTTCGACAGCAGATGGGCCGTCGAGGCTCTTGGTAATCAATTCTGGCCGGGCGGCTGGAAGTGGTGTGCTCATATCGTCCGAGAAAACCGCTCTCTCTTCAGTGCGATGCCCGTAATCGTTGGTTAGACTCCCGCCGCAGTTGTGGGCGGGGCCGACTGGATGGCCTGCACGATCTCCGGAGGAAGCCCAAACCGGACGTTTTCCGGCATGACCTCAACTTCCTCGACGGTTCCGAAGCCGTTGCTCTTCAGATAGTCAATGACGCCTTCGACCAGAATTTCCGGCGCCGATGCGCCCGCCGTGACCGCGACGTTTTGCACGCTCTTCAGCCATGCCGGATCGATCGCCTCGGCGTTGTCGATCAGGTGGCCCTGCGTGCCCAGATTGCGCGAAACTTCCACGAGCCGGTTCGAGTTCGAGCTGTTGTTCGAACCCACCACCAGCACCAGGTCCGCGCTGTGCGCCACGTTTTTCACCGCGACCTGCCGATTCTCGGTCGCGTAGCAAATGTCCTGCGAATGCGGTCCGACAATCTTTGGGAACTTGATTTTCAGCGCCTGGATGATGTCCCGGGACTCGTCGAGCGACAGCGTGGTCTGGGTCAGGTACGCCACGTGCTCCGGATCCGGAACCTCCAGCGTCTGCACCTCTTCCACGCTCGAGACCACCTGGGTGACGTCGGGCGCCTCGCCCAGCGTGCCTTCAATCTCGTCGTGGTCGCGGTGCCCGATGAGCACCAACGAGTAGCCCTGCTTGGCGAACTTTACGGCTTCGACGTGGACCTTGGTCACCAGTGGGCAGGTCGCGTCGATCACCTTCAGCTTTTGCTTCCTGGACTCTTCGCGGACCGCCGGCGACACGCCGTGTGCGGAGTAGATCACCCGCGCGCCTTCGGGCACCTGGTGGATGTCGTCGACAAAAATGGCGCCCTTTTCCGCCAGCTCATTCACTACAAAGCGGTTGTGGACGATCTCTTTGCGGACGTAGATGGGCGCGCCAAAGGTCTCCAGCGCAATCCTGACGATGTCGATGGCCCGCACTACGCCCGCGCAGAACCCGCGGGGTTTCAGCAGCAGTACACGCTTTTCCCCGGGTCCGGACGCCGCACGCTGGGGAGCGACAGGTGTCTCCGTGATGACGGTGCTCACGTTCTTTATTATACCGTGAATAACGCCAAAGGAGCCTGGCGGCAGGTCTTGGCGTCCGGTGCCTGGGCAGGTTCATCCGATACCGTAAACTCAGATCGTTCGCAGCGATTGACCCACCAGCCTCTCCTCCTATGTCCATCCATCTCTCCCCCATCGAAGCGCGCGTCCTCGGCTCCCTGATCGAGAAAGAAGCCACCACGCCTGAGTATTACCCGCTCTCGCTCAACGCGCTCGTGAATGCCTGCAATCAGAAGAACAACCGCGAGCCGGTGATGCAGCTCAATGAGGACGAGGTGCGCCAGGGCCTGCACCGCCTGCAGGACCAGAACCTCGCCGCGGCCGTCCACGACAGCCGCGTGACCAAATACGAGCACCGTCTCCAGGAAGTCCTGAACCTGACCCGCGGCGAAATCGCCGTCCTCTGTGTGCTCCTGCTGCGCGGCCCGCAAACTCCGGGCGAGATGCGCGGGCGAACCGAGCGCATGCATCGCTTCGAGGAGATTGGCGACGTCCTCAGCGCGCTCGACAAGATGGCCCAGTACGATCCGCCGCTGGCGACGGCTCTGCCGCGGCAGTCCGGCTCGCGCGAGATTCGCTATGCGCATCTGCTCTCGGGCCAGCCCGACTTGTCGCAACTGAGCCCTCCGGCCTCCGAATCTGCAACGACGCGCCAGTCCGCCGACGACAGCCGCCTCTCGCAGCTGGAAGCCGAAGTCGCCTCTCTCCGCGAGCAAATCGCCGAACTCAAAGCTGAGATCGCTGCTCTCTCGATAGCTCGTTCCTGATCGGAACGCCGAGCGGGGACCCACTCCCTGCAACCTGTGCCCTGTAACCTGTCCCCTGCAAATGTGACTCCCATCACATCCGCCCCGGCCCGCTCCCTGCCAACCTGTTGGCATGGACATCGCCCAGGCCATGACAAAGCTCGACTACAATCGCGCGCCGTTTCTCGCGATTTGGGAAACNNCAGGCGCACGCCAGCCAGCTCAACACCATGGAGGCGACCAGCCTCATCGACCAGATCGCCGAGCTCCAGGTTCCGCTCTTCGTCTTCACCGGCGGCGACCCGCTGAAGCGCCCCGACATCTTCCAGTTGATCCGGCATGCCGCCTCGAAAGGCGTCCACGCCGCCCTTACCCCGAGCGCGACGCCACTGCTAACCCGCGACGCCATCTTCCGCATGAAGGACTCCGGCCTGGCGCGCCTTGCCGTCTCGCTGGACGGTTCCGTGCCCGAGATTCACGACTCCATCCGCGGCATCCCCGGCACCTGGCAGCGCACCCTCCAGGCGATCCAGTGGGCGAACGAGGCGAAACTCCCCATCCAGGTCCACACCGTCGTCAGCCGCCTGAACATCTCCGACCTCGACAACCTCAGCGTTCTGCTCACCATGAAACAGATCGTCATGTGGAGCTTCTTCTTTCTGGTTCCTGTCGGACGCGGCCAGGTTGCCGATCTGCTCACTGGCCAGGAATTCGAGGAGATCTTCGCGAAGATGTGGGACCTGACCAAGCGCGTTCCCTTCGCCATCAAGACCACCGAGGCCATGCACTACCGGCGGTACCTGATCCAGCAGCGCATGAAGGAAGGCCTTGCCACCACGGGCGTCCACGATGACGCGGGCGCTCGGCCCACGCGTCATCCCGGCTGGACCGTCAGCAACGGCCACCCCGGGAGTGGCTCGGAAGCCAAAGCGGTGGGCTGGGCCACCAAGCGCGTCAANNGCTCGCGCACATCTATCAGGAGTCGCCGATCTTCGTGAAGCTGCGCGACTCAGACCAGCTCCACGGCAAGTGCGGCGCCTGTGAGTTTCGCAACATCTGCGGCGGCTCTCGCGCTCGTGCCTACGCCGTCACGGGTGATGTGATGGCCGAGGAGCCCTGCTGCATCTACGAGCCGCGCGGCTACCACCCCGACGCGAACCAGAAGGACACTTCCTCTCCGGGATGCGAAGCGCATAATCTGATTCAGGTAGAGGTCGCTCATTCTTGACGCGAATCGCAATCATCGGCGGAGGCATCGCCGGCCTCAGCGCCGCGTGGACTCTGGAGAAGGCTCGCCGCGCCGGCGAACCTCTCGAATACGACCTTTATGAGGCGGCGGGGCGTCTGGGCGGCGTCATCTCCTCGGAGTCCGTCGACGGATGCGTTGTTGAAGGCGGCCCCGACTCTTTTCTGACCGAAAAACCTGCCGCGGCCGCGCTGTGTCGTGAACTAGGCATCGCGGACCAACTTCTGCCCTCCAACGACGCTGAGCGCAAGACCTGGATCCTCGTAAAGAACCGGCTTATTCCTTTGCCCGACGGCCTGATGTTCATGGTGCCGACGAAGCTCATCCCCACCGCGCTCACCCCGCTCTTCTCCTGGTCCACCAAGCTGCGCATGGCGCGTGAATTCCTCTTCCCTCCAGAACCGGCCATGGAAGACGAGTCCGTCGCCGCCATGACCCGCCGCCACTTCGGCCAGGAGACCGTCGACCGCCTCGTCTCGCCGTTGCTTTCCGGCGTCTACGGCGGCGATGCCTCGCAGCTGAGCGTCCGCGCCGTGCTGCCGCGCATGGTCGCCATGGAAAGGGAGCATCGCAGCCTGACACGCGCAATGCTCGCCGCGCGCAGAAAGGCTCCGACGCCCAGCGGTAACCCGAGTCCTGCACGGTCCCTCTTCACCACGCTTCGTGGCGGCATGAGGCTGATGGTCGACGGCATTGCAGCGCAGCTGGCGCCCGGTTCAATCCACCTCAGCACGCCGGTTCAGGCACTCCATCACAACAGCGAGGACTGCGCCGATCCCAAGCCGCCGGATTGCCGCTACACCTGCGGGTGGACCCTTGAAACCGCATTCGGCGAAGAGAAATTCGACGGCATCATTCTGGCGCTGCCCGCCTGGGCCGCCGCTGGCCTGCTGCGTCCCGTCGATCGTCTGATCGGCGGTCTGCTTGCCGACATTCCCTACAGTTCGTCCATCACGGTCACGATGGGCTTCAACCGTTTGGACCTGCGCCGCCTGCCGCCTGGATTCGGCTATCTGGTGCCGCCAACGGAAAAGCGCAGCATGTTGGCCTGCACCTTCGTCCACGCCAAGTTCACCGGCCGCACGCCGCCGGACAAGGGGGTTCTCCGCTGCTTCCTCGGCGGGGCCGGCAACGATTCGCTTCTTGACGAGAGCGATACGCACCTCACCGAGATCGTCCTCAAAGAGCTGCGCGAGATCCTCGGCCTCGAAGCAAAGCCAGAATTTGTTCGCATCACGCGCTCGCGTCGCGCCATGGCACAGTACGGCGTCGGCCATCTCGAACGGCTGCGAGCCATCCGTGACAATGTCGTTCAACTGCCTGGCCTTGCTCTGGCAGGCAATGCGTATGAGGGCATCGGCGTGCCCGACTGCATTCGCACCGGCCAGCAGGCGGCCGAGACGGTGATCAAAGCCCTGAAGGAACAAACCGTCCCCGTCAGCGCATAGTGCCTGGGCTCAAGCTTCGCGCCCTAAGCAGCAAGGCTACTTCGCGGACCCGGTCATCGGCTTCAGAATGTCGTCCAGCCGGTCCGGCGTCCCCTCCACCCGCTCCAAATGCGGATACCGCAGCCCATCGTGGTAGTCGAGCCCGACCACACGATAGGTTCCGGTGTTCGCCACGATCAACGAGATCGGATTGTCATTCCCCTTCGCATCGCGAATCGCGTCGCTCAGCAACTGTCCGCTGAACTGCCGCCCGTTCACCGCGATGATCTGCATCCCGGGCCCCAGCTTTGCCTTATCCGATGCCGAGCCAACCAGCACATCGTCAATCCGCCCATCGCTCGCGAGGTCGATACCGATTGACCACCACGCCAGCGTCGTCCCTGTCGCCGTCATCTGCGCCTGCGTGTAGTCATTCGGCTGATCTGTGTAGACCAGTTTGTATCCGCCGTTTTCGATTCCTCCAAGAGGCGCGTGCGGCGACTTGCTCGTGAGCCTCTGCTGCAGGAATCCAGCCCAGTCGTACGCCACCACGTTGTTGAGCCCGTTCACCACATCGTCAAACGTGTACGGCACAACCTTCGGTCCGGTGTTCCCGCCGAGGGCTTCGAACGCCGCGAGGAAATCGTTCAGGCTCTTCTTGTCGTTGGTTAGCTTGCGGATCGTCGTGTCCACGTCAAGCCAGACGAGATCGCCCTCGCCGTAGTAATCCGTGTTGCGCCGCCAGTTATCCCACGGCGAACCGTAGCCGTACATGTAGAGAATCTGCGCCCCCGTCGCCGTGTCCTGCAGATCGCGCCACGTGCGACCCGGCCGAGCATCGAGCGTCGCAGCATCCTGGGCCAGATAATCGCGATATTGCGCTGCTGTTTCGATCTTGCTCCGCGCCGCCAGCACGTTGCCCAGATAATCCGTCAGCCCCTCGTAGACCCACAGGAGGTTTCCCTTCATCGGGTCTTCGTAGTTCCCGGTTGCCAGACCGGCTGGCCGCCGGTATTTTCCGTTCCACGAGTGGGTGAACTCATGCGGCAGCAGATCCGCCGACAGCAGTTGCAGATTGTCGTCGATAAAGGTCCGCTCCGGCACGCGATCGTCGCTCGACTGGTGATGCTCGAGNNGTTTCGCGCACCAGATTGCTGTATCCCTCCACCGCCTCAGGTGACACCTTCAGATCCTCGGGGCCGTCCGCGGCGATATCCAGGAAATGCTTCGGCGTCACCTCCGGCGCCAGTGCGATCTCGACAAAATACTTTCCGGTCAAAAGCGGCGAATCGATCAGCTGCTCCAGCGACACCGTCTGAAAGTCCACGTGCGTCGCATCGCCGCCGGTCTTCGCGAGGGCCGTTCCGTACTGCCAGCCCTCGGGCAGGACTATCGACGGCTGCACGTAAACGTCGGCGTCATCCTTATGCCCCGCGGGATAAAGCACCATCTCGTTCCAGCTCAGCAGCGCCAGATTCGCGCTCGTGGATGCCCCAGCTGAAAAGCCGCTCGCCGCCGCCGTAGCCAGGAAATCGTCTTTGACATCGAGCTGCGTCACCCCTTCCGGAACGGTCACGCGGATNNGGGATTGTCATGTGCGCATGCAGGATCTTGCGCGGCGCGTCGGTCAGGTCAACTGTAATTTTGATTGGCGCAGTTCTGGTGGAATTGTCATCTTTTATGGCAGAAGTCTGGGCGTGCACGGCGAGGGCAACAGCAAAGAGCAACGCGAAAGGGGGGCACAACCGAAAACGCATAATCCTCCTGACCGAAGTGCGAATTTCCAGTGTACCCAGCCCCGCGTTCAGGGCGCGAAAGCCTCTTGACCTTCTGAACCACCGGCGTACACTGGCGCGTCCGGAGGTACGCGTCCATGTTCGACGGCACGCTGCACTGGAACTTCGGGCTTGCGTGGATCGCCTTCGCCCTCGCTGTTGCGCTGCACGTCGCCGACGAAGCCCGCCACGATTTTCTCGCAACCTACAACCCCAACGCGATCGCCATCCGGCGTCGCCTGCACATTCCCTTTCCGCCGGTCTTCACTTTCCGCGTCTGGCTCGGAGGGTTGATCGCGGGAATTTGCCTTCTGCTTCTCCTTTCGCCGTTTGCACTGCACGGCGCGCGCTGGATCCGCATCGTGGCCCTGCCGCTCGCCATCCTCATCGGCATCGGCAACGGCCTCGGACACATTGGCGGCTCCATTTACTACCGCCGCTGGATGGCGGGTATCCAGAGTTCCCCGGTGTTGCTGGTCGTTGGGACGTGGCTGTTGTGGAGTTCGTGGGCTGAACTGTAGACATCGGAGTTCAACGGATCATGCCGAGCGATTCTACTGCGGCGCAAGCCGCGTCCGCCTGGACGGCCAGTCCTGTACCCTGCATGGATGGGCTTCTTCCTCACCTTTGAAGGGCTCGACGGTTCCGGCAAATCGACGCAGTTGCGCAAGCTTGCCGAGCACCTTCAGTCCCAGGGCCTGGCGATCACCGTCACGCGCCAGCCCGGAGGCACGCATCTCGGCGACCGTGTCCGCGGCCTGATCCTCGACTCTAAAACCGAGCACCTCGATCCGAGGACCGAGCTGGGCCTGATGTTTTCCGACCGCGCCCAGTGCATCGCCGAGGTCATCGCGCCGGCACTCCACGGCGGCAATGTGGTCCTCTGCGACCGCTTCACCGACTCCACCGAAGCCTACCAGGGCGGAGGGCGGCAACTGGGCAGCGAGATCGTCCTGCGCATGCACGAGACGATGTGCGGAGGCCTGCAGCCGGACCTGACCCTTCTGCTGCTCGCGGACTTCGACAAATCGCTCGCCCGCGCCCGGCGTCGCAACAACCGCACTGCCGCGGCCGGCCAGGATGAAGGACGCTTCGAGCGCGAGGACGCCGACTTCTATCGACGCGTGTATGACAAATATCGCGAGGTCGCCGGGCGGGAACCGAATCGGGTCGTCATCATTGATGGCGACCGATCGATCGAGACGGTCCACCGCGAAATCAGTGACCTGGTGGAAAGCAAACTCCGCACTGCGGGCGTACTCCCGGCCCTCCCTGGAGCCGGTGTCCGGTAATGGACACCAGGTTTCGCAATCGATCACTCGCCCCGTTTCGTCCGGTCCTGGTGTGGGACCTAAACAAAACATCTACAGTCACTTAGCACGATGACATGAATGGTGCGGCACATGCTATTACTCTTACGCAATGGATATCTCACGGCCCGACATTAAAAAGAAGAAGCTCCGCCGGCAAATCATCGTGCTGGCAATTGTTGCAGTTGGCGTCACCGCGGCCGCCTGGGCTGTTATGCGCCTCAAACCCGCCGTTCCAACCGTGGATGCCAGTACGATCTGGCCCGACACCGTGAAGCGGGGCGACATGATCCGCAATGTCCGCGGCCTCGGCACGCTGGTTCCCCGCGAGGAGAGCATTGAACTCATCCCTGCGCAGACCGATGCAACGGTCGTCCGGATTCGCGTTCTTCCTGGCACCATGGTCAAGCCGGACACGATCCTGATGGATCTTGAGGACCCGCAGCTCCAGCAACAGCTGGTCACCGCGAAACTGGCCCTTGACGGCGCACTCGCCGACTACAAGAGCCTGCAGGCGACGTTGCAGAGCACTCTGATGGACAAGAAGTCCACCGGCGCGCAGATCAACGCCCAATACAGCCAGGCAGAGCTCCAGGCCAACACCGACAAGCAGCTTCTGGCGCTGGGCGTCATCAGCAGCATCCAGTACAACCAGTCGAAAAACAACGCGGACCAGTTGACGTCGCAACATCAGATCAGTCTCGAGCAGCTGGACGTCAACCAGAAGGCCATTGCAGTCCAGCTGCAGTCGCAGCAAACGAAAGTCGAATCAGCCCGCGCCCTCCTCAACCTCTACCAGAAGCAGGAATCCGATCTTCAGGTGAAAGCCGGGATCGCCGGAGTCGTCGCTTCCCTGCCCACACCCCTCGGGGTTGGCCAGCACGTCACCGCCGGGACCTCCGTCGCCGAAGTCATCGATCCCAGCCAGCTTAAGGCAGCCCTCCAGATCGCCGAGACTCAGGCGCATGACATCCTGATCGGGCAAGCGGCCGAAATCGACACGCACAACGGCATCGTGCCCGGCCACGTTACAAGAATCGATCCCTCGGTATTGAACGGAACGCGTACCGTTGACGTAACCCTTGATGGCACGTTGCCGGCTGGAGCCGTTCCGCAGCTCAGCGTCGATGGAACCATTGAGCTCGCTCACCTTCACGACGTCCTGTATGTGGGGCGGCCCGCGTTCGGCAACGAGAACAGCACCATCAGCCTGTTCCGGATGGATCCCAACGGCAAAACCGCCACCCGGGTCCAGGTGCAGGTGGGCAAGGCTTCGACCACGGAGATCCAGATTGTGAGTGGCCTGAACGAAGGCGATCGTGTCATCCTTTCGGACATGTCACGGTACGACAACACGGATAAAGTTCGGCTGGAGTAGACCGTCCCCCAGGAAGTCATCAGGCAGCGCAAACTTTGAGGAGCAGGAGAGCAGGATGGACAACAATCAGGCGTTGATCGAAATTGAGGGCCTCACCAAGGTCTTCTACACCGACGAGATCGAAACCCACGCGCTGTCCGGCGTCCACATGAAGATCGACAAGGGCGAGTACGTTGCCATCTCCGGCCCTTCCGGATGCGGCAAGTCGACTCTCCTGTCCATCATTGGCCTGCTCGACACGCCCACCGGCGGCAGCTACACGCTCAACGGCCACTCGGTCGAGAACCTCAATTTCTCGCAGCGGTCGCGCATCCGCAACCAGGAGATCGGCTTCATCTTCCAGAGCTTCAACCTCATCGGCGACCTCACCGTCTACGAGAACGTCGAGCTGCCCCTCACTTATCGTTCCGGCATGTCGGCCACCGAGCGCAAGCGCCGCGTGCAGGAATCGCTCGAGCGCGTCAGCATGGCGCACCGCATCCGCCACTATCCATCGCAGCTCTCCGGCGGTCAGCAGCAGCGCGTTGCTGTGGCTCGTGCTCTGGCCGGTTCGCCTTCGATCCTGCTCGCCGATGAGCCCACCGGAAACCTCGACTCGCGCAACGCCGAAGCGGTGATGGAGCTGCTGCAGAACCTCCACCGCGAAGGCGCGACCATCTGCATGGTGACCCACGATCCACGCTTCGCTCGCCACGCCGATCGCCAGATTCACCTCTTCGACGGCAAGGTGGTCGCGGAAGGGGAATCGCTGGAGCAGGTTCTCGAAGTCAAGTAGCGAAGCCGGCAGCCTGTAGCCGGTGGCCCGTAGCCGGTCGCCAGGCAGTCGGATTTGTGTGCGAAATCGATGGCGGCAAGGTTACGGCTTTAGGCTTCCAGCTCAGGGTAAAACTATGATTCAGCTAAAAAATATCGAACGCAGTTACAAAACCGGCGCCGGCCAAACCTGGGTCCTGCGCCGAGTGAATCTCGAAATCAAAGAGGGCGACTTCCTTACCATCATGGGACCTTCCGGCGCGGGAAAATCCTCGCTCCTGAACGTTCTCGCCTTGCTCGACGATCAGTGGCTGGGAGAGTACTGGTTCAAGGACGAGGCGGCGCACCGCATGAACCGCCGCCAGAGGGCGGAACTCGCCAAGCGCAATATCGGCATGGTCTTCCAGAGCTACCACCTGCTCGACGATCT
>PMAM01000059.1:17313-68816 GCA_003152595.1 Acidobacterium sp.
CCGGCAATCTGCACTCCAGCCAGGCAAAGGAGATCATGGAGTTGTTCAAGGAACTGAATGAGCAGGGCACGACGATTGTCCAGGTCACGCACTCTGAGACCAACGCCGGCTACGGCTCGCGCGTTATCGAACTGCGCGACGGCTGGATGGTCGCCGATACCGCCAATCCAAATCTCGGCGTGGAGGTCACCGCACAGTGATGGGTTCTCCGTCGCTCCAACGGCTCTCAGTCCCCGCTCTCCTGTTCTGTGGCCTGCTCGCCGCCCCGCTGCTCGCGCAGAACCCGATGCCGGCAAACCCGCAGACTCCTCCGGCCACTGCGCCAACAGACCAATCGACTCCGGCGACCACGCCCGATGCGCCCACCCCGCCAGCGCAGGAGGCTCCGCCGCCACCGAGCACCCAGACCCTCGCCCAGCAGGCGCAGCAAATCCAGCAACAGACCGTTGTAGCTTCGCCGCAGCCCTTTCATGTGGAGCCGCCGCACTCGCGCAACCCCTTCTCTGCGTATCGACCCAGTTTTGTGCCTCCCGTCAATCTCACGAACTCGCCTCGACTGCAAAACCTGATGCGAGACGGCAAGCTTTATGTCTCTCTGCAGGATGCGATCGCACTGGCGATTGAGAACAACCTTGACCTGGCCTCATTCCGCTACAACCTGCCAACAGCTCTCACCGATTACGCTCGCACCAAAGCCGGCTATTCGACCTATGGTGTCAACACCAGCATCACCAGTCCCCTGGGTGCGGTCGGAGTGTCTTCGTCTGGCGGTGGGGCAGTCTCTTCGTCAGGAGCCGGGGCAGCCGGCGTCGGTGGCCTGGTCCAATCCACCCTGGGCGAGGGCACATATGTAAACCCCTTCGATCCCGTGTTCACGGTCCAGGGCAGGGTCGACCACACCAAGACCCAGGAATTTAACCCTTTTCTCTATGGCGTTCCCCTCCTTGAGACCAACACGATTGGCTACACCACGCAGTACACCGAATATTTCCCTACCGGTACTGGCATTCAGTGGGCCCTCAACGGGCAACGTCAGACCTCCAATAGCACACTCAACATCGTGGACCCAGCGATTCAGCTTTTCTGGCAGGCGTATATCACCCAGCCTCTGCTGCAGGGTTTCGGTTTCGGCACCAACGAGCGATATATCCGTATCGCCAGGAGGAACCTGCAGATCACCGACTACGCCTTCAAGGCGCAAGTGATCGCTACGGTTACGGGAGTCGAGGACATCTATTGGGATTTCGTCAACGCTTACCAGGATGAACAGATTAAGGAACGCGCGCTGGCCTTTGCCAACCAGACCCTGAGTGACGATCAGAAGCAGCTCGATCTCAAAGCCATCCCGCAGATGCAGGTCATGACCGATCAGTCCCTCGTGGCGGCCGCCGAGGGCAACCTAACCGTCTCGCGTGCGAACCTGCAGGCGGCTGAGTTTTATCTGAAGAACGCGCTCACCAAGGTCGACGATCCTACCATCGACGAAATGGCTGTGATCCCCCTGGATACGAGGGGCGCGCCCGATCCCAACGAAAGCAAGTCGATCGAAGATCTGATTGCCGAGGCTCAGAAGAATCGCCCCGATGTCGCCCAGGATCAGATCGGCATGCAAATCGCTCAGGAGAACGTGAAAGCCGTCAACAACCTCCTGTTGCCTCAGCTCAACGTCTATGGATTGTTCGCCGGAACCGGAAACGGCGGTCCGTTGAACCCCTATTGCGATCAGGGCCCAAGTTATTGTTCGACAACACTGCCCCCCGACACGCCGGGCGTGCTGAAAGATGCCTTCAACTACTCGGCGCCCGAATACCAGGTCGGCTTCACACTCAACATTACGATTCGCAATCGCCAGGCCAAGGCCGATCAGTTCCGTGCTCAGCTGGCGTTCCGGCAAAGCCAGATCGCCTACGTGCAGCAGCAGAAGAACATCCGCTTTGACGTCCGCAACTCGCAGTTCGCCCTCGAGCAGAAGAAAGCACTGGTGGACTCCGCTCAGAAGGCTCGCGATCTCGCCCAGCGCACCTTCGACATCACCAAACAGGAACAGCAGCTCGGCGCCAAATCCAGCGTCGATACCCTGAACGCCGAAAACGCCCTGGCCACGGCTGAATCCGCCCTCGACGCTGCCCAGAACCAGTACGAGAAAGCGAAAGTCGACATCGACCGCGCCATCGGCGATACGCTCAACCGCACGCATGTCTCGGTCGACGACGCCAAATCCGGCGTCGTCACCCACGGGCCATAATAGGAGCGAGAAGCAGGAAGCTGGTAGCGAACACGATGTTGAGTACCGCCGCCCAACCCGTCGTCCCTGAAACTTCCAGCGGCAAGCTCGCGCCCTTGATCCTTATCGCAGACGACCAGCCCCATATTCTCGACGCGCTCGAGCTGTTGCTCGAACCCGAAGGCTATCGCATCGAAAAGGCGACCTCGCCCTACATGGTGCTCGACGCGCTCAAGTGCGGCTCCTTCGATGCCCTGCTTCTGGACCTGAACTACACCCGCGACACCACCTCCGGCAAAGAAGGCCTCGACCTCCTCAGCCAGATCCGCGCTCACGAGTCGCAGCTGCCGGTGATCGTCATGACCGCGTGGGCCAACGTCGAGCTCGCCGTCGAAGCCATGCGCCGCGGCGCGTCTGACTTTATCCAGAAGCCCTGGGACAACGCGCGTCTCCTCACCGTCCTTCGAACGCAGATCGACCTCAGCAACGCCGTCCGCCGCGCCCAGCGCCTCGAAGCCGAGAACCGTCTCCTCCGTGCTGCGAATTTGCCGGAGATGATTGCGACAGCATCCGCGATGCAGCCCATCCTCGCCACCATCACGCGCATCGGACCCTCCGACGCGTCCGTCCTCATTACCGGCGAGCACGGCACTGGCAAAGAAGTCGTCGCACAAACGCTCCACGCGCTCTCCTCGCGGGCCTCGCGCTCCATGGTCGCCGTGAACACCGGCGCACTCCCCGAAGGTACCTTCGAGTCCGAGCTCTTTGGCCACGTCAAGGGCGCATTCACCGACGCGCGCACAGAGCGCATCGGCCGCTTCGAGCTCGCCGAAGGCGGCACTCTTTTCCTCGACGAAATCGCCAATGTCCCCATGCGGCAGCAGGCCAAGCTCCTCCGCGTGCTCGAAACCGGGGAGATGGAGCGCGTCGGTTCCTCAAAAACCCGCCGCGTCAATGTCCGCGTCCTCTCTGCCACCAATGCGGATATCCGCAAGGAGGTCGATGCCGGAAATTTCCGCGCCGATCTTCTCTTCCGCCTCAACACCGTCGAGATCCACCTACCGCCGCTGCGCGAACGCCGCGAAGACATCCCACCCCTGGCCGCGCACTTCCTTGCCCGCTACTCGCAGCGTTATCGCAAGCCCGTCTCCGGCATCGACCCCACCGCCATGGAGCTGATGCTTCACTATGCCTGGCCCGGCAATGTGCGCGAGCTGGACCACACCATCGAGCGCGCCGTCCTCATGTCCCGCGAGGACGTTATCGAAGTCTCCGACCTCGGCCTGTCGCCTGCTCGCGTCTCCACCCAGGCTCTCGAAGAGATGTCGCTGGAGTCGGTGGAGAGTATCCTCATCCGCAAAGCCCTCTCGCGCTGCAACGGCAACGTGAGCCAGGCGGCAGAAGCCCTCGGACTCAGCCGCGGGGCCCTCTACCGGCGGATGGAAAAGTATGGCATCTAGCGNNCCTGCTTTCCGTACCCTGCACCCTGTACTCTGAGCGCAATGGCGAACCACCGCGGCACATCCAGGCGCAAGCCCAAACGCCAGAGCCTCTCCTTCGAGGCGCGCCTGCGCATCTTCTGCACCGTTGCCGCGCTTGTCTTCATGGCCCTTTGCGCGGCGCTCCTCGCCCTTGTGCACGTGTCTGCGGGGCCCATGCTCGCCACCCTGGGAATCCTGCTCCTCATTCTTCTGCTGATCTTCGCCGCGTTCATCGAAGAAGCCATCCGCCCCATCCAGACCCTCGCCAACGTTGTCGCCGCACTCCGCGAAGAGGACTACTCCTTTCGCGCCCGCGGCGCCAACCGCGACGACTCCGTGGGCCAGCTCGCTCTGGAAATCAACGCTCTGGCCGACACGCTCCAGACCCAGCGCGTCGCCTCGCTCGAAGCCGTTGCTCTTCTCCGCCGCGTCATCGCCGAAATGGACGCACCCGTTCTCGCCTTCGACCAGGAGACGCGCCTCCGGCTCCTGAACCCCGCCGCCGAGCGCGTCTTTTCGCTCGAGCCTGCGAAGCACCTCGGCAAGACTGCCCAAGAACTCACCCTGACCGATCTGCTCGTGGAGACCAGCGAAACCGTTCTTCAACTGGAGATCCAGCGCCCCTCGCCGCTCGGTGTGAGACGTCCCGAGCCCAGCCAGCCCGCGCGCTGGATGATCCGCCGGGGCGAGTTCCGCCAGCGCGGCGTCCCCCACACGCTCGTCGTTCTATCCGACGTCAGCGCCGCTCTGCGCGAGGAGGAGCGCCTTGCGTGGCGCCGCCTCATCCGCGTCATCGGTCACGAGATCAGCAACTCGCTCACGCCCATCAAATCCATCGCGGGCTCGCTGCGTACGCGTATCCTGCTCAAATCGCCGAACGGCGCTGAGCCGCACGTCGACACTGCACCCGCGCCGCCCCCAGCGATCCCGCCGGCCATCGCCGTCCTGCAGCGCGATCTGCAGCGCGGCCTCTCCGTTATCGAGAACCGCGCCGAATCGCTGAACCGATTCGTCCAGGCCTATCGCCAGCTCGCGCAGCTGCCTGCGCCGGTCCTCAAGCGCGTGCCCCTGCAGCCGCTGCTCGAGCGGGTCGTCTCGCTTGAGATTCGCCTCGAGGTGCGGCTGCTCTCGGCCCCCGATGTGGAACTCCTCGCCGACACCGACCAAATCGAGCAGCTCCTCATCAACCTCCTCCGTAACGCCGTCGAGTCGGCGCTTTCCTGTGTCGAGGAAGAGTCGGAAGTCGCCCCGGTCACCGAGGGAGGCGCGGAAGCTCCGGCAAATGCCATCCGCCAGGGCGCCAAGCGGTCGGGACCGCCTTGCCGCCCCGACGTCACGATCAAGGCCACCGAAGAAGGCGACCTCGTCTGCATCGCCATCGAAGACAACGGCCCCGGCCTGGCCAATCCCGAAAACCTCTTTGTCCCGCTCTACACGACCAAGAAAGCCGGCTCCGGCGTTGGCCTTGCTCTCGCCCGCCAGATCGTGGAGGCGCACGGCGGGGTCATCGAACTCTGCAACAAACCGAATCACACCGGCTGCATCGCTGAAGTGCGCATCCCGCTTGCCTGACCAGGCAGGCCCCTGGAGCTACTTCGGCACCAGCCCCTGCAGCAGATTCCCCAGCCCTTTCTTCGCCGCCGACCCGGCGCTCCCCCTCATCATTGCCTTCACGTCGGCGCGGATCACCGGGTTCGACGTCGTCCCGGTGATCGTCAGCGGCACGCTGGCATTGGCCGCCGTGTGCAGCAGATTGCCCGCAACGCCATCTAACGCCGCCGCTGCTGCACCGGCCGCTGCCCCCGCCGCCCCTGAACCGCTCAGCTTTACCGTGAGCTGAAAATTAAGCGCGCCCGACTCGGCCACCGTTCCGGCCCCGGTCGCCGTCCCGATTGCCGGCACCACGCAGTTGATGTTTGTCAATTGGGTCTCCGCAGGTGTCTCGTGTACGTCTGCGTGCAGCACCTGGATCTCTGTCCCGCCTCTGGTGCCCGTGAGCCCCGTGAGCCCCTGAATCTTCGATCCCAGATCGAACCCTGCCAGCTGCGAGTTGTCCACTTCTACCGGCCCCGCAATGACCGGAGCCGTCGCTGTCCCCGTGATCGCGAGTTGCGCCGTCAGCGTCCCGCCCTTCAGTTGCGATCCGGTTGGCAACCGCACGCCCACGGCGGGTAGCAAAGCCTCCACCGCATCCACCGGCACTTTCATTGCGTTCAGGTGGAGGTTCACCGTTGTTGCCGGTCCTGTCATCGCGAACGTGCCCTGGGCGTGTACCGTCACAGGTCCCGTCTCTATCGCGAGATCCTTCACGTCGCCCGTCTGCGCTTTGAGGTCATCCTGCACTTTGTAAGTTACGTGCACCGGATTTGGCGCCGGCGTTCCATTCTTCGCCAACAGCAAATGCTGAGCCACAAGCGTCCCCGTACTCGTTGCCGTTTTCCCATCTGACTTCAGCTGCGCATCAATGTCAGCTTCCATTCCGATACCCGCGCTCGCCGGCACCACGCCAGACTTCACCGGATCGAATTTTCGCACCGTCAGCTGCGCGTTGAGCGGCGTCGCCGATGCGTCCTGCTCGTTCAATGGTCCCGCCGTTCCGCTCAGCGCTACGGATCCATCCCCCGGCAACTTTGCCGTGAGCGAAAACGGAATCACGTGCCCGAACGAAACGTTATCGGCGGTAATGTTCACCGCGTCGTAGACAAACGGCTGACCCTTTGACGGCAGCGACGACACGACAACTTTGCCGTTGTCGATTTCCGCAATGCCCACGAAAATCTCTGTGTCGTCACCGTGGGCGGCCTGGTCCATCCCCGGCGTGCCGCGTCCCAGGCTCGCATAATTCCACACGCCATGGTCGTTCGAGATGAGCTGAATTTCCGGCGACTCCGCTACAAACTTTTTCACCTTGATTTGGTGATGGAAGAAAAGTGGCCGCAGATGCACGCCGATCTTCAGCGATTTCGCCTGCAGGAACGGTGTGGAACTGAAGGCCGGATCATCCCCCACCGTCAACTGATCGGCCACAACGCTCCGGGTGAACAATGAAAGGCTCAGCTTGCCCAGTGTCACCCTTCGGCCCAGCGCGCTCGACAGCTTGTTTTCCAGCATCGGGCGGAACGCGTCCGCATTCACGAAAAGCGGCGCCATCAAAACCGCCAGGAACCCCACCGCTACCAGGCCCAACACAATCTTCACCCACGGCTTCTTAAACACAATTCCCGCCCCTCGTTTCTTATCTGAGATGCAGTCGCCCTACTCTACTCCCTCCCATACCAGCCGGTGAAACATCGCATCCATTGCTTTCGGCGATTCCTTCGCCCCGCGATCGATCCACCACCGCAGCAGCGCGAGCAGGCTCCCCGCCAGCAGCGTGCCGCGCGCCGCCAGCTCGCTGCGCGAAAGTCCGGCAACCCGGCCGGACTCCCGCAGCCGCCGCGCAATCCCGCGCGCAAACGCATCCTGCGCCATATCGAAAAAGTCCTGCAGTTGCCCTGCTTCCGCCAGTGCGCGGTACATCCGGTTCTGTCCTCCGATATGTTCGAACATGTCTGCCACCGGCGCCACGCGCCGCGACTCCTCACGCTCGGCGCTCAGCTTCGTGCTCATGAATTCGAGGAACATCTCCAGTTGGCTAAACAGCAGGTCGTTTTTGTCGCGATAGTGAACGTAGAACGTCGATCGGCCCACTCTGGCGCGGTCCAGTACCTCCTGCACGGTAATCGCATCGATGGGTTTTTCCCGAATGAGCTCGATGAGTGCGCCGCCCAGACGCTCGCGCGTGCGCCTTGCCCGCGGATCGGATTTGCGACGCTGCATGCTGTCGAGTTTCTTTGCTGCTATCAGCTTCTGCAACGCTGGCGCGCTCCTTTCCGGACACCACCCGCCATTTTGTTCAGCAACGACCGGTCCGCCCGTCGACAACGCCGCTGCTGGCCGCTACTGTGCGAATCATAAGGCCAAAAACAGGTTGGCCAAAGGCAGGCCCAACGGAGGAACCTCATGAACCGCAGATCATTCGCCATCGGAACGCTGCTGCTCTTCGCTGTCCCCGCATTTCCTCAGCAGCCAACCGCTGAGGTCGCCACAGTCACGGACGCTGACGGCATCCCTACCGTCGAAGCGCAACTGAAGCTTTTCTCCAGCCGCCTCGATCTCACCCAGGATCAGCAGGCCCAGGTGCAGCCCATCCTGCAGGTCCTGCACGACGCGACCGTGAAGTCGGTCCACGACGAGAACATGTCCCCGCAGGAGCGCACGACCCGCATTCACGCCGAGCGCCTGCGGGCCGACAAACGCATCCGCGACGTCCTTACCGATGAACAAAAGAAAAAGCTCGACCAGGTCGAGCAGGAACCTCACCAGGAACTCCACGGCAACATTCGCTGAGTTTTCTCTTCTTCTCGGCAGCAGTTCTCAGATGCCCGGAGAGAGGGCCAACGAATCCTCTCCCTGGGCCCCCATCAAGCTCGCCAACTGAAACAGGGCTAAACTCCGGTGCTTGCGCACGGACGATCCAGCTCAAAACGTTGCGTCCTTGGCACCCGTGCGCGCCCGCAAACAACTTCGGTACTTCCCCCCGCATTATTCACCCCCGCCTGAAACTATTTGGTCGGTTTCCTGTTCTAATCAGCGAAACAAGGGAACGACGGACATTCTTTTTCGAGTGACCCACCCAACCACTCGTTTTCCGACCATGGATGGTGGATTTTGCGCCTGATTCACGCAGCTCTCTTTCTGTCTCTGCCGATCGCTGGCACCGCTCAGACGTCGTCGGCTCGCGAGCCGGGCCCCCGCCTCGTTGGCCCGCAGCTCCCAGGCGCCGAGGGTGACCGTACCCGCTCGACAGGATCAGACTCTTCGCTCAATCTGTTCCTGCTGGCCGATACCGTTCCCGCCAACCTTCAGACTTCCCCCACCTCCGGCACCCAGTCTTCGGATGCTTCTCCAAAGCCGAAACCGGCTCCCGGCACCCNNTACAACTTCGTCGTCGCCACCCGCCAGGCCTTTGACTACTCCTCTTTTATCTTTCTCGGCCTCACCTCGCTCAGTGCTGAGGCGCTGAATGAGCACCCGCCGCTCGGCAAAGGCATCGAAGGCTTCAGCCTGTACACCTGGCGCGGATTCGTCGATAAGACCGACAACACCTACCTTTCCGCCTGGTTTCTCCCCACCCTGCTCCGCGAGGACACTCGCTATTACGCCCTCGGCGCCGGACACAGCATCTACATCCGCCCGCTGTACACCATCGGTCAGCAGGCCGTGGCCCGCACCTATAGCGGCCACTTAACCCCCAACTTCGCCGGCCTCGGAGGCAAGGCGATCACTCAGTATGTCTCCCGCTATTACTACCCACCCAGCGCCGGGACCTTCGGTGCCCTCGCAGAGAAATTCGGCTACTCCGTGATGCGCGACGTCGCCTTCTCCTCGGTGCGCGAGTTCTACCCGGATATCGCCGCCCACTACATGCGGAAGCACCAGGAGAAGCAGGCCCGCCTCGCCGCAAAGCGTGCCGCCTCGCAGACCTCCGGGCCGGCGCAGAACACCCCTGGCTCCAGCAAATAACCGGTACCGATCCGAGTCCTCGCAGAACAGCCTGCTAACTACCTGATTAGCAATTGCATAGGAAAACGCCCAATCCGCCAGGCGCGGAGCGCGGCCGCCTCCGACGGCAAGTCGGAGTCCTTCCTGCACCTCGTGAATCTAAAGAACTGGTCGCAATCCCCACCAACAGACCAGAAACGGAACAACACCATGTCCCTCAGACCGGTGAAAGAGATCCTGTCGACAAAACCCACGCTCGAAGGCGCAGGTGTGCGCCTCCAGCGGGCCTTCGGCTTCGGCAAAACCAAAGACTTCGACCCCTTTCTCCTCCTCGATGACTTCCGCAACGAGCGTCCCGAGGACTACCTCGCGGGCTTCCCATGGCACCCCCATCGCGGCATCGAGACCATCACCTACGTCCTCGCCGGCTCGGTGGAGCACGGCGATTCGCTCGGCAATAAGGGCAAGATGACTGCGGGCGACGTGCAGTGGATGACCGCCGGCTCCGGCATTCTCCACCAGGAGATGCCTAAAGGCGACGACCGCGGCCGCATGCACGGCTTTCAACTCTGGGCCAACTTGCCCTCACAACTCAAGATGACCGACCCGCGCTACCAGGACATCCCCAGCGCAGCGATCCCCGAGGTCACCGAGGACGACGGAACCACCGCTCGCATCATTTGTGGCGAGTTCTGGGGCAAGCGCGGCCCGGTCGAAGGCGTCGCCGCCGACCCCAACTACATCGACATCTCCGTCCCGCCGAACAAGCGCCGGCGTCTCAAGGTGGAGACCACGCGGAACGCCTTCGCCTACGTTTTCGCCGGCTCGGGAACTTTTCGCGATGCCTCGACTCCGCAGGCGGTCCTCACCGAGTCAGGTGTCGACCCCAACGCGCAGCCTGAGTATGACGCGACCAACCATTCGCTGGTCCTGTTCGACCGCGGCGATGAGATTCAGGTCCAGGCAGGACCGGATGGCATCCGCTTCCTGCTCGTTTCCGGCAAGCCGATCGAGGAACCTGTCGCGTGGTATGGACCCATCGTCATGAACACCCAGGCGGAACTGCGCCAAGCCATGACCGAGTTGCAGAGCGGCCACTTCATCAAGCACCGGTAAAACGAGTTGCAGTGATCCGTCCCAATCGAGTACCCCGGGTCTCGCAGTTGAGTCCCGGGGTCGCTATTTCGGCTCGCTTCAGACCGCTTCCGCATCCGCAATCGCCAGCGCTCCATCCAGCGCCTCGATCGCGAAATCCAGGTCCTTCTCCTCAACGATCAGCGGCGGTGCAATCACCAGATGGCTCACCCAGGCCGCAATCGCCACGCCGCGCTTCAGCATGTCGGCCGCCACCTTGTCCACCATTGCCGGCTTGCCCTCCACCTTGTCCTGCATGGTGTTGAAGGCCTCTTTCGTCGCGCGATTCTTCACCAGATCGAGCGCCCAGAACAGCCCCAACCCGCGTACGTCGCCAATCGATTTGTGCTTCGCCGCGAGCGCCCGCAATTTGGGTTCGAGCCAGGCCCCCATTTTCTTCGATCGCTTGACCAGATCCAGCCGCTGCATCTCCCGGATCGTGGCCACTGCCGGCTTCAGCGTGATCGGGTGCGCCTCGTACGTGTGGCCGTGCGAGAAGTAGTGATCGTCAAAGTACGCCGCGATCTTCTCCGTCGTTGCGCACAGCCCCAGCGGCACGTAGGCCGACGTGATGCCCTTCGCCGTCACCAGAATGTCCGGCTTCACCCCCCAGTTGTCCATCGCGAACCATTCGCCCGTCCGTCCCCAGCCGCTCATCACCTCATCGGCGATCAACAGGACACCGTGACGGTTACAAATCTCGCGCAGCATCGGCATGTATTCCTTTGGCGGGACCAAAACGCCATTCGTCCCCACCACCGGTTCCACGATCACCGCTGCCACGTCGCTCTCGTTCCGAATGATGTGCTCCAGGTATTCCGCGCACGCAATCCCACACTGCGGATAGGTGTGTTTGATCGGGCAGTTGTAGCAGTTCACCTCGGGCGCAAACAGGAATCCCTGCGCCTTGCCGCCCACCGATTCCATCGCCCACCGCCGGAAGCCGCCCGTCGCGGCAATCGATCCCGCCGTCGATCCGTGATATGACCGGTAGCGCGCCACGATCTTCGTCTTGCCCGTGTACATGCGCGCAATCTTGAACGCCGCTTCGTTCGCCTCGGTCCCTGACGTCGTAAAGAAGAACTTCGTCAGCCCCTCCGGCAGAACCTCCAGCAGCACCTGGCTCAGCTCTGCGCGCGCCTCGGTTGCGTACGCCGGCGATGCATACGCCAGAGCCTGCGCCTGCTCCGCAATCGCACGAATCACCGCGGGATTCTTGTGCCCGAGGTTCACGCACATCAGCTGTGCCGACAAATCCAGATACCGCCTCCCCGCTCCGTCAGTGAAGTAGCACCCTTCGGCATCGGCAATGTGCATCGGGTTCCAGCCCTTCTGGAACCGCCATGTCCCGTAGTTCAGCCTCTTCGTCAGATCCACCACTTGTTGCGTGGTCAGCGTCGTCTGCGGTTCGGAAATCGTCGCGGAAGTCGTTTCGGTCATCGCATCCCCTGTCAAAATGGTTTCTATAAGGAATACACGAGAGCGCGCACTCCGCGCCAAGAGTCCACTGGAAACCATGCCCGACGCGTTCATCTCCCCGCAGATCGTCACCCCCGATGCCATTCGCCCCGGCGCTGTCCTGGTCGACGGCGGCCGTATCGCCGGCCTCTGCAGCGAATCCGAAATCCCCACCCACTACCGCCGTATTTCGTGCGATGGCGCGCTCCTCCCCGGCCTCATCGANNATCGACTCGCACATCCACATCAATGAGCCTGGCCGCACCGAGTGGGAAGGCTTCGCCACGGCCACGCGCGCCGCTGCCGCCGGCGGCTACACCACCCTCATCGATATGCCGCTGAACTGCCTGCCTGCAACCACCAACGTCGCCGCGCTCGAAGCCAAGCGCGCTGCGGCCCGCAACCAGTGCCGCGTCGACTGGGCCGCGTGGGGCGGCGTTTCCGGCCACAATGCCGAGGACATCGAACCGCTCGCCCGCGCCGGCGTTCGTGGCTTCAAATGCTTCCTCGCCGAACCCGGCATCGACGGCTTCTGCCGCGTCGATGAAGCCGAACTCCGCGACGCTGCGCCGCACCTCGCGCGCACCGGCCTGCCGCTCCTCGTCCATGCCGAACTGCCGAAATTCCTCGCGCCCGCCGACCCCAACGCCGATCCTCGTCGATACGACACATGGCTCCGCTCGCGTCCCGACCAGGCCGAAGTCGAAGCGATCCGCCTCACGATTCGCCTCTGCCGCGAATATCGCTTCCGCCTCCACATCGTTCATCTCGCAACCGCCGAAACCCTGCCGGACATCCGCAGCGCGAAAGAGGAAGGCCTTCCTCTGACCGTCGAAACGTGCCCGCACTATCTGCACTTCGCCGCTGAGGACATCCCCGACGGCAGCACCCTGCACAAATGCGCGCCGCCCATTCGCGGCGCAGCCGACCGCGAGCAGCTGTGGGGGGCCGTCCGCGACGGCCTCATCGATCTCATCGCCACGGACCACTCTCCCTGTCCGCCCGAGATGAAGCACCAGGACACCGGCAACTTCCTCGCTGCCTGGGGCGGCATCGCCAGCGTTTCCGTTGCGCTGCCGGTCGTCTGGACCGGCATGCGCGCCCGAGGGTTCACTCTCGGCGACCTGGCCCGTCTTTTGTCGCAGAAACCGGCACAATTGGCCGGACTCACGGGCCGCAAGGGCGCAATCGCCCCGGGTTACGACGCCGACTTTGTTGTTTTCAACCCTGACCAGGAGCAGACCGTCACCGCTGCCCAGCTCCACACACGCCATAACATCTCGCCCTACGTCGGCGAGAACCTATTTGGCACCGCGACTGCGACGTATCTACGCGGAAAACTCGTCTTCGAGAACGGCAACTTTTCAGGCAGCCCCCGGGGCCGCGAAAACCCCAGGCCATCCCCGCATTCCCGAACGCTAAACGCCAAACGCTGAACGCTGTCTTTTACGCCATCGCCATCCGCGCGTGATGGTGTTCGCGGTCACCGATTCGCACGCTCACGATCTTCGACACGCCCGGCTCCTGCATGGTCACGCCGTAGATCATGTCCGCCGCGACCATCATCCGCTTCGAGTGTGTCACGATGACGAACTGCGTCTCCTCGGCCATCCCACGCAGCATATCCGCCAGCCGCCCCACGTTGGTTTCGTCGAGCGGGGCGTCTACCTCGTCCAGCACGCAGAACGGGCTCGGCTGGAAGAGGAAGATTCCGATCAGCAGCGACAAAGCCGTCAGCGCCTTCTCGCCGCCCGAGAGCAGGAGCACGTTCTGCAGTTTCTTGCCCGGCGGCTGCGCCACAATATCGATGCCGCTGTCGGCCACATTTTCCTCGTCGGTCAGCCGCATAAATGCCTGCCCGCCGCTGAACAGCTTCCCGAAAGTCGCGCTGAAGTTCTCGTTGATCCGCACAAACGCCTCGTCGAACTTCGTCCGCGAGATCTCGTCGATCTCCCTGATCGTCGCCTGTGTGTTCTCGATCGACTGCAGCAGATCCGTCTTCTGCGTCTCCAGGAACTGATGCCGCTGCGCCGTTTCGTTGTACTCCTCCAGCGCCATCATATTCACCGGCCCCATGTTCTCGAGCCGCTGCTTCATCTCACGGCACGCCGTATCTTCCGTTGCCAGCGCCTCGCCTTCGATTCGCGTCAGCGTCTCATCGCTCCGCAGCGCCGCGGCCTCGAGGCTCAGATCGGCAATACAAGCCTCTTCCGCATGCCGCAGTTCCGCCGTCAGCGTCGCGGCCTGATTGCCGCATGTTCCGCGCGCCTCGCGCTGCGCATCGATCTCCGTCCGCAGCGCCTTCAGATTCTGTTCCATCGCCGCGATGTCCGCCCGCAGTGTCGCAATCTGCACGTGGGTTTCGGCGGCCTCGCGTTGCGCTGCATCCCGTGCCTCGATCAGCTGCTCGCGCGTCGCCACCAGCTGCTCGTTCTCGCGCCCGCGCTGCTCCTGCTCGGCCTTCGCGGCCGCAAGTTGCTGCGTGATCTGCGCGACGCGTGCTTCGAGTTCATGGAACATCCGGTCGATGCGCTCAAAGGCCTGCTGCGCCCCGCGGCTCCGCTCCTCCAGCCCGGCCAGTTCGGCCGACATCTGCGCGGCTTCCTGCTGCGCAAGGTCGCGATTCGCCCGCAGCTCCGCTACCGTGCGCTGCAGCGCCTCCAGGTCCGTCTCCGCCGCCTGATGCTGGCCTTCCAGCCGAACCAGCTCTTCGCGCCGCTGCTCCAGCTCCGTCTCTTTCTTCGCGCGAGCGTCTCGATTCCGCTCGCTCTCCAGCGTCCAGTCCTGCAGCCGCCGCTCCAGCCGCTGGACCTCCATCTCCATCTGCCGCAGCGCCGCACTCTGGTTCGCGCTCTCGCGCTCGGCCACGCGCCGCTCCTCTGACTTCGCATCGAGCGTCCTGGTCAGTTCCGCCAGCGTCTTCGTCAGCGTCGCTGCGCGCATCTCTGCCTGGCCCAGCTCGCGCTCAATCTCCGCGAGCTTCTGTTGCGTGTCGCGCAGTTCCCGCTTCAGAGCCAGCGGCCCTTCCGAACCCGGCTTCCCGCCCGTCACAGTAACGTTGTGGAAGCACTCTCCCGTCGGCGCCAGAAAGAACGCCGAAGGATTTTCGAGCGCGAGCGTACGCGCCGTCTCCGAATCCGGCGCAACATAGCCCTCGCGCAGCTTTGGCAGAATCGCCTCGAGCGAACGCCCAAACCCATCCAGCACGCGGATGCAGTTGCGCAGCGGCACCACGGCCGGCCGCGCGTGCTCGTACGGCATCGAGTCATCCGCAGCAAACGAGAACTTCGCCTGCGCGTCCTCCGGATGCACCAGGAACGTCGCGCGCCCGTCGACTCCGGTCTTCAGCAGACGAACACCTTCGTGCGCCGAATCCCAGCTCTTGACCACGATGTAATTCAGCTCATCGCGCAGGAACTCGTCTACGACGCTCTCGTATTGATCGCCCACTTCCAGAAAATCCGCCAGCGTGCCGACCGGAGCTAGACCGCCGCCCAACGACTGCGACTGGAACAGCTTCCGCACCGTATCGGTCGAGTAGCTGTGCTCCCGGATCAGCGCCTCCAGTGAAGCTGTGCGCCCGCTCAGCGTCGCATGCTCCGCGCGCAGTTGATCGGCATGCCGCCGCGCCGCCTGCTCTTCGGCGCGTCCCGACTCAATTTCCCCGCGCAGCCCCGCAATCTCCGCCTCCACGCGACGCAGCGTCTCGGTCACCGACTCAAACGTCAGCGAAATCTGGCCGCGCTCCGCACCCAGCGCTTCCAGATCGCGCCGCGCCGACTCCATCTCGCTCGTCAGCCGCTCCGACTCACGCTGCAGTGACGCCACGGACTCCTCGCCCTGCGAGATTTGGCTCCGCGTCTGTCCGAGCTGCGACAACAATTGCGCCGCCAGCCGCCGCGCGCCCTCCGACTGCTGCTCCGCAGCCGATACCGCGGCCACGGCCTCTCGCATCGCTTCCTGCTTCAGCCGCGTGCGCTCCCGCGCCTCGGCCGTCGCCGATGCGGCTGACTCGAGGAAACTCTTCTGTGCCTCGCGCTCGGCCGTCGTCCCCTGGAGATGCTCCTGCACCTGCCCCAGCTCGGCCTGCGCAGCCGCCATCCGGGCGTCCAGCTCGGCGATGCGCTCCTGATTCGTCTGGTGACGCGCATCGGCACGCTCAATCTCCACCGCGCGCTGGTTCGCTCGCGTCTCGGCGTCCTTCGCTGCGTCTTCCAGTTCATAACCACGCGCCATCAGCGCGGCGTGCTCCTGATCCAGCGCCTCCACCTTCTCCGCGCCGGCATCAATCTTCCCCGTCAGTTCCGCAATTTCCGCTTCCAGCGCCGCCTGCTGCGCATCCATCTGCGCAATCCTGCTGGCCAGCACCACCTTCAGCTTTTCGCGCATCTCGTCGCGCAGCTTGCCGTAGCGCTCGGCCTTGGCGGCCTGCCGCTTCAACGACCCCATCTGCCGCGTCACTTCTTCGAAAATGTCGTTCACGCGCGCCAGGTTCTGCTTCGCCTGCTCCAGGCGCAGTTCCGCCAGCCGCTTCTTCGTCTTGAAGCGCGTGATGCCCGCAGCTTCCTCCACGATCGCGCGCCGGTCGTGCGGCCGCGAGCTCAACAGCTGCCCGATGCGCTCCTGCCCGATGATCGCGTACGACTCCGGCCCGAGGCCGGTGCCCATAAAGATGTCCTGGATATCGCGCAGCCGGCATAGCTTCCCGTTCAGCAGATATTCGCTGTCGCCNNCGGCGAATCTTCAACACGACCTCGGGAACGTTCTCCGCGTGCGCCGCCTCTGCCGGACCCTCAATCTCAGGCTCCTCGGCCGCCTCGCCTTCCGCAGCCAGATCCGGCTCAACGCCCTCGCCCCCGGGCCCAGGCACTTCCTTCTCCCCGATCACCACTCCCGGCTGCGTCTCGGCGATGATCTCCTCGACTTCGGCCGCACTTTGCGCGCGGATCTTCTGCTCGTCCCAGTCCGGATTTCCGTCTTCGACCACCACTTCGGGCTCGCCGAGCAGGGGGCCCTCGTAGGCCTCCGGATCCACCAGGGTCAGCGACACTTCGGCCATCCCCAGTGGATTGCGAGCCCGCGTCCCGGCAAAGATGACGTCTTCCATCTTGCCGCCGCGCAGGCTTTTGGCGCTTTGCTCGCCGAGCACCCAGCTCACCGCATCCAGGATGTTCGACTTGCCGCACCCGTTCGGACCCACCACCATGGCCATTCCCTGGCCAGGCAAGTGGACTTCGGTGCGGTCACAAAAGGACTTAAAGCCCAGGATCTGAATCTTCTTCAGTTTGAGCATGGGGGTCTGAAACACTCCTGAACCATGAAAAGAAAAGGCCGTACCGAGCCGTTAGGAACGACTGTAGCGCCCGCAGGAAGCATGGTCAACAGAGCCACCCCAACATCTTGTGGATAAGGGGGACCAAACCCAACTATTAGGCCGCGCTGCCAACTTCCCAGGGGAACGAACATTGCTCGGCGTCGCGGAGATTGCCAGATGTTTTAACGGTATTCCCAACCGCAACCCCCCGCAAGCAAAAATCTGCGAAAACCCGCACCAACACTGGTTCCACGCCAAATCCCGCCGTCCACTCCGCCGCCGAAACCTTAAGCCCCTTCCCTGCCTTGCCCGCTTCGCCTATTATGGCGATCCACCCCGGCGTGTCAGGGTATTCTGAAAGAAGGAGCACGAACCATGCCAACTCTTGATTGGTCTCAATGCCCTGCTGTGGAGAGCATTCCCGGCAAGGTCAGCGGCGCATGGGTGTTTCGGGATACTCGCTTGCCCGTTGCGACCGTCATCGAGAACCTTGAGGACCTAAGCGTCGAGGAAGTGATGGAACAATTCGACGTCACGCGGGAGCAGATCACGGCAGTACTGGATTTTGTGGCCCAGAGCCTNNTCCAGAGGTTGGGACAGGCTCATCAACGGCGCGTTGCTCAATGCCGCCGAAGAAGCCGCATTCGATCTCTTGCTAACGACCGACAGAAGAATTCGCTATCAACAGAACCTTGCCGGACGAAAAATAGCCCTTGTTGTTTTGACCGGCACCACGAAATGGTCACATGTCAGATTGCATCTTGAACGTATCGCCGCCGTGGTGAACGCAGCCACACCGGGCAGCTATACCGAGGTGGAAATTCCGTTCGATTAAGCCAGCCATCGCGAAAGTCGCGGCGTCAAAGGAATTACCTGAACTGAACCTCATGCCACGCCCGCAACGTGGATTCTTCGCACTCGCTGTACTGCTCGCCGCCTGCCAGGCCGCGTCCGCCCAGGTCTCTCGCCCGGCCGAACACTTCGCCAGCGCAAACCCAAAAATCATCACCCTCACCGTCGTCGATCAGAACAGTGTCGTCATCTCCGCTGCGCAGGTCATCGTCGAAGAACCCTCCCAACCCGCGCTCCGCATTGCCACCGACTACACCGGCCGCTGCACCTGGGTCCCGCGTCAGACAACGCCATACACGGTGCGCGTCGAAAAGCCCGGCTTCTACCAGAGCACCACCAGCGACCTCGATCCCGAGGAGACAGCTCTTCGCATCGTCCTCACCCGAGAGGAACTCATCCAGCAGCAGGTCAACGTCACTACTTCCGCCCCGGGCATCGACACCGAGCAGCTTTCCGACCAGAAGGCCATGGACGTTCCCGAAATCGTCAACGTGCCCTACCCAACGAACATCGACATCCGCAACCTTCTCCCCTTTACTCCTGGCGTCATTGCGGATTCCTCCGGCCAGGTGCATGTCGCCGGCGGCGAAACCTACATGACCCTCGATACCCTCGACGGCTTCGACATCCGCTCTCCCGTTTTTGGCACACTCGACCTGCGTGTCAGCACCGATGCCGTGCGTTCCATCGATACTGAGACCACCCGTTACCCAGTGCAGTACGGTCGTGCCACCGGCGGCATTGTCGCGTTCACTACCGGGACCGGCGATAACAAATTTCGCTACGACGCCACGGACTTCATCCCCTCCTTCCGCAACCTGAATGGCATCCGCTTCGACACCTTCGAGCCTCGGTTCACCTTCTCCGGCCCCGTCGTTCGCAATAAGCTATGGTTTTTCGAAGCTATCGACACCCAGTACAGCGACATCTACATCCCCGAACTGCCGTCCAACGCCGACACGAATCACCTGATCCGCGGCAGCAATCTGCTTAAGTTCCAGCTGAACCTGGGAGCGCGCAACAGCCTGAGCACAGCGCTGCTTTTCAACGACTATCACTCGCCCTACGAGGGCATCTCTGCCATCGCGCCTCGCGAGAGCACCGACAACCACGACATCCTCGCCTGGCTGCCCTACGTGCGCGATCAGCAAAGCTTCAAGAATGGCGTCATGATCGATGGTGGCTTCGGCACGATGCGCTATCGCGAAGGCTGGGAGCCCCACGGTTCGACACCGTATGACCTGACTCCTGAGCTGCCCAGCGGCAGCAACTTCGAAACGCAGACCACGCGATCGCAGCGCCTTGAAGGCTACGCAGACGTCTACCTGCCAGCGCGCAACTGGAAAGGCAGTCACCAGATCCGCGCCGGCATCGACACTGAATATCTCGGCTTCGACGAACACGAATCCTTCGCGCCCGTCAATTACCTCCGCGAGGACCGCACTCTGCTGCGCCGCAGCACTTTCCCCGCCTTCACGCCCTTCACCCGCCACAACTTCGAACCCGGCGCCTATATTGAGGACCGCTGGAAGCCTGTGAACAGCCTTCTGGTTGAGCCTGGCCTCCGCTTCGACTGGGACGAGATCATTCGCCTCCCCCTCTTGTCTCCGCGCATCGCCTTTAATTACACCCCGCCCGGAGCCGCAGGCACCACCAAGCTCACCGGTGGCATCGGTGTCTATTACGAACACACCCAGGTCGAATACCTGACCCGCGCGCTCGCCGGCATCCGCTATGACACCTACTACGCTGCTGACGGATCCACGCCGACCGGCCCGCCGCTAACCACCACCTTCACCGCGAACCCATCCTCCCTGCACGAAGCCCGCGCCATCAACTGGAGCCTTGGCCTCCAGCACAAAATGCCGGCAAAGGTCTATGTCGGCGGCAGCTTTATGCAGAAACGTCTCTCCAACGAATTGGTCTACGCGAACCTCAGTGGCTCCGGCGCCCTCTCGGGCAACTACGTCCTCACCAACAATCGTCAGGACCACTACTACGCCGCAGAGATCGACGCCAGGAAGACCTTCTCCGGCAACTACGCTCTCTTTGCTTCGTACACGCGCTCCTCAGCCACGACCAATTCTGCGATTGACTACGTGCCGACTGTCTCTCTGCTCGGCCCGCAGCAGAAGGGCCCGCTTTTCTGGGATGTCCCGAATCGAGTCGTCTCCTGGGGCTGGCTTCCCGCCTGGGCTCCATGGTTGCCCTCCGTCCACAGGAACTGGGACTTCGTTTATACCTTCGACTGGAATACGGGATTTCCCTTTGACTCGATCGACGCGAATAACCAGATCGTCGGACCCGCAGGCTCCCAGCGCTTTCCCGACTACGTCGACTTCAGCCCCGGTCTGGAATGGCGTTTCCACTTCCACGGCAAGTACTTCGGGCTGCGCGGCCTGGTCGAGAACATCACCGATCGCGCCGATCCATACATCGTCTACAACAACGTCGATTCGCCGCAGTATCTGACCTTCTCTCAACCGCTGGGCCGCGCTTTTACCACCCGCATCCGTCTCATCCGGTCCTCCCGCTAAGCCTGTTTTCACGGATTGACGCTGGCCACCCGCGCCTCCCTTCACTCGCTTTCTCCGCACCTCGAAAAATTCTCCGCTTTTTGCTGAAAGCTCGTGTAATCTTGCTCTTTGCATTCTGCGGTCAACACCATCCGGATCATGCGGCATCCCATCAGCGGTGTGAGACGGTGGCGAGTGCGTCAACTTGTCAGTTCGCGGAATTGGTTTTTATAATCCGGCATCGCCGCAGCGGCTCGCCGATCACAGGATGGTTGCGTCTGATCTGGTTAGGCGCAGGTCGCCTGAGTTCTGAGGTTTGAAACACATGAAATTGTCCAGGAGCGTTGAATGAAGAAGCTTGCGATTGCCTCGATTGCGCTGGCCACCCTGTGTGCCGGCGCGATCTCTCTGCCTGCCTTTGCCCAGGGCGCCGACGGTCAGGCCGCTGGCCAGGGCGGCGGTGCCAACTGCGCCCAGATCACCATCAAAGATGCAGCCGAATATAACGCCTACGCCAACGCCACCAGCCAGTCTGATCCGGCGGCTAAGGCATCTGCCATCGAGGCCTTCCTTACGCAGTATCCCAACAGCGTCGCCAAAACCGAGATGCTCCAGGCCCTGATGGCCGCTTACCAGGCCTCGAGCAACGCGCCCAAAATGCTCGACGCTGCCAAGCGCCTCATCCAGGCCGATCCCAATAACCTGCGCGCGATGCTCGCCGTCGTGTACCTGGGAAACATGCAGGCCAACCAGCCGGCCAATGCTTCCAATAAGCAGCAGATGCTCGATGACGCCGCCGCCACAGCCCAGAAGGGCCTCGCCGCCACCAAAGATCCCTGCATGAGCCAGGCCGACTACGACAAAGTCAAGGATCTCGCCACCCCCACCTTCTACAGCGCCATAGGCGCCGACGATATGGCGAAGAAGGACACCAGGGACGAAATCGACGCGTATACCAAGGAGCTGCAGTCCTATAAGGATCCCAGCCAGACCACTTCCGGCGCGGCTCTCGTCGACACCTATAACCTCGGCAACGCTTACCTGAACCAAGATCCCAAGGACATCAAGAACGCTGTCTGGTTCCTGACCCGCGCTGCGCAGTTCGCTCAGCCCAATTTCAAGAAGCCCATCGAAGACGCCGCCGAGTACTGGTACAAGAAGTACCACTGCTCCCAGAACGACGCTGCCTGCAACTCGACCCCGCCGCAGGGCTATGCGGAAGTGCAGCAGTTGGCCGCGATCCCCGCCAATATCTTCCCGCCCGCGACCTACAACCCGACCCAGGCTCCGCCTCCGCCCTCGCCCGCCGATCTGGCTCACCATGCCGTCGTAACCTCCGCGGGTTGCACTGGCGTCACGCCTGCGCCTCCACCGTCCGCTCCTGCTTCCGGCGCCAGTGCGTCTGCCTCTCCGGCAACGGCTCCTGAGACGACCCCGGGACAGATCCCGGCGACCCCGGGACAGATCCCAGCGACCCCGGGACAGATCCCAGCGACCCCGGGACAGATCCCGGCGACCCCAGGACAAATCCCGGCGACCCCAGGGGCGGCTCCGGCGCCCTCCCTTCCTGCCGCTTGCACCGCCAGCCTGAAAAACATGGCGCTCTCGGATAAGGAGTTCATCCTCACCAACGGTCAGTCGGTGGATCAGGCAGCGATCTGGTCTGTCATGAACGGCATCACTGCCGAGATTCCCGGAAAGGTCATCTCCGCCGCCTCGGACACGGTGCAGCTCGCCGTCACCCAGGATGCACAGCAGTCCAACACCGCGGACTTCACCATCAAAATGAAGACTCCGCTGAAGGAACTGCCGACCACCGGAACGATGCAGACCTTCATCGCCACCTTCGATTCCTACACGCAGAAGCCGGCGATGATCATCCTCAAGGACGGCGCACCGAAGGCCAGTCCAAAGGCTCCGGTGCACCACACCACGCCGGCCCATCGTCCGGCGGCTCACACCACCCAGTAATCGAGCCGTTGCCTCATCCGGAACGGGCAGCCCCAGCGGCTGCCCGTTTTGTTAGATTGGAAACCAGATGACCTTCGCGATGCGCAAGCGTGGCAACGTGTCCCTTGCCATCCTCAGTGTTGTTTGCGTCTCCGTTGTCATCCAGGCGTTCGGGCAGCAGGCTGAATCCGTCGTCAGCTCGCAATATCTCGAGCTTGACCACACATCTTCCTCACAGCTCACTCCAGCCGACCTCAACCTGATCCACGGCAAGCGCAGCGAAATCGCTGCGGAGGCCGCCTTCTTCGGCTACAACCTCAGCGCCAGTGAGTGGGATTACGATGCAGCCACCTGCCCGGTCATGCCCGGACAACTCACCGTTCACTATCGCAGGCATTTTCCCAACGGAGTCGAGTCCCTCTTCACGGCTCTCGTTCCGCGCGGAGCTGGCCGCGTATGGGTCGTTCCCGTCCTTTACCGGAATGCAACTCCGTTCCGCTCCGCCACCGGGAGCCAGCGCAGCATCGCCGTCTTCAACCGCGTCGTCCCCGCCGATCTCGCTGCCAAAGCTGTCCAGCCCGAAGGCAACTGGCTCGCGTACGCCCTCTGCTACGCCGACGTAGTCTATGGCAACGCGAACATCCTCTCCCGCCCCGGCACCGAAGTCGGCCTCAGCCACGCGCCACTGCCTCTGCTGCGCATGTCCGAAGCCGGCAGCGCCCGCAGCATCGTCTTCACCGATCGCAACGCTCCGGGTGAGTATCTGGTCTGGAACCTGACCCTGAACGACAAGGGCCAGATGCTCGGCGCCACCTCGCAGCAGCTTTCTGACTACGTCACCAAAGTGCGCAACGGCGCCGAGCCCACCGAGAAGCCTGTACCTCCAGGCACTGAGCCGACGGTCAAGACTCTCCCACCGGGCAAGGAACCCAAAGTCGTACCCCGCCCACAATAAGCCCGCAAATACAAAAGGCCCGGCGCACGCCGAGCCCGCTTCTGTTTCTAATCCCTAAACCCTTATCTCTAAACTCTGCTTCTCACTCCACAAAGTCCACCTGCACCGGGTGCGGAATCACTCCGCGCTCGTGCCCCATGGCCAGCAGCTTACGGATTGCCTCGCGTCCATCGCTTCCGTAATCGAGCGTGCGCTCGTTCACGTACATGCCAACGAATTTGTCCGCCAGGCTCGTGTCCAGATCGCGTCCGAACTGCATCGCGTACTCGAGCGCCTGCTCGCGATGATCGAGTCCGTACTGGATGCTGTCCCGCACCGCCTGGGTTACGGTGAGCATCGTTGCATCGCCCAGCGATCGCCGAATTGCGTTTCCGCCCAGCGGCAGCGGCAACCCGGTCTGCTCGCGCCACCAAACGCCGAGGTCCAGAATCTTCGAAAGCCCGGTGCGCGGATACGTCAGCTGTCCCTCATGAATGATCAGCCCAGCCTGGTAGTTCCCCGCCATCACTTCGGGGATGATCTGATCGAAGGGAACGACCGCGGTTTCAATTTCCGGCGCGAACAGCTTCAGCGCCAGATACGCCGTTGTGAGCGTGCCCGGCACCGCAATCTTCACCTTGCGAATCTCGTCCAGATCGTACGGCTTCGTCGCCACGATCATCGGCCCGTATCCCTCGCCCACCGATCCNNCCGCACGGCATCAGCGCGTAGTTGTCCTGAATGTACGGATACACATGGAACGAGATCGCGGTCACGTCGAAAAATGCCTCGCGAATCGCGCGCTGATTCAGCGTCTCGATATCGCAAAGCACATGCGTGAACTTGTGGCCGGGCACGCGGACTTTATTCGTTGCCAGCCCGTAGAACATGAACGCGTCATCGGAGTCCGGACTGTGGGCAATGCTGATTTCACGAATCGGAGAAGAGGCAGAAACCGTCTCAGCGGACGACATGGAAGTGCTCAAGGCCGGGTCCCTTTCTGTGGGGAGCTCACTCTTTATTGTCCTATAAATACCTGCGGATAAGTCAGAGCTTTGTCGCGTCATTCACCGCCCGCGCCAGAAACCACCAATCGAACCTGGCGAATGCGATTCGCTAATGGGCATTCGTTAACTTTGAAGAGCCGATCCGCTCCTGCCGCTGCGTCTCTATAGCAGCCTCCAATGCGCCCAGCCTACAATTGATTTCGTCCGATGCCTCGACTTCTTCGCCGATCGCCGCTGCTCGCGCTTCTCTCCCTGGCCCTTCTGGTGCTGATGCCTGAGCATCGCGCCAAGGCAGAGCCGTCTTTCTCTGTTACCGCCCCGCATCTGACCGTCTCTCTCCTCGTCCCGCCCGCGGAGATCTACCCTGGCCAAACCTTCACCGCCGGTCTGGACTTTCGCCTGGAGCAGGGCTGGCACGTCTACTGGATCAACGCAGGCGACTCCGGCGAGCCGCCTGCGATCACCTGGAAGCTCCCCAGCGGCATTACCGCCGGCGCCATGCAGTTCCCTCCGCCCAAACGTCTGCCCCTCGGACCCCTGATGGACTTCGGCTACGAAAACGAAGTCGTCTTCCCCATCCCCATGCGCGTCGCCGCGGACTTCCACCCCTCGCAACCCGAAGCGACTCTGGCCGCGCACATTACATGGCTCGTCTGCCGTGCGGTCTGCATTCCCGGCAAAGCCGACCTGGCCCTCACACGCTCCGCACTCGCGACCGCACCCGCGTCTCCAACCTCGGACTCCACCGCGCAAAGCCTCATCGCCCGTTTCCAGGCTCAGCTCCCCAAACCGCTTCCGTCTTCTGACACTGCGATCTTCTCCTCAACTCCGAAGAGCTTCCTCCTCAACGTCACCGGCACGAAGAACGCCTCTGCCCAGTTCTTTCCTCTCGATGAAACCGTCATCGCCAATGCCGCCCCCCAACCCCCCGTCGCGACATCGAAGGGCGTTCAACTCACGCTGACCAAAGACGAGAACCTTCAGGCTCCGCCACAGAAGCTCAACGGCCTGCTCGAACTCGCCGACGGCACCGCCTACGAAATCCACGCCACGCCGGGCATCATCGCCGCTGCCACCACCAACACCGCACCCTCCGGTGGTTCCTCCGGTTTTCTCGGAGCCGCAGGCTTGGCCTTCATCGGCGGCATTCTCCTCAACCTGATGCCGTGTGTCTTCCCGGTGCTATTCATCAAGGGCCTGGCACTCGTCCAATCGTCACAGCACGAACGCCATCGTTTGCGCGCCCACGGCTGGGTCTACACGCTCGGTATCCTGGTCTCGTTTTGGGTCGTCGTCGCCGTCCTCATCGTTCTTCGAGCCGCCGGCCGCCAACTTGGATGGGGATTCCAGTTCCAGTCCCCCACCTTCCTCGCCCTGATGGCGATGCTTCTCTTCTTCCTGGGACTCGCCCTCGCCGGCCAGTTCGAGATCGGGCTCTCGCTCACCAGCGCCGGCGGCTCGCTCGCGCAGAAGCAGGGATACGCAGGCAGCTTCTTCACCGGCGTCCTTGCCATGGTCGTTGCCACGCCCTGCACCGCGCCCTTCATGGGAGCCGCCATCGGCTACGCCCTCGCCCACTCTGCCTGGGTCAGCTTCGCCGTCTTCAGCGCGCTCGCTCTCGGACTCGCGCTGCCTTACCTCGCCCTCTCGTACTTCCCCGGATGGGCGCGCGTCCTGCCCAAACCCGGCGCATGGATGGAAGTCCTCAAGCAGGCCGTCTCCATCCCTATCTTCGCTACCGTCATCTGGCTCGTCTGGGTCTTCACGCAACTCGCCGGAACGACCGCCCTCATGGGACTTCTCGCGGCCTTTCTGTTGCTGGCGATTGCCGGATGGTTCCTTGGCCGCTGGCCGGGTAAAGCAGGCGCGACCACGATGGCTGTCGTGTTCCTGAGCGGCGCGATCGCAACACCCATCTGGAGCGTCCGCACTTTCGGGGTACCGCCGCAACCGGTGTCCGCACAAAGCGCCCCCGGCTCCCAGCTCCCAGCCCCCGGCTCGGCCTGGGAGCCGTTCACCCCAACCCTGCTCGCCCAGTCCAGAGCCCAGGGCAAACCGGTCTTCGTGGACTTCACCGCCAGCTGGTGCCTCTCCTGCCAGGTCAACGAGCGCCTCATCCTCCGTCGCGCCGACGTCGAGCAGCGCCTTCGCGACTCCGGCGCCGTCCTCCTCCGTGCCGACTGGACCAACCAGGACCCCGACATCACCCAGACTCTCGCCGCCCTCGGTCGCAGCGGCGTCCCCACCTACGCCCTCTACCCCGCCGACCCCAGCGCACCCGCGCATGTACTCCCCGAAGTCCTCACCCCGGGCATTGTTCTGGACGCTCTGGCGGCGCTGCCTAAGCCTCAGCAGCAGACTGCTGCGGCGGGGACGGAATAAGGCGTTCGAGGGGGTCTCGACCCCCTCCACTCACCTGGAATCATATACATCCGGAGGGGTAGTACCCCCTCATGTTGTCGATCTGGTTAACACAGCCCAGATCGAACGTCGACGCCGGTGCCGAGGCCTCCTGGCCCCTGTTGGCGGTGGGGACGGGAGGGGTCATCCAGGCCTTCGGGTCTCTGTTAACTATTCGGTAAACATAAGGGGGTTGGACCCCTCCGCATCCCGCTGATTCTGTGAAGCGGGAGGGGGTCGGGGACCCCCTGGTACGACGGAATTTCCTTCCGCGCCAGATGGCTTGGAGGTGTCCTTGCCGTAGGCCCATAGAGTACGGCTGGCCTGGCACTGTTCGTCACTCGGCGATAGACAATCCGCGACCTGCTCGCGTCCAATATCCCAACAGGCGACGGCCGCTCCCCAGCCCTTCACCGCCGCCCAGTAGCCTGTCACCCCACCGCCGGGAGTGTGTTCCATGCGCCGTCTTCCGATCCTGACCGCTGCCGTCCTCGCCGCCCTCAGCCTCTCTGCGCACGCCGCGAAGGTCGGCGACCCTGCCCCCGACTTCACCGCCGCCGACTCCCACGGCCAGACCCACAAGCTCTCCGAGTACCGTGGCAAGTACGTCGTGCTCGAGTGGACCAACAACGGCTGCCCCTACACCCGCAAGCACTACAACAGCGGCAACATGCAGAACCTCCAGAAGGAGTGGACCGGCAAAGGCGTCGTCTGGCTCACCGTCCTGTCCTCGTCGCCGGGCGCCCAGGGCTACATGACCGCTTCCGACGAGAACGCGTACATCGCGAAGGTCCACGCCGACCCCACCGCCGCGCTCCTCGATCCCACCGGCACGCTGGGCCACGAGTACGACGCGCGCACCACGCCCGACATGTACGTGATCGACCCCAACGGAAAGCTGATCTACGCTGGCGCCATCGACGACCACCCCAACGACGACCCCTCCGACATCCCGCACTCAAAGAACTACGTCTCCGCAGCGCTCACCGAAGCCATGGCCGGCCAGCCCGTCCAGGTCTCCTACACGCGCCCCTACGGCTGCAGCGTGAAGTATCAGGGCGCGGATTGATTCGTAGCCGCGTCTGTCCCGAGCCTCGCTTTTGAGGGATCGCCGCGGTTCGCCGTCTTCGCGAACACCCACCCATCGCCCAGCAGGAAATTCACCGCCGAGCACACCAGCACCGCCACCGCGTTCGCCGCGATCACAGGCATTCGGGCGTCGTCCACGAGCAGCGGCATCAGCGCGAGATTTCCGGCCATCGACACCGCTCCATTCGACAGATGGAACCGCGCGCACTGACTCCACAGACGGCCTTCCTGGGCCCGATCGCGCCAGGTGTACCGCACATGCCAGGCGAAGTTGTGCAGCAGAGTGACTTCAACTGCTACCGCCGTCGCCACAAGATAGTGCGACGTCGCTCGATTCAGCACGAACAGCACCGCGAGTTGTACCGCCATCCCCAACGCGCCTACCGCATTGAACCTGATCCATCGCACGAACCCGCTCACGGCAATGGCTCCTCCCGATACAGCTGCGCTGTATGCCGCGCCGTCACCACGGCCGCCATCGCCAGCATCCCCACCGCCCCCGCCACGCCGCCCACATCGAACAGCAGACACCGATGCCCGAGCACCGTAATCCACGGACTGTGCAGCAGCCGCAGGTTCGCAGCGATCAGCAGAATCCGCAGCTCCGTCGGCCCAAACCATCCGTGCGACATCTCGAACCGTCCCAGCGTGTGGGTCGCCAGATAGCTCTCGCCAGCGAGGAGCAGAAACGCTACCAGCATCGCGGCTGCCACCCATCCGTGCACCAGCCCGGACATGGCCAGGCCGCCCAGCAGCGCCGCCGATCCGAAGATGTCCACCACGTGATCCACGTAGAAGCCGTAGCGCGGCCGCTGTTGATGGCGCGCGCGCGCCAGCGTTCCATCGAGGCTGTCGCCCAGCCAGTTCAGAACAATGCAGGCGATCCCGATCCACAGCGCTCGGCGATCCCACCGCGCCAGTGCGTAGCAGAGGCCTGCTCCCACCTGGGCGCACAGCCCCAGCGCGGTAAGTCCATCCGACGTGACCCATCGCGGCGCCCGATCCGCCATCCACACCAGCAAGCGCTTCTCCGCCCCGGCTGTCAGCGACCGATTCACCCGCGACGCCATTTTGAACTCCGCCCCACTCCTCGTCACGACATTTGTAACCATCACCGTCCCCTTTCCATTTCTCGCTTCCAGCTCTTCACTTCCGGCGTTCCGCTACCGGCTACGAGCTACTGCGTACAGGCTGCTTTTAAGGTGAACTCCAGCGACTCCCGCGGAACGCTCTCCACAAACGGCCCAACAATCCAGCCGAGCCCGGTCGGAATCCCCCGCGTCAATGACACCGACTCCACCTGCACGTACTGACCGCCATCGCGCACCTGCCAGGTCCAATACGTGTTGATCCGCCATAGAAATCCGTGCTCCTCCTGCGGCCGCAGAGCCCGCTCGCGGCTCGTCCCCGCGTCTTCGATCTCCTCGACCCGCGTGCTCCGCGACGCGCTCCATTGGTCCTGCGCGTCGAGACGCCCGAACTGCACGTCGTACGTTGTATCGATCACCACCGCGATCACGTGCTTTTGCCGCACGCCCATCGTTCCCTGCACGTGATCCCCGTCAGCTGCCAGCGTTCGCGCCGACATCACCTGCGGTGCAAACACCCGCGCATAGCCATCGAAGTGCCGGAGCAGCTTCTCGAAGTCGGCCGCCTTCGCCCCTGGCGCAAAGGCCGACCCGCGCCAGTCGTGCAGCATCGCGTCCGGCACCTGCGGCGTCTTCACCTGCTCGATGAGCACTTCGCCCCGCCGCAGTCGAGCCTGCCCCTCCGCCGTACCCGCTGGTCCGGCCAGAAACCCATCCCGAGAGCGATGCTCCTGCGCGAGCCGCCGCTCCACGATGGAGACATAGGAATCGAACGCCGTCACCGCCTGCGTTGAAGCCTGGGCTCGCGCCGCCACTGGCGCGAGCGCCACCAGTAGACTGAGACCCAATCCGAACCCCACAACTCGCCGTCGCATGCCCTCTACCATCCCCCTCATGACCGCGTGGGACAATGCAAAAGTCCTCGCTTGTTACAGGAATGTTTCTCACGGTGCAAACCAAAGAAGCTGCGCAGTTTGTCCCGAGTTCTCCATAGCTCGAGACGCCGGAAAACCTTCCCCGATCGACTACACTTGTGCCCGAGCCGATGTCCGAACCCTTTGACTCATCCGGGCCAGCACGCCGCTACCGCTTCGGAGCCTACGAAGCCGACACCTCCACCGGCGAGCTTCGCCGCCAGGGATCCGTCTCCGCCTCAACGCCCAGCCTTTTCAGGTGCTCTGCCTGCTTCTTGAACGCCCCGGCGAGCTGCTTACGCGCGACGAAATCGCCCGCGCTCTGTGGCCCGACGGCGTCTTCGTCGATGCTGACCACGGCGTCAACTCCGCCGTCAACCGCATCCGCGAAGCGCTGGGCGACTCGGCCTCCAGCCCCCGCTTTATCGAGACTCTCGCTCGACGCGGCTACCGCTTCGTCGCGCCCGTCGAGCGCATCGGCAACGGATCAGGCTCTTCCACGCCGACCTACGGCTCTGATCCGCTGGAACGCGCGCCGCTCTCCGGGGACTCCCTGCACATCCTCACCACCATTGACGAACTCCCTAAAGTCCCGCACCCTGTCTCGCGCAATCTCTTCCTTGGCTTCCAGCTCATGTACCTCGGGTTCTACATCGGAGCGCTCGCGAACCTGGCTGAGATTCAGGACCTCCTGGCACCGCTCACCCATCCGGTCATCGTCTTTACGACCATCATCGTCACGGCAGCAATCCTCATCCCCGTCCGAGCCTTCCTGCTCTGCGCCGTCCTTTTCCGCGCTCCGCGACTACGCGATCTCTACTTGCGCGTTTGGCCCTTCCTGCTTCCCTTCGACGTTCTGTGGTCGCTCTCGCCGTTCCTGCTTCTGCACCACATCAACTTTGGACTCGCCCTCGCCGCCACGGCCCTCCTGATCTGGTCGCCTTTCGTCCAGCGCTCGCTGATCCTGATGGGGGCGGGTTCGGCGACTGAACGCTGAGCACTGACCGCTGTTTCGTGCGACCATGTTCGAACCATGCCCCAGCATGATGCGCAGGGTTCTGAGTCCGGCCGCAAGCTGCACCGCGCCCTCGGCCTTGGCGACCTCGTGCTCGCCCAGATCCTCTGCGTCGTCGGCACCTCGTGGGTTGGCGTCGCCGGCGGACTCGGCCCGGCGCAGTCGCTCACCTGGGTTGCCGCCATGCTCGCCTTCTACGTGCCCATGGCGGCTTCGGTGATCTGCCTGAACCGCGCCATGCCTCTCGAAGGCGGCCTGTACGTCTGGGCGCGCGAAGCCTTTGGCGATCTCGGCGGCTTTCTCACGGCGTGGAATCTGTGGGTCTACGGGATCGCTGTCGTTGCCACGATTCTTTACGCCATGCCGACGGAAATCTCTTACCTGATCGGCCCGGCTGCCGCGTGGCTCCCGGAGAACCGCCTCGTCTCCCTCGCCATTGTCGTCGTGATGCTCGCGGGGATCACTCTGGCTGCGCTTCGAGGCCTTGAACTCGGCAAGTGGATCCACAATGTCGGCGGCATCGCCATCCTCGTCGTGTTCGCCGCGCTCATCCTGCTCCCGCTCGTCGCTTACGCGCACCACCAGCCCATCCACTACTCGCCGTTCACGATCGCCGCGCCACCGCACGACTTGCGCATGCTCGCGCTCTTCGGGCAAATGCTCTTCGGCGCCCTGTGTGGTCTGGAGTACATCGCCATCCTCGCCGGCGAAAGTCGCGACCCGGCCCGCACGATCGGGCGTTCCGTCGTGATCTCCTCGCCGATCATCTGCGCGATGTTTATTCTCGGCACCGCGTCCATCGTCGCGCTCGTGCCGCGCGCCCGCATCGACTTCATCGCACCCATCCCGCAGGCCATGCGTATGACCCTGGGCAACTCCGGCATCGCCAACATCGTTGCGATGCTCGCCATCCTGCTTCTCCAGTTCCGCCTTCTCGGAGCCACCAGCTATCTCTTTACCGGCGTCACGCGCCTCCCGATGGCGGCGGGCTGGAACCACCTCGTCCCCGAGTGGTTCACGCGCCTGCACCCGCGCCGCGCCACACCGACGAACTCGATCCTGTGCACGACGGCCATCGCTTTGGCCCTGGTGCTGCTCGCCAGCACCGGCGTTCACGCGCAGGAGGCCTACCANNTTTCTTTCGACGCTGTTCAGCCTGCTCATTTCGGCGTATCCGTTTGTGAACGTGGTGAACGCGCACGTTTACGCGGCGAAGATTCTTTTGACGATTCTCCTCAGCAATCTGATCGCCTTCGGCTTCTACCGGCTCCGCACGCGCACAGCATCAAGAGAAAGAGCCGCGCTCTCCCGCGCAGCCTGAGCTATTGGCTATTCCGTGCCGCTCTAGATGCTCACCACCGGAAACGGAGAATCCCTCACAATCGCGTACGTCAGATCCCGCAACCGCTCGTACGTTCCCGGTCGCGAGCTTCTCCCGATCATCAACGCGTCCGCATCCGACTGCCGCGCCAGCTCCACCAGCGTCTCCTTTACCGGACCCACCCCGATCCGCACCACCGCCTGTGTCCCCACCTTCTTCTGCAACGCCTCAATGCGCTCCCACGCCTCTTCGCGCTCTTTCTTCTGCAGCTGGTCCTGCAAGTCTAACTGGATTGGCAGCTTCGGATCCGTCGCCTGAATCGCGTGAATGATCTTCAGGTTCCCCCTGATCCCGCTCGATACCTGGTGGGCAAACCGCAGCACTCGCTCCGACTCCTCCCCCAGCCCGAGCGCGCACAGCCATTCGCGATGCTCCAGCGGACGCGGGGCAATCGTCTCGGCGTGATGGCTCGTCATCACGGGACAGCCCGCGTCATTCAGCACCTTTGCCGTCGTCGATCCCAGCAGCATCCGGCGGAACATCCCCGCATGCGTCGGCATCAGGACCAGATCGAATCCGCTACGGGCAACCCTCGCGATCTCCCTCGCCGGATCGCCTGCCACGACAACCCGCGCCACCTCCGCATTGGGAAATTCCTTCGCCAGAAATCGCTCCAGCTTCCTCCGCGCGATCTCTTCGTGATCGGCTGCGATCTCCGCAGGCGCCCGCACCGACTGTTCGAGCCCGCTGTGGCTAGCCGGATCGAACACGTGCAACAAGGTCACCCTCGCCCCAAACAGCATCGCCGCGCGCTTCACGTACGCGCCCATCCCCACGCAGGCCGACGAAAAATCCACCGGAAACAAAATGTTTGTGATCAGGCCCACCGTTCCTCCATCCCAAAGGCGCCGCTGTCCAGGCGCAGGCTCGTTGTCGGCATTCATCGCAGCGCCCACCTGTCAGATGTGAGTCCGGCCGCGATGGTCGCAAAGCGCGCGTCTGGCGCGGAATCAAATCGTTGCGATTGGAGGGGGGATTTCGCGCCTGGCCCGGAGCTTTTGGCTGCGAGCTACCGGCTACAAGCCGCTTCTTTAGTGCACCGGGTGACCTGCTGCACACGCACTGGCCCGTTACCGTTGCTTCCTTCCGGACCTGGCGGGGTTGGCGGGATTGCGTCGCGCAGGACCCGGCACACACGCAATTTTAGCACCGCCTGAACCGAGCCAATCACAAGCCAACTGCGAGCAGACATCGAGCGAAGACGAGCAAACTTCGAGTCAACGACAAGCCCGCTGCTCGCGGCGCGCTCGCCGTCCGCTAGAATGGTGCTTTGTTTTCAGGAGCCTTCATTTGAATCTGTCTTTTCGTCCGCGTGTGCCCGTTCGTGCCAAGATCAGCGCCCTCGGAACCTGGACGCCGCCTCGCCTGCTCACCAACGCCGATCTGGAGAAGATGGTCGAGACCTCCGATGAGTGGATCACCAGCCGCGTGGGCATCCGTGAACGTCACATCGTGGAGCCCGGCATGGCCACCAGCCACATGGCGGTCGAAGCGGCGAAACTCTGCCTCGCGGAGCGCGGCATCGATCCGACTGACGTCGAGGTCATTATCGTCGGCACTGTAACGCCGGACATGCTGTTCCCCGCCACCGCCTGTCTGGTCCAGGACAAGCTGGGCGCTAAGGGAGCCTGGGGCTTCGACCTCTCCGCCGCGTGCTCGGGTTTCGTCTATGCGCTGCAGATGGGCTGCAAGCTAGTCGAGTCCGGTGCGCACAAGAAGGTGCTCGTGGTCGGCGCCGACACGATGTCGTCGATCATCGACTACACGGACCGCGCCACCTGCGTTCTTTTTGGCGACGGTGCGGGTGCTGTGCTCATTGAGCCTGCCGCTGAAGGCGAGTACGGCATGATCGACTTCCACCACGAGATCGACGGCTCGGGCGCCTGCGCGCTCTACATGCCGGGCGGCGGCAGCCTGCATCCGTCGACGCACGACACGGTGGACAAGAAGATGCACTTCGTCCATCAGGACGGCCAGGCCGTCTACAAGTTTGCCGTGCGCAAGATGGTTGAAGCCACCACCACCGTGCTGGAGAAGAACGGCGTCACCGGCGCCGATCTCGGCTGCTTCATCGCCCACCAGGCGAACAAGCGCATCATTACCGGAACATCGGAGCGCCTCGGCCTGCCGGAGGAGAAGGTCATCATCAACATCGACCGCTTCGGCAACACCACGTGCGGGACGATTCCGCTCGCGATGGAAACCGCTCGCCAGGAAGGCAAGCTGAAGAAGGGCGACCTGGTGCTGATCGCGAGCGTCGGCGCGGGCTTCACCGTTGGCGCCGCGTTACTACGCTGGGAGTGCTGACTCAGCGTTCAGTTGTCAGCGCTGCGTTCAGGGCACCCTCGCTACGCCCTGCTTCTCGCTCCCACGACCACCAGCCCAATTCCGCCCACCAGCGCCACTGCGCTCAGGATGGGCGAGATCGGCACCGTCCTGGTCTGCTTGTGCTGGACCTGGATCGGTCCCATGTCGATGTCCTTCTTCTCGTGCGTGAAGCTGAACCCTCCCGCCACAAATCCGATGATGCCCAGAACAATCAGGAGCACTCCCACAATCGTTGCTGCTTTCAATGCATTCCTCCCGTGGCTGGGCCGTGACTGTAGAAACCTGTCCGGCCAACTGGGGGGTGAGATGCAGACGGAAAGGGCGCGCAACGCCAAATTCTGCTGAGCGACCGGCCTTGATCTCTGAATCGAGCGCACGTCTGGGCCGGTCCGACTGTCCTGGCACACGGTCTCGACCTCGTCACATTCAGGAGCGCAACCGCCGCCGGCTGCGTCTCTATGGATGCCGCGATCGATGGTCGGGTCCGTGCGGCGGTAGGATAATCCCTGAGGTCAGAATGCCTTCCTGGAAGTCTCGGCTCCTTCGCAGCGGTTTGTGTACGTCGGCAACTCTTCTTGTCCTTAGCGGTTGCGGACAGTTCTTTCCGCCTCTGGGCAGTGGGGGGAGTGGGGGCGGGGGCGGCACTTCGACCGGTGACTACCTTTACGTCGGCAACATCGGAACCAATCCGCTGACCGTTGCCGGCTTCTCCATCGGCACCACCTCGATCAGCGCCATCTCCGGCTCTGACTGGTCCGTCGCACTGGAACCCACGGCTCTGGCCATAACACCCGGCGACACCTACCTCTACCTTGGCAGTGCAGCAGGCGGCATCTACGTCTACACGGTCGGCTCCGATGGAAGCCTCAGCATCGCAAACGGCGGATCGCCGGTAGCCACCGGAGTCTCTCCCTCCGTACTCCGGGTGGACTCCACGGGCAAATGGCTGCTGGGCGCATCGGCCTTCGCCGGCCAGGCGTATGTCTACCAGATCGGCAGCGGAGGCTCGCTCACGGCGATCAGCTCCTCGGTGGTGACGCTGAACCAGAGCACTCCGGCTACGGATCTTGAGATCGCGCCGAGCGGCAACTACGTCTTCGTTTCGTGCGGCACGGGGGGCATCTACGAGATGAGCTTCAACACCGGCAGTGGCGCGCTGGCCCAGATCAACGGCGTCCTCAACCCGAAGAACAACGGGGCTGCGGACATGGGGCTGGCGATCTCGCCGTCGGGCAACTTTCTGCTCGCGGCGGAGACGGTTACCGGAGGGGTGCGCGTCTTCTCCATCGGAACCAATGGCGTCCTGACTGAGGCGACCGGCTCGCCTTACACGACCAACTCCGGGGCCTGGTCGGTTCTGGTCGACTCCACGGGCAGCTACGTCTACGTGGCCAACCGCACGGCGGGCACGGTGAGCGCCTTCCTGCTCACCAACACCGGCGCGCTGACTGCGGTTGCGGGCTCACCGTTCACCACCGGGACGCTGCCTGTCGCACTGGTCGAGGACAAGACCAAGGCCTACATTGCTGTGGTGTGCTCCGGAGGGAACCCGGACCTACAGGTGTTTAGCATCAGCAGCACCACCCCGGGGGCGCTAACCAGCTTCGCGACTGCGAAGATAGGGACGGACCCGACTGGGGCATCGAGCCTGGTTGGGACGTATTAAGGGTTCTGCCGTTCGAGGGGGGTCGAGGGGGTATCCGGCGATGTGGAATCAACGCGTTACCGAGGGGTCAACCCCCTGGGGTTGGCGAATTGGTTACGGCTACTTTTGGCAGGCGCGGCTTCCCGGATTCTCAGATTTAGCGCTGCGGAAACAGGGTTCCATCCCGGGTTCTTTCTGGCGGGGAGCTACCTCCAGCGCCCTGTCGCCTGTTAATCTGGCTCGTCTTCCCTGGCCGCTTCCCAGATGACTAACTCGACTGATCCCAAATCGTCTGCTGCGACCCAACTCCACACCCAGCTCACCTCTAAACTCGACCCTGCTTCACCCCGTGCCCGAGCCAACGCGGAAAAAATGACCGCGCTGCTGGCGCAGATCCGCGAGCAGGAGGCCGAAATCCGGCAGGGCGGGGGGGCGAAGCCGATCGACGCGCAGCATGCGAAGCAGCGGCTGACCGTGCGCGAGCGGCTGGACCTGCTGCTCGACCCTGGCACACCGTTTTTCGAACTTGGGCTCTTTGCCGCCTTCGGCATGTACGAGGAATGGGGAGGCGCGCCCTCAGCGGGCGCGGTCACCGGGCTGGGCACCGTTGCGGGGCGGCTGTGCATGATTGTCGCCAACGATGCCACGGTGAAGGCCGGCGCGTTCTTTCCCATGACGGCGAAAAAGGTTCTGCGTGCGCAGCACATNNTTCGGGCGCATCTTCCGCAACAACGCCGTGATGTCCGCCAAGGGCATCCCGCAGATCACGGCGATCATGGGCATGTGCGTCGCAGGCGGCGCGTATTTGCCGGTGATGACCGACCAGGTGCTGATGACCGAAGGCAGCGGGCTTTTCCTGGCCGGACCGGCACTGGTGCAGGCCGCTATCGGGCAGAAATATTCCGCCGAAGAGCTGGGTGGCGCGACGATGCACGCAGAAATCTCGGGGACGGTCGACTTCAAGGAGCCGAACGACCACCTGTGCATCGCGCGGCTGCGCTCGCTGGTCTCGAAGTGGGGCCATGCGCCGCGCGCGCCGTTCGACCGTGCTGCGTACGATCCGGCGAACGACGCTCCGCGCTACGCTGCCTCCGATCTGCACGCGCTGCTCGACTCCGATCCTGCGAAGGCGGCGGTGAACAGCTACGATATGCACGATTTGATCGCGCGCGTCGTGGATCGCAGTGAGTTCGACGAGTACCGGCCGGGNNAACCTGATCCCGCTGATCTTTCTCCACGATGTGAACGGGTTCATGGTCGGTCGCGATGCGGAGTGGAGCGGGATCATTCGCTCGGGCGCCAAGATGGTGACGGCGGTTTCCAACTCCGTGGTGCCGAAGATCTCCGTGATTGTGGGGGGATCGTTCGGTGCGGGCAACTATGCCATGTGCGGCAAGGCGTACGATCCGAGGTTCATCTTTGCCTGGCCGACGGCGCGTTATGCAGTGATGAGCGGCGATTCGGCTGCGAATACCCTGGTGGAGATTCGCATCCGGCAGCTGGAGCGCGGCGGCCGGCAGCTGAGCGACCAGGAAAAGCAGGAGCTGATCGCGTCGATCAAGGCCACCTACGAGGCGCAGACCGACTGCCGGTACGCGGCGGCGCGGTTGTGGGTGGATGCCATCATCGATCCGGCGCAAACCAGGGAGGCTTTGCTCACCGCGTTGGAGGCGGTGGCGCTGAATCCGGACGTGCCGAAGTTCAATCCGGGCATCCTCCAAACGTAACTGGCTAACGTAACCATTTCGCCATGGTTTTCGCTCCGTTTCCCTGCACATGGGGAGTATTCTCAAACCATGCCTTCATCTTCGGCTGCATCGCCGCGCAAAACGCGCGGCCCTCGGAATGCTATCGCCCGCGGCTGGTGGAAGGCGCTATGGCCGGTGCTGATCGGCATCGCCATTACACCCTTCACGGTGCGTCTGGCCGGCGTTTTAGCGCTTGAAGGGCCGAAGGCGTTCGCACTTCTTTATCCCTGGTTCGACGTGCTGCGCAGCCGGGTGCTGCATTCGCCCGCGGATCTGGTGGGTCGTGCGTATGAGTACATGCTGTATCTGCAGTTCCCTTTTTACGGGCTGCTGATGACGTTTACGTTTCGGGCCGGCCGCCATCTGCGGGCGGTAATCATTGGGCTCCTCGCGCACTTCACAGGGCTGATGCTGGTGGTGGTGCTGGCCTGGCTCGGACAGATGCCGCAATGATCCCCGGAGCAAGGTAAACGGGCCATGACACGCCACAGGGTGCTGACGCGGATGCTGATCACGCAGCTGCGGCTCCGCTTCCTGGTGGCGCTGATTGCCCTGATTCTGATCTGCACCGGGCTGACGCTTTGGTTTTTGGTGGCATGGCATCGCCACGGCGATACGTACGCTCTGGTTTTAGGCCAGCTCTTCAGCTTCTTCACCTCGGTCATCATTGCCACCGTCACCCTGACGTATCTCCATGTCTCACGCCGATCGCTCGCCGCCGCCGAAGCGGCCACAGCTCTGCAGCGCGAGCAGTGGGAAGCGCGCCTCACTGTGCAGCCCCGCTTCTGGATGGGAATTCGCACCGAGTCGGGGGACCGCTTTACGGCGCGGCCGATCGCGGTCACCTATCGCCGCGATCGCGCCGACAATGGGCAGTTCTACTACGACACGGTGCAGTGGCCGCAGGTTGTGGTGGATGTATGGAACGATGCCGAGCGCTCGTTTCGTGTGTCGGGCTACGGCCTGTGGGTGCGCGATGAGGAGCACCTTGCTATCGAGCGGTCGCTTTCGGGGTTTGTGGTTCCACCCAACGAGCTGCGCTCGTTCCCGGTGACCCAGGAACTGATCGCGCTCAGCGTCCGGCAACGGCAGTTTCAGGAGCGGTATGAGCGACCGCCATGTGAAGAGAGCGTGATCGGGCTGCGCCTGCACTACTCGGACTGGCGCGACGATAACCGCTCCAGCCGCGACGCTTTCTATATGCTCCTGAGTCCGCCACTTGCGCGGGATTTGTGCATCCAACGTATCGAACGCAATGTCTGAGGCAGTTTCTTCTTCTCATCTTCAGGGTTCCGCGGCCCGGCGGCCGGACCGTTCGTTCGTGCTGTTGCTGACGCCGCTGGTCGCGGTGTCGGCGCCGTCGCTGGTATTTTGCGCGCTGGTGTTTGTCCTGCGGCTGCACGGATTCCCCGCTGCTCAGGCCGATTTCCACTTTCCTGCTCAAACGGTGTGGGACCGTGTGTTTGCCCTGGAGGTTTCGGCCTACCAGTTCGTTGCACGGTGGAACTCGGCGGCGACGCTGGCGGCGACGGCCTTCTTTGTCTCGACGATTGTGCTGCCGCGCTGGCGCAGCTACCTCGCCCTGGCGCTGATACCCTATGGCTTGTTGCTGTGCGCGGACTTCACCCTGCGCTGGCGCTAGAACGCTGTTGCTATGACTTCGTCGATCAAGATTATCGAGTGTCCTCGCGACGCCTGGCAGGCTCTGGCGAAGCCGATCCCTGTCGAGATTAAGGCCGACTACCTGCGCACCCTGGTGGCCGCCGGATTCACGCACATCGACGCCGTCTCCTTTGTCTCGCCAAAAGCGGTTCCGCAGATGGCCGACTCCGAGCAGACGCTTGCGTTGCTCGATCCGCCGGATGACGTTGAGATCATCGGTATTGTTGTGAACGCGAAGGGCGCCGAGCGCGCGATCGCGACGGACGCTGTCTCGACGCTTGGGTTTCCCTACTCCATCTCGCCGGAATTTCTGCGGCGAAACCAGAACCAGACGCCGGAGGAATCTCTTGAGGCGCTCGAAGGGGTGGGTCAGGCGGCTTTCCAGGCTGGGCTCTCCGTCGTTGTCTACATCTCGATGGCCTTCGGGAACCCGTACGACGACCCGTGGAGCCTGGACGAGGTGATTGCGGCCTGCGACCTGCTCACCGATTCCGGGTTCACGCAGATTTCGCTTGCCGACACGGTGGGACTCGCCACGCCGCAGCAGGTTTCGCGCCTGGTAGCAGCGGTGTTCGACAGTGTCGACGAGTCGGTCGAGATCGGTGTGCATCTGCATGCGCGGCCCGAGGACGCTCCCGCGAAAATCGCCGCCGCGTACAACGCCGGCTGCCGGCGCTTCGATATGGCCCTCGGTGGATTCGGCGGCTGCCCTTTCGCGCAGGACGCGCTGGTGGGTAATGTCGCGACGGAGATTGCCCTCGCGGAGCTTCAGCGGCTGGGGGCGGAACTACCGCGTCTGCAACCGCTCGATGGGCTCCACGCCGCTGCCGCTGAGATCGAGAGACGCTATTCTCATGCAGTGCAGTGAGTCGCTGGAACGCGGCCGGGAGTGGGGCTAAAGCGGTGCTGAACGCTGTTAGTCGGACGGGTACTACAGAGTGGTTCAGCCCTGATTTTATGCGGCTTTTGCGGCGTCCTGTGCGGTAGAATCACAGCCAGGCGTAAGGTACCCGGCTATGTTCAGCGTCCCTATCCTCGTCGTTATTGTTGTTGTCGTTCTCTACCTGCTCAATTCAATCAAGATCCTGCGTGAGTATGAGCGTGGCGTGATTTTTCGCCTGGGGCGGGCGCTGCCTCAACCCAAGGGTCCCGGAATTATTCTTGTTTTTCGGCCCATCGATCAGATGGTTCGCGTCTCCCTGCGACAGGAAGTGATGGAAGTGCCGCCGCAGGATGTGATCACACGCGACAACGTGACCATCAAGGTCAACGCCGTGATCACGATGCGGGTGCTCGATCCGGCGAAGGCGGTGATTGAGGTTTCGAACTACGTTTATCAGACGTCGCAGTTCGCACAGACAACGCTGCGGAGCGTGCTGGGCGAAGTGGAGCTGGACGGCCTGCTGTCGCATCGCGACGCACTGAACCAGCGGATCCAGACGATCATCGATCAGCGGACCGAGCCGTGGGGCGTGAAGGTCGTGAGCGTCGAGGTGAAGCAGGTCGACCTGCCCGACACGATGCTGCGCGCGATGGCCCGCCAGGCGGAGGCGGAGCGCGAGAAGCGGTCGAAGATCATCAATGCGGAAGGCGAATTTATGGCCGCACAGAAGCTGGTCGAGGCTGCGAATCTGCTGGCGGAACAGCCTGTGACCCTGCAATTGAAGTATTTGCAGACGCTGACCGATATCGGGGTGGAGAAGAACACGACCATTGTGTTTCCGCTGCCGATGGAATTGATCTCTCTGCTGGGGCACGGGGTGGGTGCGAAGCTGAATCCGGCGCCACCTGAAACGAAATAACGGGTTCTCATCCCCCAGAGGTCCCTTATGCCTTTACGATACGACACCGAAGTAGAGCAGGAAGAACTCAGGGGCCGGCGCTCGGGCGCCGCCCTGGGACGCGCCGTTGGAACCGACACCGAGATTGCCCTGGGGACGCGTTCCCTGCTGGCGATTTTCTTCGGCCTGGTGCTGATCTGCGCGGTGTTCTTTGGGCTGGGTTACTCGGTAGGCCGGGCAAGCGGGACACGCGCTGCTGAGCCACCGGCCACGGAGACGGCCAGTTCGGCCGCGGACAGCCACCCGTCGAAGCCTTCGCCGGATCAGACGCTGACTCCTGTGGAAACGCCGCCGAGTGCTGCGAGCGACGGCGGTACACCGAGCGCGGAGAACCCACCCGAAACGCAGGCGACCGCTCCGCGTCCTGCCACTGCAACGGCGCCCGCATCCAGTACGCCGGCTTCAACTCCGGTGAACCCCTTCCAGAGCCCGTCGACCTCGGCTGCGACTGCGCCAGCCGCCAGGGCCGCGACGCTGCAGCCAGTTGTTGCGACCACCGCGACGAGCTTGATGGTCCAGGTGGCCGCGGTCCGGGTTCCGCAGGACGCGCAAATTCTGGTGGATGCGCTGAAGAAGCACGGATACGCCGCAGTGGTGCGGAATGAACCGCAGGATCAGCTATTGCACATCCAGCTTGGACCATTTGCGACGCGTGCCGATGCGACGGCGATGCGGACGAAGCTGCTGGGGGACGGGTATAACGCGGTGGTGAAATAGACAGCTACTGGTTACTGGTTACGGAGAGCGGGCTGAGCGCCCGCTCTTTTCGTTTGGGGTTCAGGTTCGCATCCACTCCGGCAGGCCCGACGCAACGATGGCGTGAATTGCTTCCATCAGGTCTTCTCGCGTTGCGTAATCCTGGGGCCGCACCGGCGCGTGAAAAACGACATGCGCCGTTCCGGGAAAGATCCTTACGCTGCCCTTCTTCATCATGCTCTCGGTGCCGTAAATCGAGACGGGGACGACGGGGGCTCCCGATTCTTCCGCCATGTAGAAAGGGCCCTTTTTGAAGGGTTGCAGATGTCCGTCGCGAGAACGCGTGCCTTCGGGAAACGACAGGACATGAATTCCGGATGCGAGGGTCCGCTTCGCGATTTCCGCGCTCTCCATCGCGCTTTCGACGCGGCCGTCACGGTCGACGGGGATGTAGCCGGCGAGGCGCATGGCCCATCCGAGAACGGGGATTTTCATGAGGGAGCGCTTGAGGACGACAGCGACAGGCAGCGGCAGAAGCTGAATGAGAATCGGCGGGTCGAGATTCGAGACGTGATTGGCGAGGAAGATGTAGCGCTGCGAAGGGTCGAGTGGCTGGCGCCAAACTGATTCAACGCGAATCCCTGCACACCGTATTCCGGACCGGACGACGATCATCGCCGCACGATACATGGGCAGGATGTTACGGGTCAGGATGGTCCAGGGAATGGCCACGATGGCGACCGGGAGGCTCAGGACGATCCAGGTACCGAGCAGGAAAATGGTGGCAAACATGGTTCAGTCGTGCGGGGAACGCTGACGGAGGGCTGCGGGCAGTTTCTCATAGATGCCATCGAAGCCGCCGTTGGAGAGGATGGCGACGACATCGCCGGGTTCGAGCCGAGGGGTTAGATTTGTAACAATGGCGTCAGCATTTTCGAGCAGGGCGGCGTCGCGGCCGGACTTTTGGAGAGCCGAGATGACGTTTTCCGGATGGAGGCGCTCGGCGGCTGGGATCTTCTCGGAGTGAAAGACGCTGGCAAGGATGACCTGGTCGGCGAGGGAGAGGCTGTCGACCAGCTCGCGCTCGAAGACATTGCGACGCAGCGTATTGGAGCGCGGCTCCAGCACAGCCCAGAGACGGCGGCGAGGCCAGGCGGAGCGGAGGGCGCGCAGCGTTTCGCGAATGGCGGTGGGGTGGTGGGCGAAGTCGTCGATGATGGTGATGCCGTCAATCTCCGCGCGAACTTCGAGACGCCGGCGCACGCTGCGGAAGCTGGCAAGGGCTTCTGCGATTGCTTCGGCGGGAATTCCCTGCCCGGCAGCGAGCGCCGCGGCTGCTGTCGCGTTGAGGGCGTTGTGTTCGCCGGCCATGGGCAGCGTCAGTTCGGCCCAGGGCGCGCCGGATCGCAGGACACGCCAGTGGCTGGCGCCGTGCTCGAAGCGCAGATCGGTGAGGCGCCAAGTGGAGTCCTGACGGAATCCGTAACGATCAACGTTACAGAAGGCGTGGCTCAAACACTCCGAGACGTTCTCGGATCCGTCGAAGGCGACGATACGGCCGCGCCGTGGGACGAGGTTCACGAGGCGTTTGAAGGCGGTCTTAACGGCGGCGAGATCGGCGTAGATGTCGGCGTGGTCGAACTCGACGTGGGTCAGGATGAGCGCGTCGGGAAAGTAGTGCATGAACTTTGGGCCCTTGTCGAAGAAGGCGGTGTCGTACTCGTCGCCTTCGATGATGAAGGGGCTTCCGTTGCCGAGGCGGAAGCTGGTTCCGAAGTTTTCTGCGACGCCTCCGATGAGAAACGAGGGCGCCAGAGCGGGTTGGTGGCGCGAGGCGACTTCGTAGATCCAGGCCAACATGCTGGTGGTGGTGGTTTTGCCGTGGGTTCCGGCGACGACCAGCGATTCGTGACCGCGAATGAATTCGTCGTGGATCAGGCGCGCCAGCGAGGTGAAGGGGATGTGCTGGTCGAGCATAAACTCGACTTCAGGGTTGCCGCGCGAGATGGCGTTGCCGACAACGATGAGGTCAGGCGCCGGTTGCAGATTGGCTTCAGAAAATGGCTCGGCGATGGGGATGCCGAGCTGGCGCAGAAGATCGGACATGGGCGGATACGCGGCCTGGTCCGAGCCGGTGACGCGGTGACCCTGGAGCTGCAGCAGCCCGGCGAGAGAGGCCATGGCGGTGCCGCAGATTCCGATGAGGTGGATGTGCTTCTTATCGGGCATTTCGGGGAACGGTAACGGCACGATCGAGAAAATGTAACAGTGGCTGATCTCCTTCCAGGAGCAGCTCGGCTTCGGTTCCGAAAGGCAACGTGACATTGCCGCCGGAGACATGGCCGGAGCGCAGGCCGATGGCGATGGGTACCTTAAAAGGCTCGAGTAGGCGGAGGATGACCTGCTGCAAGAGATCGGGATCGGCGCCGCGCGAGCCGCACTCGAGCATTTCGCCGAAGATAAAGCCGCGAGCGCCTTCGAACTTGCCGGCGAGGATCATCTGGCGGAGCATGCGATCGATTTGGTAGGGCTTGGCTCCCACGTCTTCAAGGAAAAGCAGCTTGCCTTCGGTGCGCGGAGCGAAGCGTGTGTCCAACGATGCGGTGAGCAGGCTGAGACAGCCGCCGTAGAGGCTGCCACGCGCGGTGCCGGGGCGCAGGACGCGGATGCCCTCCGGTGCACCGACGCGAACAAGGCCGCCGCCGATGGCGGCTCGAAAACTTTCGACGTGCACGCCGTGATCGAGGGAAAAGTCGGCAGCGACCATGGGACCGTGGAAGGAGACGAGGCGGGTTTGATCGAGCAGCCAGGTCTGGACGGCGGTCATGTCGCTATACGCGAAGAGAGGCTTGGGATGCGAGCGGACCAGGTCAAGGTCGAGGCCGTCGAGAAGGTAGTTGGATCCGTAACCGCCACGGGTACAAATGATGGCGGCGATGGCGGGATCGGCGAAGGCAGTGTGGAGGTCGGCGAGACGGTCCTCAACGGGACCGGAAAAGTAGGGCGGATGTTTGCCGTAGGCGCGCTCGGAGGGGACGACGTCGTAGCCGAGGGAACGGAGAACTTCCATGCCGCGGTTGATGCGGTCGGCGCGGGCGCTGCTGGCGAGCGAGACGACGGCGATGCGCGCGCCAGGAGCGACGGCGGGCGGTTTCAGGATTCGATCAGGCAAGGAGCACCTCTCCCGCGGCAACCAGTGTCGCCGGACCGATCAGGATCATCTCTGCGCCCGGGCCTGTCCATTCCACCTTCTGGGAACCACCGGGGGCGTGCACGGTAAGGGGCGACCGGGCACCGCAATGCGCGATGGCCGCCGCTGCGCTGGCACAGGTTCCGGTGCCGGAGGAGGTGGTGGGGCCAACGCCGCGNNCGTTGGTTTGCTGGGGAAATTGCGGGTGGAAGCAAAGCTCGCGGCCGAGTTCCTGCCAGCCGCGCGAGTGCGCGCGGAAATTCTCGTCGTGCACGACGATGACAAAGTGCGGGTTGCCCATGGAGACCTGAATCCCGTACACGACGGTCTTGTCCGCGAGGGTTACCTGGGTCTGGTGGACGTCTGGGACTCCCATGCCGGACGCGATCCGATACGTATTGCCATCGGCGCTAATGATTCCTGAGGTGCGGGGGCCGGCATCGGTCTCGAGAGTGATCTGGGCCCCGGCGCTGACGTTCGCCTGGTGCGCGATCCATGCTGCGACACAGCGCGTGCCGTTACCGGAGATCTCCGCGATGGAGCCGTCGGCATTGACGAGGCGGATGCGGCCGCTGAGCGGGCCGGTGGACTCGAGAAACTCAACGCCGTCGGCACCGATGCCGGTGTGGCGTTCGCAGAGCCGTTTGGCCAGGGTGGAATCGCAGGGACCCTCGACGATGAGGAAGTCGTTGCCGCAGGCGTGCGCCTTGGCGAAGCGCATCACTCATCCTCCGGATCGCGGAAGGCGCGCACTTCGGAGACGGCGGGGCAGGCCTTGAGTTCCCCGAGCAATCGCCGATGCATGCGTCGATTGGCTGTCACGGAAATTGATAGCCGCTGGAGCCCTCCGACGGGCTGATTCTGGAGGTCGTCGACGCGTCGATTCTCCCGGTCCATCACGTTAAGAATGTCGAGGCTGATCTGTTGAGCGTCGGCGCCGCGCGCCTCGTAGGTGACGGGATAGAGTTTGAGATTGGCGTTGTATTCCAGGATTCGGATCAGTTCGAGGACTACGATGACGACCACGGTAGCGAAGATCGCGGGAACGTAGAGGCCCGCGCCGCAGGCCATGCCGATCGAGGCAACGGACCAGACGGTGGCGGCACTGGTGAGGCCGCTGACGCGATCGCGGTTGTGCAGAATGAGGCCTGCGCCGAGGAAGCCGATGCCCTGGACGATATTCGAAGCGATCTGTCCACGGTTGGGGCTGTTGTCGCCGGCGATGATGGCAGAAAGAAAGGTAAACATCGCCGCACCAAAACAGATGAGGACGTTGGTGCGCACGCCGGACGGGCGGTGGTGATACTCACGATCGATACCGATGGCGGCGCCGAGGGCTGCGGCGAGCAGCAGACGGCCAGCAGCCCCGCCCGTGAGCAGTACCTGCTCGATACGTGTGAAGGCCATCATGTGGCCGGTGGTTTCAGACGCGAGGATCACTTCGGGCTGATCCTATCACCGGGCGCGGCGAGGTTTGAACGGTAAAAGCGGACGCAGGGCTGATCCGTTGAGCAGACGATATTGAGGATCGTGAGTCCTTCGGGGTGTGCGGCGACGGCCTGGGCAACGGCATCGTGGTCGGCGGCGATGACGAAGGCGACAGATTGGGCCGGATGCTCAAGGGCGGGCTTCCACTGGTAGTAGTCGGTTTCGTTGATGGTGCGGCGGAGGGGGATTCCCGCGCGCTCGAAGGCGCCGATGTGGTCCGAGGTCCAGACGAGGATTGTGCCGTTGGGCGGGAGTTGCCGGAGGGCGCGGGCGTAGGCCTGCTCGAAAGGAATGCGGGTGTGGGAATTGGCGATGGCCTCCTTCAGGACCAGGGGCGTGGAGCGGATCAGCGCGGAGCAGTCGAGGATGATCAGGACGACGCCGGCGAGCAGGATTATCGGCGCGTAGCGGGGCCAGCGTTTTTCCGTCGTATCCATAAGCCAGGCGACCAGGAAGCCGAGCGAGAGAGCGAAGATGGGCAGCATTTCCATGCCGTAGCGCGTGTTGTAGAAGGAGTGCGGCCACCAGAGGGGGATGAAAATTGGGACGGATCCATACGCGACGGAGTACGCGTAGAACGGCAGAGGCAGCCACAGGAGCAGGAAAGGCGCGAGACACTTCTTCCGCCATTTCCAAAGTGCCGCGACGGTTCCGGCGATGACGAGGAAGAGGAGGCGATTGCCCCAGCGCGTGGGAACCGAGCCCATCTCGGCGGACTTGATGTAGTAGAGGGTGGCGACGCGCATGCTGTGCCAGCCGGGATAGTGCGGTGCGCCGGGGGTGGAGGTGCGGGCGTCAATGGCTTTGGCGGAGTACGGACCGCGCATGAAGTCGAGCCAGTCACCGTACTGGCGCGCGTTCCAGGCGAACCAGAGAACGGGCGCGGCGACGAGCATGGCCGTGAGGAGGACGAAAGCGCCGCCGGCTCTTGTGGTCCATGCCCGCGAGCGGAACATGGCGCGCGCGGCGATGAGCCAGACGAGCGAGGCGAAGATCCAGCCGTCGTAGCGAGTGTAGATGGCGGTGACGAGAATGATGCCACAGGCGACGAGGGCGCGACTCGCCAATCGATGATTCGCGGAGCCGAGCGCGCGGAGAAAAGCGACGAGGAAGAGAGTGGCCCAGATGACCTGGCAGAGGAACACGGGCTCGCCCATGGCGNNCGGGCGGCGAACGGCATCATGAGCAGGTGCGGGAACGGCAGCCAGACGGAACCGATCTGGCGGATGCCGGGGTTGAGCGAGTCGAGGATGCGGCGGGCGATGTGCAGGTGCGCGACGGCGTCTCCGTAGAGCAGGAGCATGTCGCGGGGAAAGCAGTAAGCGAACGCCAGCACAGAGAGCAATGCGGCGACCATGCCGGCGAAGGTGGCTTCGTGGCGCAGGGAGCGGGCGATGTGTTCCGGGCTGGCGGGCGCGGGAATGGGTTCCGGCCCGCGCGGCCGCTTAGTCGAGATGCGAGAGCTGCCGGAAGAGCGCAAAGCGTTCCTCGATCTCTTTAGGCTGGAGGTTTTGCAGGCGTTCGGTGCCGAAGCGCTCGACGGCGAACGAGCCCATGACGCCGCCGTAGAACATGGCGCGCCGAAAGACCGCCGGGGTGAGCGCAGGCTGCGAGGCGATGTAGCCGAAGAATCCGCCGGCGAAGGAATCCCCTGCCCCGGTGGGATCGACGACTTCGGCCAGGGGTAGCGCGGGTGCTCGAAAAGGAACGGTGACGGCGCCGTCTCCGCCGGAGAAGGAATGGCTGCCGAAGAAGGCGGTGGCGCCGTATTCGCCGTGTTTGACGACGAGCGCTTTCGGCCCCATGTCGAGAACCTTTTGTGCCGCCGACAGCAGGTTGTTGTCCTTTGCCAGCATTTTCGCTTCGCCGTCGTTGATCAGCAGCACGTCGAGGCCTTTCAGGACGCGGGCGAGGTTGTCGGCGTGGTCTTTGATCCAATAATTCATGGTGTCGCCGCAAACCATCTTGACCCTCGGCATCTTGCGGCGAACGTCTTCCTGCAGGAGGGGATCGATGTTGGCGAGGAAGAGGTACTCGCTGTCCTGATACTCGGGGGGAATTTTGGGAGAGAAGCTCTGGAAGACGTTCAGCTCGGTATTGAGGGTCTGCGCCTCGTTGAGGTTCTTCATATAGGAGCCGCTCCAGAAGAAGCTTTTGCCGGGCACGTGCTCGATGCCGCGCGTGTCGATCTGGCGGCGGGTGAGGACGCTTTCTTCTTCGGGGCCGAAGTCCTCGCCGACGACGCCAATGACGCGGACGCTGGTGAAGTTGCTGGCGGCGAGGGAAAAGTAGGTGGCGGCGCCACCGAGACAGCGGTCCCGGCGCCCGGAGGGAGTTTCGATGGCGTCAAACGCGACGCTGCCTACGACAAGAATGGCCATTGGGTTGGATTGTTCCTCGTGGTTGCTAGTTCTTCTTCAGATACTTTCCGATGAGCAGGTCCAGTTTCTCGCGCGTGGCCTGGGGGACGGCATCGGGACTGGTGAGCATGGCGAATTGCAGAGCGGACGAGCACGCACATTTGCGCTCGCGAGGCATGGCCGCCACAGCCGTCTTCACGATGCGGCAGGCGTTGGCTGAGTTCTGGTTCATGACTTTCACGATCTGGTCGATGGTGACGGCGTCGTGGCGCTCGTGCCAGCAGTCGTAGTCGGTGACCATGGCCGCGGTCGCGTAGCAGATCTCGGCTTCGCGCGCGAGCTTGGCTTCCTGCAGGTTGGTCATGCCGATGACATCAGCGCCCCAGCTGCGGTACAGGTTCGACTCGGCGCGCGTGGAAAACTGCGGGCCTTCCATGCAGACGTAGGTGCCCTTTGGCCTGGCCTCGACGCCTTCGGTTTTGCACGCGTCGTAGATGGCCTTCGCAACCGTGGCGCAGACCGGATCGCCAAAGCCCACGTGGGCGACGATGCCATCGCCAAAGAAGGTGGAGATGCGAAGGAAGGTGCGATCGATGAATTGATCGGGAACGACGAAGTCGCCGGGCTTGTGCTCTTCTTTCAGCGATCCGACGGCGGAAACGGAAACGATGCGCTCGACGCCGAGCTTCTTCATGCCGTAGATGTTGGCGCGGAACGGCAGCTCCGAAGGAAGAAGGCGGTGGCCGCGCCCGTGACGGGCGAGGAAGGCGACTTTGCGGCCTTCCAGATCGCCGAGGACGAAGGCGTCGCTGGGATCGCCGAAGGGCGTCGCGACGCGCTCTTCATGAACGTTGGTGAGGCCGGGCATGGCATAGAGTCCGCTGCCCCCAATGATGCCAATCTCTGCCTGTTGCAATCGGTCTCCCGAGAGACGCGCCGGGCCATCGCGGGCTCCGATGAGCGGAACCCGGGATGAAGTGCGCGCTGGATCAACGCAAGGGATCAGTATAAATGGTGTGGCAGAGCGGCCTTCATCATGCCGCAGTGCGCCATCAAGCGCACCATGCTGCCGGTGAGATCGGAGGTGGGGAATGAGGCCGGAGCATGGGGCAAAGCAGGAACAAGATTCAGCGCCATGTTCTGCCCACTGGCCTGCTGGGCCCCGAACATGAGGAACTGCAGCTTGCGCGCGGTGGTGAGGTCGAAGCTCTCGCTCACGAAAACGTCTTTGCCGCTGGTGACGATGAGGACAGGGCCCTCGTTGGTGTCGTAGACCTGCTCGCTGGGGCTGGTTTCCTCCGAGGTGTTGCGCGATGCGCGGGTGTACTTCCGACCCAGTTCGTCGGCATACATCTTCACGAACGCAGCGGCGGAGTCTTCGGACTTCCACTGGGATAGATAGAGGAGCGCCACCGAGGCGGTCGAATCCTTGTCAGGCGCGTCCTTCTTCTGGGCGGCGTAATAGATTCCTCCGTCCCAGGCCGGCGTCAGCTCAGCGGCGAGTTCTTTCCCGCCGAAGAGCTCGGCGAGGATGCGCACGTCGAGCTCACCCATCACGCCGATGTCGTAGGGGCTGTACTGCGGGTCGATCACTGGATGAATGTCGGGCATGTTCAGAAGAGGGACTTTCGCCTGATCTTCATAAGCGTGCGGATTCATGATTTCGTAGCTGCTGGCGGGAGGGCGATCAAGGACGTCGCCATACGCGGCGGCAGGGTTCTTTGAGTCGGTGACCAGAGCGGCTTCGAACTTCAGGCCGTCTTTGTAGGGGAAGAGCAGAGATTCCTGGAGGAGCAGCGGAGCGCGGGAGAGCACCGGCGAGTCGCCGTCGTCGGTCATGGTGTCGAGCAGATTGTCGATGATGCCGGGAGAATTGCGCAGGCTGCGGTGCGCGGGCGCCAGGCTGTAGTCGACGAAGACGGCCATGGCCTGGCCTTCGAGGACCGCTTCGCGGGCGGTGTCGTCCTCGTCGGTGGAGATATGCTTCCGATCTTCGGCGTAGCTGTGGGAGAGGTCGTCGCTGGTTTGGCTCTGCCACTTGTCCAGATTCACGCGCTGATCCTGCAGCGCGTGGGTGAGCTCATGCGCCAGCACCGGCTTCTGGGTTTCAGGCGCAATCCAGTCCAGCAGATTCACCGTCTTGGTCTTGCTGTCGTAGTAGGCGGCGATCTGCTCATCGAGCAGCTTCACGAGGAACGATTGCAGGTGGAAATCCGCATCGATGAGGCCGAACTTTTTCAGGAC
>PMAM01000111.1 GCA_003152595.1 Acidobacterium sp.
GAGGCATCACGCACGAAGTGCTGGTTCTCGGTGTCGAGCCGCAGTATCGTCAGGTGCGCAGCCTGGTCACCCAGGCCGGCCGCTTCTTCGACGAGGAGGACGAACAGACCCACAGTTATGTGGCGGTCGTCACCGCGCCCTTCGCGCGCTCCATGTTTGGCACCACTGCCGAAGCCATTGGCGGCACGTTTACCATCAACGGTCTCCCCTTCACCATCATCGGCATTTTCAAAGAGCGCGTGGAGACCTTCGGCGAGACCGAGATCGCCAACCAGACCATTCTGATTCCCTACTCCGTCGGACGCTATTTCACCGGAACCGACAACGTGAAGGAGATGTACTTCTCCATTCGCGATCAGGCCGACGTGGAAGATGCAGCCAGGCAGATCGTCAATGTCGTCAAAACCGACGGACGCCATCAGCCCAGCTCCGTCTATCAAACCCAGACCATGACCGCCCTCATCACCCTTGCCGGTCAGGTGGTGAACGCGCTGACCGCGATGCTGCTCCTCGTCTCCGGCGTCACCCTCGCCGTCGGCGGCGTCGGCATCATGAACATCATGCTGGCCACCGTGCGTGCGCGCACCCGCGAGATTGGCATTCGCAAGGCTCTCGGCGCCACCCGCCGCGAGATCAAGCTGCAGTTCCTCATGGAAGCGATGTTCGTTTCGCTGTTCGGCGGCCTCATCGGCGCCATCATCGGCCTGGCGATTCCCTTCTCCGTCCGCTTCTTCACTGCCTGGCGCGTGCCGGTGTCGGGCTGGTCCGCCGTGATCGGACTCATCGCCTCAGCGTCGGTCGGCATCGTCTTCGGCACCCTGCCCGCCAATCGCGCCGCAGCCATGGACCCCATCGAGTCGCTGCGCTACGAATAGCGGGCCCAGGGTTTGCGAACCTGGTTTGCGAGCCTGGTTTGCGAGCCCGGTTTCCGCGCTTACTGCACCGTCACACCAGCCGGAATCGCCGCCAGTGCGAACTGCATCTGTGTTCCGGCCGGCACATGCACGTTCTTGCCCTTCGAACTGAATGTGACCGACGTAGGCTCATGAATATCGCTCTTCAGCATCACGTCCGGCACGCCCTGCCTCTGGGTTGTGTGCGATGGCCCCTGACTCGCGTCCGGCACGTTCATCGGTTCCGGAGTCGCAGCAGGCGTCGCTGATCCACTTCCCATCGACCCGCCGCCAGATGGCGCTCCGGAACTGGGAGAGGTGCTCGGCATCGCCGCCGCTGCACCGCCAGGCGCGCCCCCGCCCGCCTGCTGCGCCAATACCGGTTCGGACACCGCCAGCACCGTCGCCTTAATTGGCAGTTCCTTCCCGTCTTTCAGCTTCGCCTTATCGAACGTCACCGTCACCGTCGAATCGCTCTTGTGTTCCGAGGCCTGCACCTGGTCGACATGCCCTTCCAGCACCGTGTTCTTCGGGAATGCCTGTGCGTCGGGGATCTGCACGTTCTGCTCCAGCTTCGCCGTCACCGGATCGCCCTGCTTTGCTTTCTTCGTGTCGAGTGTCTTTTCGAGTTGTGCCTGCGCCTGCACCATCTGAATCGTGTGCTGCGCCTGCGACGCGTCCTGCGCGGCTGGCTGGCTCTGCTGTTGCGCAGACGGTTGACTTTGCTGTGCGGCCGGCTCGTTTTGCGACCAGGCCACGGCGCCCAGCACCATGCTGAAAGCCAGGCCTGCTCCTGTCACCAGGCCTCGGCGAAGAACTCCATCCATAAACCCCTCCTCCAGCGCACCTCGTTCCCTCCTTTAAGAGGACGCCACCTGGCTGAGGGGTGTTGCCCACAACTTGGTAAACTTAAGAGGCGGCTCTGAGACAATCAGCGTCCGCACCCGCATTCTGACACCTGCATGACCGGATATGGCCTGCATCCACAGGCACTTATCCATCACTGTGCAACTGCAATCCCAGTCTCATCCACCATCCACGGAAACTGAATCCCTGTGAGCATTCGCAATATCGCCATCATCGCCCACGTCGACCACGGCAAGACCACCCTCGTCGATCAACTCTTGCGCCAGGCAGGAACCTTTCGCGCCAACGAAACCCTGACCGACCGCGTCATGGACTCCAACGAGCTCGAGCGCGAGCGCGGCATCACCATCCTCGCCAAGAACACCGCCGTCTTCTACCACAGCGAGAAGATCAATATCGTCGACACTCCCGGCCACGCCGATTTCGGCGGCGAGGTCGAGCGCGCCCTCAAGATGGTCGACGGTGTCATGCTCCTCGTCGACGCCTCCGAAGGTCCCCTGCCGCAAACTCGCTACGTCCTCTCGAAGGCCCTCGAGGCGAAGCTCCCGCCTATCCTCGTCATCAACAAAATCGACCGCCCCGACGCGCGCCACCAAGAAGTGCTCAACGAGGTTTACGACCTCTTCATCGATCTCGACGCCACCGAAGACCAGCTCGACTTCCCCGTGCTCTACACCAACGCCAAGCTCGGCCAGGCGAGCACCGATCCCAATGCCCCCGGCACGGACCTGATGCCGCTCTTCGACGCCATCCTCGCAACGATCCCGACCGGCAAAGGCGATCCTGCCGGCGTACTGCAGATCCAGGTCACCAACCTCGACTACTCCGACTACCTCGGCCGTCTCGCCATCGCCCGCGTCTTCCAGGGCACGCTGCACACCGGCGACGACGTCGCGATCTCAAAACGCGACGGCTCGCTCCAGAAAACCCGCATCACCAAAATGTTCAGCTTCAGCGGCCTCCATCGTGTGGACATCGTAGCTACCGAGATCGACGATATTGTCGCGATTGCCGGCGTTGAAGGCATCACCATCGGCGAAACCATCACCAGCGTCGAAAATCCCGCGCCCCTGCCCGCCATCATCATCGACGAGCCCACCATCGCCATGCAGTTCTCCATCAACAACTCGCCCATGGTGGGCCGCGAGGGCCAGTGGGTCACCTCGCGCAATCTCCGCGAGCGCCTCGAAAAGGAACTGCTCACCAACGTCTCCATTCGCGTGGAAGAAACCGGGAGTCCGGACAGCTTCAAAGTCCTCGGCCGCGGTGAACTGCAACTCTCCATCCTCATCGAAATGATGCGCCGCGAGGGCTTCGAACTGATGGTCGGCCGGCCGGAAATCGTCACGAAAGAAATGAACGGAAAGCTCATGGAGCCTGTCGAGCACCTCACCATCGACATTCCTGAGAGCTTCATCGGCACGGTCATCGAGCACCTCGGCCCCCGCCGCGGCGAGATGGTCAAGATGCACAACCACGGNNGCACCATGGTGATGAATTCCCTTTTCGACGGCTACATGCCGCACCAGGGACAGATTCCGCAGCGCCCCACCGGCGCGCTGGTCGCCGATCGCCCTGGCCTCACTACCGCCTACGCACTCGAGGGCCTCGAAGACCGCGGCATTCTCTTCACCCCGCCCGGCGTCGAAGTTTACGAGGGCATGATCATCGGCGAGCATTCCCGCGACAACGACCTCGACGTCAACGTGGTGCGCGAGAAGAAGCTGACCA
>PMAM01000221.1 GCA_003152595.1 Acidobacterium sp.
GGCGCCAACATCGTCGACCAGGATTTCTTCGAAGCGCTGGGCTTCCGCCACTACATCGCCGACGAACTCTACAAATCCGGCACCCAGGATGGCGAGCTCCGCGAGCTCATGATCGACCGCATCTACGACACGCTGATCGATGAGGAAGAGCTCCGCCTCTGCGACGAAACCACCGAGAAGGTCGCCGACTCCCTCCCGCCGCGCCCCCACAGCTCCCGCGAGTTCATCCGCGCCATGGGCGCCTGGCTCGAAGCCAACGGCAAGACCCCNNGCCTTCAGCGACTGCTCGGCCGGCTTCGGCCTGGTCGCCCACCAGCACAAGCGCCAGGACAAGCCGAAGGTCTCCCTCGACTCAGCAAAGGACTTTTACGAGCTCACCCAGCTCAAGATCGCCAATCCCACCACCGGCCTGCTCATGATCGGTGGCGGTGTGCCCAAGAATTTCGCGCAGGACATCATCGTCGCCGCCGACATCCTCGGCAACGAAGCGCCGATGCACAAATACGCAATCCAGATCACGGTGGCCGACGTCCGCGACGGCGCCCTCTCCTCCAGCACCCTCAAGGAAGCCAGTTCCTGGGGCAAGGTCGACACCACCTTCGAGCAGATGGTCTACAGCGAGGCCACCCTCGCCCTGCCCCTCATCGCCGGCTATGCCTGGCATAAGAAGGCATACGCTGAACGCCGCGAGCGCCGCTGGAGCCGCATTCTCGACCCGATAACCGTTTAACAGTCGCGGAGAAATTCGCCAGCTTTGAAAGGGCACAGCTTCAGCTGTGCCATGAGAACCGTAGAATGAGTCCGGCTTTAGCCGCTGAGGGATGGTTTTCTCCTCCCTGAGGACTCTTCCGTAACCTGTCAATCCATCACGGTTACAAATGCAGCAGCTCGCCCGCTCGACCCGCCATCAGTAACACCAAAGTGGGATTGTTTAGCGGATGCGCTGTGGATTTTCCTGTCGGAACCCCCAGGGCTTCCCCTATACTGAAGCCTCGAATCCCTGTCGAAATATTGGGGAAATCCGCATTCCCGACTCCATGGAATCGAGCTGTGACGCGATTCAGCCACTCCCGCACCGTCACGTCAGCTTTCATGATTGCGCTGGCGTTTTCTCTCATCGGTGCCATCATTCTGGCGCAGTACGGCAGTCCGCCCGGCCAGAGCCACCCGTGGATCTTCTGGTTTGCAGCCTTCTGGACCCTGGCCCTCGCCCTGCTCGTGGCCATCTCCCTCTCCACTTTTCGCGCCACTCTCCGCGAACGCCAGGGAGAACGCCAGCTCCAGCGCGTTGCCCGCCTGCATCGCAGCATCCTCGACTCGGCCGGCCCCATGATGATCGCCTGCGATGTCACCGGCCGTATCAACTTATTCAATCCTGCCGCCGAGCGCATGCTCGGGTACCGCACCAGCGAAGCCCTCGAAAAGCTCTCCGCCTCCGAGCTCTTCCCCGAGAGTGAGATGGCCCGGGTCGGCGAGCAGCTCGCCGCCTCCATGCCCACCTTCCGCGCGCACCCTGAAATCTCGCCCAACAGCGCGCCCGCGCTGCTTCCTTACGTCCGCTACGTCGCCACCTTCCCGGCCAGCCGCGTGCGCGGCTTCGAAATGCGCTTCCGCCGCCGCGACGGCAGCACCTTCCCCGCCATGGTCTACCTTTCCGCCGTGCGCTCCTCCGCCGGAACCGTGGAAGGCCTGGTCACCATCGCCGTCGACCTCAGCGCTACCCGCCGCGCCGAGCATGCCCTGCGCGAAAGCGAAGAACGCTACCGCGATCTCTTCGAAAACTCTCCGGAAATGATCGCCACGCTCAGCCCGCGCGGCCGCTATCTCTACGTCAATCCCTCCTGGCAGGCGCTGTTCGGCATGGACTCATCCCAGTTCGAGTCCCTCATTGGCTTCGAATCGCCCTTTCCGCCCGAAGTGCAGGCCGAAGCCGCTGCCCTCTTCCANNCGCCGCCTCCGCATCCAGCTCGTCGTCAGCCAGATCATCGCCGAAACCACCTCCATCGACGAAGGCCTCACCCGCGTCCTCGAAGCCCTCTGCCTTACCTTCTCCTGCGAATTCGCCACGCTCTGGACCGTCGATGAATCCCAGCACTCCATGCGTCCCCGCACCACCTGGTTTCCGAAAGGCCGCCCCAGCGAGGACTTCCGCCACGAGACCGAATCCCTCATCCTCTCCCGCGGTCAGGGCCTCCCCGGCACCGTCTGGTCGCAGGGCAAAGCCTGCTGGATCGCCGACCTCCGCCAGAATCCATCGTTCATGCGCCGCACCGCCGCCCGCCTGAACGGCTTCGCCTCCGGATGGGCCGTGCCCGTCCGTGTCGGAAATCAGGTCATTGCCGTCGTCGAGTGCTTCTCCCGCCAGTTCATGCGCGAAGATCCCGACCTGCTGGCCACCGTCGAAACGGTTTGCGGCTCGGTCGGCCAGTTCATGGCCCGCGCCGGCCAGGAAGTTCGCGTCCGCCAGCTCGACCGCCAGAAGGCCGTCATCCTCAATTCGGTCGCCGACGGCATCGTCGGCGTCGACTCCAGCAACCGCATCGCCTTCGCGAATCCAGCCGCCGCCCGCATGCTCGAGTGCAACGAGTCCGAGCTGATCGGCCTCCGTGTGCACGAACTGCTCCATCCGCCCATTGCCGGCTGCGACTCCAGCTGCCTCACCCGCCGCGCCTTCCAAACCGCCGAAGGCGCCTCCGGCCAGGACGTCTATTTCCGCGGCAAAGGCAGGAGCTTCCCCGTCGAATTCTCCCTCATGCCCATGGTCGAGGAAGGCGCATCCGTCGGCAGTGTGCTCAGCTTCCGCGACATCAGTCAGCGCTACGCGCTCGACCACATGAAGGACGAGTTCATCTCCACCGTCAGCCACGAACTGCGCACCCCGCTCACTTCCATCCGCGGCGCCCTCGGCCTGCTCTCCGCCGGCCTGCTCGGCGACGTCAGTGAAAAAGCCACCAGCCTGTTGCGCATCGCCGTCGCCAATTCCGATCGTCTCGTCCGCCTCATCAACGACATCCTCGACCTCGAGCGCATGACCTCCGGCCGCGCGCCGCTCACCTTCCGCCGCCTCTCGCTCGACGACCTCGTCCGCCAGGCCATCGAAACCATGCAGCCGGTCGCGGGCGCCGAAGAAGTCTACCTCGCAAGCGACTGCAACTCCGTCTTCGTCGAAGCGGACTCCGACCGCCTCACCCAGGTGCTCACCAACCTGCTCAGCAACGCCATCAAGTTCTCGCCGCACCACTCCACCGTGCGCGTCGCCGCCGTCCGCGCCTCCGATGGGGTCACGGTCAGCGTCATCGACGAAGGCCGCGGCGTACCCGCCGACAAGCTCGAATCCATCTTCGACCGCTTCCAGCAGGTCGATGCCTCCGACTCCCGCCAGAAAGGCGGCACCGGACTCGGCCTCGCTATCTGCCGCACCATTGTCCAGCAGCACGGCGGCCGCATCTGGGCCGAGCAGAACAACTCCCGCGGCGCCATCTTCCGCTTCTTCCTCCCCGAGCGCGCCTCCATCTCCCCGCTCGCCGAAGAAGCCACCCAGAGCCAGTTCGAACAAAGGCTCGGATAGAAAACCCTCGTTTCCCCGCTTGCCGTTCCGCTGTCCTCT
>PMAM01000204.1:0-1747 GCA_003152595.1 Acidobacterium sp.
GCGGCCCTCCTGCTGATGCTGGTTGGATTCCGGGGTGTCCGGCGCAGTACTCCCGACCTGCGTGGCAGCCGTCAGCTCTCCTGGTTCATCGTCTCGGCATTATTCGGTGTTCTGCTGATGGGACTGCGCCCCTGGACACCGGCAGTGGTGAGCGTCGTGCTGGCCAATTTTCTGCTGTTTGCAGGCGCCATCTTTCTTTATCTGGCTACCGCGGAAATTCTGGAAACCGATTCGCATCTCTTCCCGTGGCCTGCGGGCATTCTGATCGTCGCCCTGCCCCTGTTTGTGTGGTTCACCTACGCCAACGACCAGGTNNCGGAAACCCGTCAGCCGGCGCGCGCCTGCGCCTGGCTGCTGATTCTCTCCGCCTGTCTGCAGGGAGCCTGGTGCCTCTTCGAGTTTCGGCTTCCGGCCCAGCAGATGAACTTCGTTCATCCCGATCTGATCAACGTGGGATTCAGCTACCTATCCATGGTGCTGGCCCTGGCCGTGGTCATCGGGCTGCTGTGGCTGGCTCTGACGGTACACCGCCAGGCACTGCACAAGATGGCGCAGACGGATTCGCTTACGAGCCTGCTGAACCGCCGCGCCTTCGAGGAGATCCTGCGCCGCGACCTGATGCGCAGCGATCGGAGCGGGAGCAGCATGGGCATTATGCTGATCGACCTGGACTATTTCAAGCAGGTCAATGACTCGCTGGGGCATTTTGCCGGTGACGACGTGCTGCGGAGGATCGCGATGGTCCTGCGCGATGGTACCCGGCCTTCCGATGTGCTGGCGCGCTACGGCGGCGAGGAATTCGTGGTGCTGCTGCGGAATGCCGGCGTGACCGAGTCAATGACGGCTGCGGAACGCATCCGAACCCAGATTGCAGGGCTCGCCGGATTGCCTGGCAGCGTGAGTCTTACGGCCAGCATCGGCGTGGCCGTGAGCCTGCCGAAGGATACAGCGACGGATTTTCTGCTCCGCGCCGACGAGGCGCTCTATCGCTCCAAGCGCGAAGGAAGGAACCTGGTCAGCCTTTATCGCGAATCCGACGATGAGTTCGAGACGGCCGGCGGCGTTTACGCACCGGGAACCTGAAGGGACTTCGGAAAGCGTGCTGAGACAGAAAAGGCTGCGCTTCACGCGCAGCCTTTTTGGGTGCTATGAAAACCTTAAACTGCCTGCTTTACGCACAGCTCGTTGAAGGCCCGCGCCAGCTCTTCGGAAATCGCCTGCGGCGTGCTGTTCTCGATGACGAATCTCTGCATCAGGTACACCAGCTTGCCGTCGCGGAGGATCGCCACGGCAGGCGAGGTGGGGGGATTGCCCTCGAAGTAGGAGCGGGCCCGGTCGGTTGCCTCGCGGTCCTGGCCGGCAAAGACGGTGACCGAGCGGTCCGGGACCACAGAGTTGCGCAGCGCCAGGCGAACACCCGGGCGCATTTTGCCGGCAGCGCAGCCGCAAACGGAATTCACCACCAGCATGGTGGTGCCGGGACTGGCCACTGCAGCGTCGACGGCTTCGGCCGTGCGCGCCTCTTCAATGCCCGCGCGGGTCAGCTCCTCGCGCATGGGGATGAGCATGATTTCGGGATACATTCGGGGGTTCTCCTCAGTGCAAAGCGTAACGATCTGAATTCCATTGTACGGGGCGCATTGGGGCAGTGCCAGCTTCCTTTCGACTGACTGGCGCATGCGCGCCAGCCCTGGCTCAGGATGACCCTGCCAATCGCCGCTCCAAAGCGGAGGGTCCTTCACCGACT
>PMAM01000204.1:1795-14804 GCA_003152595.1 Acidobacterium sp.
GCCAATCGCCGCTCCAGAGCGGCGATTGGCTGATATACCTCTCTAAGATGCTCGTGCAGGAACAGGTAGCGCTCGCTCCTTATACGACTTTTGGCATCGGGGGACCGGCGCGGTGGTTTGTCGAAGCAACCGAGGAAGAATCGGTCGAGGAGGCCGTGCGCTTTGCCCGCGAAAAGAACGCTCCGCTTTTCGTTCTGGGCGGAGGCAGCAATCTGCTCGTATCGGACGAAGGCTTCGACGGCCTCGTGCTGCACGTCGCGCTCGAGGGAATTCAGCAGGAAGGCAATCTCTTCCGCGTCGCAGCGGGTGAGAACTGGGATCGGTTTGTCTCACACGCCGTCGGGAAGGGCTACGGTGGCATCGAGTGCCTCGCCGGAATTCCGGGAACCGTGGGTGGGACGCCGGTGCAAAATGTGGGCGCGTACGGCCAGGAGATCGCCGAGACAATCGTGTCGGTCCGCGTTCTGGAGCGCAACAGCCTCACCTTCTCCGAACTGCGGGCATCCGACTGTGGCTTCTCCTATCGGCGCAGTATCTTCAATTCAACGGATCGCGACCGCTTCATCGTCACACGGGTGGACTACAAACTCCGCGCCGGCGCCGTACCTCTTCTGCAGTATCCGGACCTGAAGCGTTTCTTCCTTGATCGCAGCGAAATCCCAACGCTGGCGGAAACTGCCGCTGCGGTACGGGAGATCCGCCATCGGAAAGGCATGCTCATTGTGGATGGCGAGGCGGATTGCCGCAGCGCGGGAAGCTTCTTCAAGAATCCCATTGTCCCCCAGGCGCGTTACGACGAAATTGCCGCGCACGCATCCGGGCCCGTGCCCTGCTTTCCCGCGCAACCGGGCTTCGTGAAGGTCCCCGCGGCATGGCTCGTGGAGCACGCGGGGTTTCAGAAGGGATTCACGCTGGGAGCGGCCGGCATCTCCAGCCGCCACACGCTCGCGCTCATCAATCGCGGTGGCGCGACGGCTGCTGAGGTTCTGGCGCTGCGCGATCGGATCGTGGGNNGGTGAGCTTCCGCGCGGCGCAGAAGAGTCGCGCAGGTTGCGGCGAGTTCCGCGCTGTGATCGAATGGCGGCCATGGATCGAAGGGCCTTTTTGAGGAACTCTGCGCTGGCTTCCGGTGCGGCGCTGTACCGGAACATCGGTCTTGCACAGGCTGCGTCTTCCGTTTCTCTGCGCCTGAAGCTCGATCCACACAAGCGAGGCAATCCGATTCCCGCCGATTTCACCGGCCTCAGTTACGAAACCTCACAACTGAGCGATCCGGACTTCTTCTCGCCCGACAACACCGAACTGGTCGGCTTCATCCGGCGCCTGGGAAAATCCGGTGTGCTGCGCGTCGGCGGCAACAGCAGCGAATACGCCCACTGGTCGCCCGAATCGGCCGCGCAGGCGGGTGCAGCCGAGCGCGAGGAAGATCAGGCCGACGTACTGCAGCAGGCGCTCCGCGTGGACCTGCATCGAGGCCCGGCAAAGCAGACCAGAACCACGCCTCAGGCGGTGCGCAATCTGCGCGGCTTTATCGACGCGACGGGCTGGAAGCTGATTTATGGCCTGAATATGGGTACCGGCACTGCCGAAACCGCGGCGGCCGAAGCGGATTTCGTGATGCGCACCATGGGTGACAAGCTGGTCGCCTTCCAGCTGTGCAACGAGCCGGATCTCTTCTATCGCAACACCCTGCGTACCGCGGGCTACGACTTCGCACAGTTCGCGAGGGAGTGGCAGCACTTCTATGACGTGATCCGGCAGAAGGTGCCCCATGCGCCGTTCGCCGGGCCCGACACCGCGTTCAACAACGAATGGCTGGTGCCGTTCGCGAAGCAGTTCAAGGACGAAGCAGCCTTCCTCTCGCAGCATTACTACGCCGAGGGCCCGCCGACCGATCCTTCGATGACCATCGAACGGCTGTTGCGGCCCAGTCCCGGCCTCGCGCGCGAGTTCGAAGGCATGGCACAAACAAAGCAGGATTCCGGTCTTCCCTTTCGGCTGGCGGAGACAAACTCCTGCTATCAGGGTGGCAAGCGCGGCGTGAGCGACACGTTTGGATCGGCTCTGTGGGGTGCAGACCTGATGTATCAGCTGGCCACGGCGGGCGGCGTCGGCATCAACTTCCACGGCGGCGGCTATGGCTGGTACACGCCGATTGCAGGAACGGTGGCCAGCGGCTTTACGGCGCGTCCTCTTTACTATGGCATGCTGCTCTTCGCCGAAGCGGGACCGGGACACCTGATCGATGCGTCGCTCGACAACCAGCAGGGAGCGCCGCTGCTGACGGCCTACGGGGTGCTCAACGACGCGGCCGAAGCATCCGGAACCATCAAGGCACTCGTCTTCAATAAAGAGGCGGACCTGGCCGTTCATCTGACCATCGACATCGGGGCACCGGCCACGCAGGCACGCGCCCTGCGGCTGACTGCGCCGCGCCTCGACGACACCCAGGACGTGACACTGGGCGCGAATCCGGTGGGCGCTAGCGGCACGTGGCAGGCGGCACACGAGGAAACACTGGCGGTGCACGACGAGACCACAGCCATCGAGCTGCCAGCGGGGAGTGCGGCGCTGGTCAGCTTCCACATCGGCAGATAGCAACGGCGCGGGCAAGCTGCGCGCAGGAGCAGAGCAAAAGAAATGTCGTTCATTTCGCGAAGAGAATTCGTTGCGGGCGCGGCGGCGTGTGCCGCGATGCTGGCTGCAGAAAAATCATGGGCGAGCGCGCTCGGGTTGCCGGTTGGGCTCCAGCTCTACTCGGTGCGGGAGTTTCTGCCGAAGGACTACCAGGGCACGCTGAATCAGCTGGGCGCCATGGGATACCGCGAATGCGAGGCCGCCGGCTTTTTCGGCCACACGCCGGCCGATGTGAAACAGGCGATGGCGCGAGCCGGTCTCCACTGCGTGAGCGCGCACTATCCGATGCAGCAACTGCAGGCGCTCGACGACATTCTGCATTTTGGCAGCGAACTGGGGCTGGAGTACATCGTGTGCGCGTCGCCGCAGCTGCGCGAGCCGGCGAAGGCAAAGGGTCTGGGCTGGGTGGGCGCGCTGGAGGCGATGAGCGCCGACGACTGGAAGTGGAATGCAGACCAGCTCAACGCCGTCGGAAAGCGGGTTCGGGCAGCCGGGATGAAGTTCGGATATCACAACCACTACGTCGAGTTTCACGAGCAGGACAGCTTCCTGCCTTACGATCTCCTCCTGCAGAACACCGACCCCAAGCTGGTCGATATGGAGATGGACTGCGGCTGGGTCGTGATCGGCGGCCACAAACCGGAGGATTATCTGACGCGCTACCCGGACCGCTACGTGATGCTGCACGTCAAGGAGTTCAAGCTGGAAGGCTGGAAGCCGGGGATGGAGCCGGTCTCGGCCGAGATGGGCCGCGGCAGCATCGATTACAAGAGCATCTTTGCCGCAGCGAAAAAAGCGCGCATCGAGCACATCTTTGTTGAGCAGGAGGCGTTCCCCGATATGCCCGCCATGCAGGCGCTCAAGGTGGACGCGGACTGGATGCGGAGCGTCTAGAACCGGTCTCGTGTGAAGATAGAAGCCTTCGTTTGAGTTCCTGAGACCCGCTTCGTTGGCGGGTCTCACCCGTGCCTCAGGTGGAGTCCGCGTCTACGAGANNGAGGCGGGGATGACCAGCAGCGCCTTGCGAATGCGCTTTGGATCGCCGCCGGCAATCGCGCCGATGAGGTGAGAGCTGACCGCCAGGCCCGCCCATCCGCAGGTGATGACGATGCCGATCGCGGTTGAGGTCATGCGGGGGAAGGCGTCGGCCACGATTGCGAGGGTCGTGGGGAAGACCGGAGCCATCGACAGGCCGGCGAGAAAAACGAGCACCGCAGCCGTTTTCGGTTTGCTGGTCCGCAGCATGAGGAAGGTTGTAACCGTCATGGCTACAGAAGCGGCCAGCGTGACGTAGATCGGCGGCACGCTGATGAGAATCGGCGACACCACGGCGCGCCCGATCAGCAAACCGAGCGCGAACCCGAGCGAAAGAATATTCAGCGCGCGAGATTCCGGAACGCCCTGCTCGACCAGATGACGCACCAGCCAGTTCCACACGTCGACCTCGCAGCCGACATAGAGGAAGAGCAGAAATCCGAGCAGGAAGAGCATCGGCCTTCCGAGAACTGGTCCTGCATCGGCAAAGATGAAGCGCCCTGCGCCCGTGGGCGGCGGCATGTGCGCCGCGACCTGAATGAGAAGGGCAACCAGCGTGAGTCCCGCGACACTGTAGCAAAGCCGCACCCAGTTGCGCTTGAAAAGATTCGCGGCGATGAAGGGCGTGGCAAGACCGCCAAGCCCGAAGAAAATGTTGACGAGGTTCAGCGCGGTGGCACGGTGCGCTTCCCCGACGTCGCTGGTAAGCGCATTGGCGCAGGTCACGACAATGCCGCCGCCGCAACCGAGCAGAAAGAGCAGAAAGACGATGCTGCGATAGCCGGAGATCTTCGGCAGCAGGTTGAGGGTAAGGCCGATGAGGCCGAGACCGATGATCAGACCGGCTTTCTTGCCGAAGTCATCGAGCAGCGGCCCGACGCCGAGAGACGCGAGCATCAGACCGAGGGCCTGCGCCAAAGCGATCGTTCCATTTTGCCGAGGCGTGAGCTGAAACCGGCTGGACAGTTCCGGCAGGATCGTCCCCAGCATCGCGGCGGTCATGCCGTAGACAAAGATCGCAACCACCGCGGCGAGAATCAGCAAGGACGGCTCCTTCCGGCTTCTGGTTCACAAACAGCTCTCGGCCACTTTACACGGCAGGAACATCGACCCAACTGCGCATCCGGTGGCTCTCCAATTCCCTGCCAAGAATGACCATCTGCCGCAGGCCGTCGATGAATTGGGGATATTCCGGCGTCACACCGGGATCGGCAATGGATCCATAGAAGCGGCGGAAAACCTGCTTGAAGGTGTCGTCGTAGCCCTCGCTGTGGCCACCTGGCAGATCGGCAAAACTGCGCGCAGCGGGTTCTAAGAGCGAAGGGTCTTTCACGATCACGCAGTTCGCGCTGTTGCGGTGCCCGATCCACAATTCGTCGGGGCGCTCCTGGTCCCATGCGACGCCGGCTTTCGTTCCGTAGATTTCCATGCGGAGTCCGTTTTTGCGTCCTGCGGAAACCTGGCTTGCGGTCATGGAGCCGCGCGCGCGATCGCCGAGGCGGAAGACAACAGCGCCGAAATCCTCGGTATGGATGGGGGTCTCGATCACGTCGTCGGCGGAGAGGAGTTTGTTGGCGAAGGTCTCCACCGAGCCTTTGGGCTGTTTGCGCGTTTTGTGCACGGTGTTGAGGTCGGCGCAGAGCGACGAGACGCGCAGCCCGGTCAGGTGCTCGACCATGTCGAACCAGTGCGAGCCGATGTCGGCCATGCAGCGCGACGGCCCACCGGCCTTGGAATCGACGCGCCAGTTCCAATCCGTGTCGTACAGCAGCCAATCTTGTGAATATGTTCCCTGCGCGACGAGGATTTCGCCCAGGTCGCCAGCCTCACGCATGGCGCGCATCTGCTGGACCATGGGGTAGTAGCGCAAATTGTGACAGACGCAGTTACGTAATCCCTTTTGCGCGGCCAGTGCAGCCAGTCCCTGGGCTTCTTCCACACTGGTGGCCAGCGGTTTCTCGCAGAGAACGTGCTTGCCCGCCAGGAGAGCCTCCTGCGCCATGGGGAAATGCTGGGCGTTCGGCGTGCAGATGTGGACAGCGTCGATACTCGCGTCGTGCAGGACGGCCTCTGGCGCGAGGTGCGGGACACCGAACGCCGAGCCGAGCTTCTCTGCGACCGCCGCGTTGCGGCCGGCGATCGCGGCGATGTCGACGTTCTCGGTGCGGCGAAGCGCCTCGAGGTGCACGCGGCCCATGAATCCTGTGCCGATGACTGCGGTGCGAATGCGTTTGGTCATGGAATGCCCCGGATTTCTGCTGAGTGTTATACCCACCACGCCGTGCCGGGCTGCTCGCGCACGACAAGGTCGTTCAGGAAGTTCACGGCTTTTGTCAGTCCCTCCTCAGCGGAGAGCAGAGAGTCTTCGTGCTCGATGGAAAGCACGTTGTCGTAGCCACACATGCGCAGCGTCGAGACGAACTCTTTCCACCACTCGGCGCCGTGGCCGTAGCCGCAGGTGCGGAAAAGCCAGCTGCGATGGCGCTCGTCGGTGTAGGGTTTGGTGTCGAGCACGCCGGTGAGCGAAAGATTCGCGGGGTAGAGCTGCGTATCCTTCGCGTGTACGTAGAAAATGGCGTCGCCAAGCCTGCGAACAGCGGCAATGGGATCGATGTTCTGCCAGAACAAATGGCTCGGGTCGAGATTTGCGCCGACCGCGGGACCCGCGATTGCACGCAGCCGCAGCATTGTTTCGGGCGAGTAGACGACGAAGCCCGGATGCATCTCGATGGCGATGCGCACGCCGTGATCCGCGGCGAATTGGCCGTGCTCCTTCCAGTACGGTGTCACGACCTCGTCCCATTGCCACTGCAACACGTCGAGATAATCGGGCGGCCAGGGACACGTGACCCAGTTGGGCGCGATCGCTTTCGGCGAATCGCCCGGGCAACCGGAAAAATCCACGACAACCGGAACGCCGAGTTTCTCAGCAAGAAGCACCGTCTTGCGGCTGACCTCGCGATGTTTCTGACCGATGGCCGGGTCCGGATGCAGCGGATTCCCGTGGCAGCTGAGGGCGCTGATCGAGATGCCCTGGTCGGCAAGAATCTTCCGGAATTCCCCCAGCGCTTTGGCATCGTCCAGCATGGTGAGTTTGCAGTGCGCGTCGCCGGGATAGTTGCCCGTACCGAACTCCACCGTGTCGATGCGAAGAGCCTTCAGTTTGTCGAGCACGGCGGGTAGCGGCAGCTGCGAGAGGAGTGGAGTAAAGACTCCGATTTTCATGCGTAACAGGGTACAGGGTGCAGAGAGCAGGGTACAGCGCAGCGGGCATGGTCCCGCAAATCGGTACAAAGAGGCACCCCGCACGACGAAAATGGGACGCATGGATCCTCTTCAGGTCAGGAAGGGCCCGGCACGATGGGATGAGGTGAGCCTCGGCGAAGTGATGCTGCGGCTCGACCCGGGCGAGGGACGCATCCACACTACGCGCTCCTTCAGCGTGTGGGAGGGCGGCGGCGAATACAACGTGGCGCGCGGCCTGCGCCGCTGCTTCGGGCTGCGGACCGCGGTGATCACGGCGCTNNACCGAGCGCGGCTTTGGCGTGCGCGCCGCGGCGGGATGCTCGGATCGCGGGCACACCGCGGTTGCTCACACGACGCGCGAGACGTGGAATTGGGAGGAAGTTTTCGGGCCCGCGAATGGCGCGCGCTGGTTCCATACGGGTGGCATCTTCGCTGCTCTGTCGGAATCGACGCCGAGTGTTGCCGAGGCCGCGATGGACGCGGCGCGAAAGTTCGGCACACCGATTTCGTATGACCTGAATTTCCGCGATTCTCTCTGGAAAAGCATCGGCGGCAAGGCCAAGGCGCAGGAAGTGAATCGTGAGCTCGTGCGCAAGGTGGATGTGCTGCTCGGTAACGAAGAGGATTTCTCCGCGATGCTGGGGATTGCGCTTAAGGACGTGACCGAGGATTTTGCGGAACTGCACGCAGAGAGCTATGAGCAAATGCTGCGCGATGTGGCGGCGGCGTATCCCAATCTGAAAGTGGTGGCGACGACGCTGCGCACGGCGCACACAGCGACGCGCAACGCCTGGGGGGCGATGGCGCTGGCGGACGACAAGATCGCTCATGTGCCGCAGACCGACGTGGAGATTCTGGATCGCGTTGGCGGCGGCGACTCGTTTGCCTCGGGGCTGATCTATGGTTTCCTTGCTGGGAAGTCGTTGGAGTGGGCCGTGCGGTGTGGCGTCGCGCATGGTGCGCTGGCCATGACCACGCCTGGCGACACGAGCATGGCGACACTGGCCGAAGTGGAACGCGTGATGAAGGGCGGCTCGGCGAGGATTGTGCGGTAGGGGGGTAGCGGTCGGCAGTCAGCGATCAGCGGCCAGCGGAAACCGTTTCAGGCGGAGAGTGGGAGCGATGATGCAATCGGAGACAAAACAGTGGATTGAGCGATTGGGCATCGTGCCGGTGCTGCGGGCGCGGTCGGCAAAAGAAGGCCACGCGCTGGTTGAGGCCCTGATGGCGGGCGGCGTCACGGTCATGGAAGTAACGATGACCGTGCCGGGCGCCGTCGGCCTGCTGCGTGAACTGAAGAAAGAGCATGGCGACAAGCTGTTGTTGGGTTCCGGGACCGTGACCGACGCGGCGCAGGCGGAGGAGACGATTGACTCGGGCGCGGAATTTGTGGTGAGCCCAAGCTTTCATCCGGACGTTGTGGCGAAGACGAAGCAGAGGGGCAAGGTATCGATTCCGGGAGCGCTGACGCCGACCGAAGTGATTACAGCGTGGCGGACGGGGGCCGACTACGTGAAGATCTTTCCCTGCTCGGCGGTGGGCGGCGCGCCGTATCTCAAGGCGCTGCTGGCTCCTTTTCCGGAGCTGCAGCTGATCCCGACCGGCGGCGTCACACTGCAAACCGCGGCGGATTTTCTCAAGGCGGGAGCGCGGGCGCTGGGCGTCGGGACGGACCTGGTGAATCCGAAAGCCATCGAAGAAGGCAAGCCGGGGAAAGTGAGCGAGACGGCGCGGGCTTACGTGGAGATTGTGGCGAAGTTTCGCGCCGCTCGGGGCTGAGGCCACGTCACAACTGCGGTGACTCGATACAATGGCCGCCATGGCTGCAAAGAAAATGAGCGTGAAGCCGAGCAGGAAAGCGAGCGAAAAGCGAGCGAGAAGCGAGCCGACTTCGAGTAAGAAAGCGAGCAGGAAGCAGGTCAAACGGGCAGACTCGGGTCTGGAACCGGATCCGAAGCGGATTGCGGAGTTGCTGCGGCGGTTGCAGGCTGCGTATCCGAATGCCGAGTGCGCGCTGCATCATCGCAATGCCTGGGAGTTGCTGGTGGCAACGATCCTGTCAGCGCAGTGCACCGACGCGCGCGTGAACCTGGTGACGCCGGAACTGTTCCGCAAATTTCCTACGCCGCAGGCATTCGCCCAGGCGTCGCTGCCGGCAATTGAAGAGGAGATTCGATCGACGGGCTTCTATCACAACAAAGCGAAGTCGGTCTCAGGCGCGGCGAAGAAGCTGATCAGCGATTTTGGGGGCAAGGTTCCACAGACCATGGCCGAGCTGCTGACGCTGCCCGGGGTCGCGCGCAAGACTGGCAATGTGGTACTGGGCGTCGCGTTCGGCAAGACAGAAGGCGTGGTGGTCGACACGCATGTGCTGCGGCTCTCGCATCGGCTGGGGCTCACGCGCGCCGAGGATCCGAAGAGGGTCGAAGAGGATCTGATGCGGATTATCCCCCGCGACCACTGGATCGCGTTTTCGCACGAGATGATCCATCACGGCCGGCAGATCTGCGTTGCGCGCAAGCCCAAGTGCGCAGAGTGTCCGCTCGAGACGCTATGCAACGCGCCGGACAAGACGTGGAGCAGCCACTGAGCCGCGCTCGCAGACTTCGTCCTGCACGCAGAATCAGGAAGTCCACCCGCCCGCGGCGTTAGCGCTCGACGACGGCGGCAGGACGCAGAACGTTGCCTTCGAGGTGCATCGTCCTGAGACCTCCGGGCTCGGTCGAAAGAAAAACTCCCGTGCCGGGAAGAGCCTGGGTGTTGCGCAGAATCGCGCCCGGCGATCGTGTGAGCCGGATGACTGGTTCGCCGGCAAGCGGATGGACCGAAGCGACGTCATCCAACTCCAGGTTGGCGGCATCAGTGATTGCGAAAGCCGCGCCGCGCTGTGCCGTCACCTCCGCGTGGTGGAGTTCCAGGTCGTCTGTGTATGTCGCCAGCAAGCCAGTCGCACCGGACCCGACGATGCCCTGGAGCCACAGGGAGTGAATCGGCATCTCGGGCAGTCCTTCGATATTGGCGACCGCTTTCTTCGCCGAGCGGATGGTGACGTTGCTGATCGCGATGTTGCGGAAGACGGGAGTGCGTTGCGATACCGGCTCCGGGAGCGTGGAGCCTTCGCCGCCCATGACGTAATAGCTGCTCACTTCGATACCCTTACCCACGTCCTCCATAGTCCAGTTGTCAAAGCGCACATCTTCCACCACTCCGCCCCGGCCGCGGCGGCTCTTGATGCGGATGCCGACCTCTGTATCGACCGCCGTGCTGTTGCTCGCGACAACGTTGCGAATGCTGCCTGAGGTTTCGCTGCCGATCACCACGGCTCCGTGCGCAGGGTGGACTGTGCAGTTGGCAATGGCGATATGCTCGCTGGGCCGATTGACTCGCAATCCATCCGCGTCCTTGCCGGCTTTAATCACAATTCCGTCGTCACCGGTATCGATGTAGTCGTTGAAGATGCGCACGAAGCGNNGTGAAACAGATGAAGGAGGGACGCAGTTCTTTGCCTGCCGCGCGGTATTCGGCTTCGGACACTGGCTGATGCTTCTCGATCTTGTCGAGCAACTGCTGCCATAAGGGACCGTTCGCGTTGCCCGACGCGTCGGGCGCCGGCGGAGCATCGTAAGCCCTCGCCCAGGCCGCGTAATCGCCGGTGATCAGGGTGCCATGGCCCGTGATCGTGACGTTCTCCACATCGGTGCCGCCGATCAGCGGCTGCGGCACCAGCGCCTCGACCCCGAGATATCGCCCGGGAACAAGGGGCAGCGGAGCGACGGGAAACTCGATCGTCGCTCCTTCCGCAATGTCGAGCGTGATGTTGCTGAACATTTCGATCGGTCCGGAAAGATACCTGCCCGCGGGCACGTAAACGGTGCCTCCGCCGGCCGTGTGCGCTGCCTCCATCGCCTTGCGAAAGGCCTCCGTCGCGGGCGCCTAGCCATCGCGTTGCGCCCCGTAATCGACGACGTTAAAGACGAGCGCCGTCTCCATAGCGGCCGCAACGAAGAGATCACCGAAGGCAAGAGCGGCCAGCAAGAGCGTCGAAATGCGGATCACGGCTTTGAATGGATCTTTCACAGGACACATCATTTTGGCTCGACGGCGATTGCCCACAGGTCGGTGTCGCCGATGTTGTGGCCTTCGTGCGTTTGCCCCGGCCGCCACACCACCTCGCCGGTGGTCAGCGTGGAGGGTTGCACGTGGCCATCCGGCAGGAGGTGTTCCAGTTTGGCTCCGGAAAGACAGATGACCACGCGGCCGTGGTGTGTGTGCCGGGGCTCTTTGAAGTGCGCGGGAATCCGGATGTCGTAAACGCGGGCGTAGCGATTATCGAGAACCATTTTGTAATTCGGTGGCAGACCCGTCATGCCCCACACCTCCGCGCTGCCTGAGCCCAGAAATGCCACGCGTACGAAATGCAGCGGCGCGAAACCTGAGTTGCGAATTTCCTTTGTGCTCGCAGAGAGAAAGATGGACTCTCCACGCCGGACGGATGCGTTCTTCGTCCCGATCTTCGCGCGGTCTCCTCCGAAATAAACAACGAGGCCTGGCTTGCCATCCGCCAGAGGCAGACTTTGCCCCGGCTGCAGCGTGTGCTCGGTCACGCGGACCTGCTGATCTTCAAGCGGCTGCGAGAGGTCCGCAACGTGGCACAGAGGAGCCATCGCCAGCGGAACCAGCATCGTCGAAGCCAAAACATGCAAACGTCTCATATGCTCTCCGTAGAAGAAATTCCATAGTTGCACTCAGCGGATGAAGCGGTTGACGTAGTTCTCACCGAGCCCGATTGCGCGGTAGTGCCGCTTGGCGGCCTCGATCTTCGTAAATACATCCTCGTAGCCCTGCGGTATGCCCTGCTCATCCACATAGGTGTACCCGCCGCTGTTGTGGAACCACGTCATCATCTCCGGGACGCCCTCGCGCACGATCAGAGTGTGCGTATCCCCGGGTGGTTCGTAGATGTAGGAGCCTTCCTCAGCCATCCAGTCGTGTTCCAGATAATGCCAGCGCCCGCGCAGGACCAGCGCATGCACCGCGCCCGCTTGCCGGTGCCGCGAGAGAATGCCGTTCTGGCGAACACGCAGAATGTTTGTGAAGTAGCCATTGCTGGCCGAGAGCAAACATGGCTTAAACCATACCGTCGCCGTCATGGGCACCCACAGGCGGTCATCGTTGAGCCAGTCCCTCAAAACGCCGAGATGAACCATATCGGCGGACATAAACGGCACCGGCGGCATTTTGGACAGAACCGCCGCGGTGTCGCGCCCGGCAGTCGGGTTGGTCGTCATTGATTCTCTCCTTGTGTCCAGATCGACTCGTCAGGAACGGCGTACGGTATTGGCTCCCACTGGACCGGCTCCACACGCGGAACCAGGAACCACCAGCAGAACGCGCCGACCAGAGCCACGGCTCCGGCGACGACAAACGCCATGCGCGCGCTGCCGTTCATCTCGACAATCCAGCCAGCGACCCACGGCGCGACGATTCCGGACAAATTCGCGAAGCCATTCTGCAAGCTGCTCCATCGGCCCGCCGCCTCCGGACCCGCCAGCGTTTGGGTGATGGCCCAGTGATTCGAAGCGAACACGCCGTAGCCGGCCGAGGCCGCCAGCAGCAGTCCTATTCCCGCTCGCGGCTGGTGGCCGATGAGCGCAAATGCCATCAGGCTCGACGCGACAGCCAGTCCGCCCACCACAACCGCGCGCCGCACCCGGCTCGGTGAGTGTCCACCTGCGATCAGGCGGTCTGAAATCCAACCCGCCAGCAGGGTCGAAACTGCGATCAGCAGGAACACCCCAGACGTCAGGCGCGACATGGCTCGCAGCGAAAGATGATCTTCGCGAACGGCAAACTCCGGCAGCCACGCCAGCAGGAAATAGAAGAAGTAGTTGCCGCAGAAGTGTCCCAGGAACGTTCCCCAGGCGCACCGCAGGCGGAAAATCCTCGTGAACGATGCCGTCGGGATCGCGCCGGCGTTCTGCGCCACGCCGCCGGACCGCGGCATGGTCTTCCACCAGGGCAGGACCCAGACGAGCCCACCCGCACCGAGCAGAACAAAGAGCATGCGCCATCCAAAGTGGATCAGGAGCAG
>PMAM01000053.1 GCA_003152595.1 Acidobacterium sp.
AGGTTGGGGGAGTAAGTCTGCCGAATGTTTTGGGTTGTAAGTCGAGCGCTGTCAATGAAAGTTACTTTGGGTAAGTGGTGGAAACTTGACAAGAATGGTTTGGGGGCCGAGGAGAGCAGGGGGCAGGTGCCGAGGGGTTGTTTTTTCCGAAAATGGCACGGAATTCGGGGACAGTTGTTACTTTCGTCTGCCTTGCCGGGCGAAATGGTTTGATTTCTGAGTGGCGAAGGCTTTTGCTGCTTGCTGTGGGGTGAACNNCTGCCGGAGGGCCAGCCGACCGACGGGTCGCATCTTCGCCGATCCCAATCCTGACGCGGCCCTTTATACTCAAGCTGCATGTCCATGACCGCTCTCATCGTCGACGACGAGGAACTCGCCCGCGAAGAGCTGAAGTACCTGCTCGACACCACCGGCAGTGTCGACGTGCTCGCCGAGGGCAAGAACGGGGTCGAAGCGGTGGACCTGATCCGCACGCATCACCCCGACGTTGTTTTCCTCGACGTGCAGATGCCTGGCCTGGATGGTTTCGCGGTCCTCAAAAAGCTGCTCGAACTCGGCAAAGGCGAGCAACTCCCCCAGATCATCTTCGCCACGGCGTACGACCAGTACGCAGTTCGCGCTTTCGACGTCAACGCCATCGACTACCTTCTGAAGCCCTTCGACCGCGACCGCGTGCTCCAGGCTGTCGAGCGGGCACGTCTCCGCCTGCAGGAAGCCGGCCAGGGCGGCGAAGCCAAACCCGCCCCCGCCGATCTGCGCGTCGACACGCTGCTCAAGCTCATCGAGCAGCACCAGGCGCCGAAACCGCACAGCGGCAAAATTGTTCTTCAGGCCGGCAGCCGGCTCCTTCTCGTCGATCAGAAAGACATCTGCTACGCCTCCATCGACGACGGCGTCATTTCCGTGGTGACGCCGACCATCGAAGGACAATCGAAGTGCCGGACGCTCGAAGAGCTCTTCGATCTTCTCGACCCGGCCGTGTTCTGGCGAGCGCACCGATCGTTCCTCGTCAACATCAACCACATTCGCGAGGTTGTCCCCTGGTTCAAGTCCAGCTACCAGCTGCGCATGGATGACAAGAAGCAAACCGAGGTGCCGGTGAGCCGCGCCCAAACCCGCCGTCTGCGCGAGCTCTTCAACCTCTAGCGTGCACCCGGCCGCTGCTCTTCTCGCCCTCGCCGCATCGCACCCGCTCTGCCCGCTGCCTCCCGACAAGCTCGCCCAGGCGATCGCGCTGAGCCACTGGCGGACCGCGATCTACTTTGGCGGCACCGCCTGGATCCTCCTCGCTCTCTGGATCCTCGTGCGTCTGCGCACCGGTGCAGCCGTCGCGCGCATCGCGGAATGCATCTCTCCGCGGCCCTCGGTTCAGGGATTGGTCGTGATCCCTCTGTGGGGCCTCTTCTACAGCGCGATCACCGTCCCCACCGCGATCCTCAGCCACCATGTGAGCCTGCAGTACGGCCTCTCCATCGAGCGCTGGGGTCCGTGGTGGATCGACTGGCTCAAGTCCACCGGTATCCTGCTCGCCTTAGCCGTGCTCGCCATCGGCATCCTTTACGCGGTCCTGCGCCGTACGCACCGCTGGTGGATCTGGTTCTGGGCCATCACGATCCCGCTCGAAGTGGTTGCGACCTGGGCCGCGCCGCTCGTGCTCGATCCGTTGTTCAACCGGTTCACTCCGCTCGATCAGACGAACCCCGCGCTGGTCGATCAGTTGGAGCGCGTCGCAGCGCGTGGCGGACTTCACATCGCGCGCGACCGCATCTTCCTCATGGACGCGAGCACGCGCGTCACCGGCGCCAACGCCTACGTCACCGGACTGGGCGCGAGTAAGCGCATCGTGGTGTGGGACACGACGCTACGCATCGAGACTCCGAACGAGATTTTGTTCACGTACGGCCACGAGCAGGGGCACTACGTCCTCCATCATGTCGCCAAAGGGATCGCCTGGTCCGCTCTGGTGATCTTCGTCTTCTACTGGTTCGCTTTTCGGCTCATGCGCTGGCTTGTTCGCCGCCACGGCGCTACACTGCGCATCGCATCAGTTGAAAGCTGGGCTTCGCTCGGGCTCTTCCTGCTTGTCGCGTACGCGCTGAACTTCCTTGCGCAGCCGATTGCGAACACCATCAGCCGGCATATCGAGCATCAGGCCGACGTCTACGGGCAGGAAGTGATCCACGGCCTCGTGCCCAATCCGCAGGCGACGGTGGTCAGCTCCTTCTGCAGCGACGCTCTGGTCTGGCTGGACGATCCTGACCCGAATCCCTTTGTCGAGTTCTGGACCTACAGCCACCCGTCGACGGAGCAGCGCGCCGAGTTCGCGGCACGCTACGATCCGTGGCAGCCCGGACACAGGCCAACGTATCTCACGCCAGCGCGGCGTTGACGTTCTCGATGGCTTCGTCGATCTCGGCCGTGTTCTTGTAGCCGACGGTGACGGCGTCCACCTTTGCATTCTGGAAGGCGAAGCGCATGGCCCTCTGGCGGTCTTCGCGATTGAAGACGCCTTCGCCGACGAGCTTCATGCTGATGACGCCCTGACCGGCGGCGCGGGCCTGGTGGATGCGCTCGACGACTTCGGGAACGTTGCCCTGACCTGGGCCATCGGCGACGGGCGTATCCATGCGGGTGCCGTTGTGGTTGCAGCGGATCATCGCCACCTGGAGCCAGTTGAAGGTCGGGACCTGGGCGAGAGCGGGCAGACCGTGGACGGACGCGCCGCGGGCGAGGACCACTTTGCGGTCCTGAGCTTTGTCGATGGCGCCCTGCCAGCCGGTGGTTTCGTGGGGCCACGCGGGGCCGCGCTGCCAGTGGAGCAGCATCACGTCGAAGTAGTCGGAGTTGATCTGTTTGCGCAGCTCGTCGATGCGCTGGTGGGGGTCGCCGCCATCGAAAGTCGTCACCTTGGTCATGAGCTGATAGGTGTCGCGGGGGATGCCTTTGAGCGCGATGCCGAGCATGGTGTGCATGTCGTTGTAGGAGTCGGCTGTCTCGAAGAAGCGCACGCCATTGTCATAGGCGTGCCGGACGAGGCGATTGAAACCTTCCTGGCCGAGGTTGCGCTGGACCTCTCCGCTGAAGCTGCCGGTGCCGAAGGCCAAACGCGTGACTTTGACGCCGGATTTACCGAGGGGGACGAGGTCGGTGGCGCGGCGGGTTTCCGCGGAGAGGGGAACGTTGCTGAGGGTGGCGGCGGCGCCGGCAGCAGCGGTGGCTTTGAGGAAATCGCGGCGGGAGTAGCGGGACATGATGGGGGCTCCTCCGATTTTGCCAGCGTAGCACGGAAGGGCAGGGAGGAGGGAGGAGGGAGGAGGGAGCAGCCTGTAGAGATCGACTTGCGCGTGGGTTGCTGGCCGACTAACGGCTGGGTTTCTTTGCGGAACTCGCGACGGTGGTGATCTGCAGCTGGTTCTCGAAACAGATGGCGTTCTGGACGAGACCGGCGGGGAAGGAGTCTTCGAGGGCGCGGATCTGGCGGTCGGTGAGGCCGGGGACGGTGACNNCCAACGGCGAGTCCCCTGGGGGAGAGGCCGCGCGTGGTGAGGTACTGGGCGACATACTGGCCGACGCAGCCGCCGAGCGAGGCGAGGAGGAGTTCGGCGGGGGACATGCCCTGGTCGGTAGCGCCGTCTTCGACGGGCTGGTCGAGGACCAGGCGATGATGGCGGGCCTCGGCGGTGAAGCGCGATCCTCCATTGTGGTACAGCGAGATCTCCAAAATACACTCCTGGTTTGCCAGTTGAGTTGCAAGCGGAAGGCCATCGTCAGAAGGCGCCGAAAACAGGCGTGAAGCGGGGAAAGGGCTGTCCGGTGAGGAAGTACTGTGCGCGACAAGGCACGAATGGAAGGGGCTTTGCGTGAAATGACGCAGAGAGGTGTCAGGCGCAAGGGGTCGCGGGTACACTATCAGCCTGTTCCCCAATGAAGAGCCGGAATCCGAGCGACGAAGCGGCGGCTGAGCCTCACGGGCCTCGTTCTGCCCGCCAAAAAGCAGAGAGCGGACCACCGTTCGCGGCAGAGCCAACCGGCGTACTCCGTACGCTGGTAGACAATCTGGATGAGGCCGTTGTGGTGCTGGGGCGCGAGGGGCGGCCCCAGTTTGTGAATGCCGCCGCGGAGCGGCTGTACGGTATCGATCCAAAGGGTCCGCCGATTGCGGAGTGGAGCGAGGCGTACGGGATATACCTGCCGGATTTGCAGACCCTGTGGCCGGCAGAGGATTTGCCGGGAGCGTTGGCGCTGCGTGGGCAGACCGTGGACGGCGAGCAGTTCATTCGGCCGGCGAGAGCCGTGGCCGGCTACTGGATCCGGATGCGAGCGCGGCCGCTCTTCGACGAGAACGGTGAGGTCGAGGGTGCGCTGCTGACGTGGCGCGACGTCTCGGAGGAGAAGAAAACGGCGGAGAGCCAGCGGAGGCTGCTGGCGATCGTGGAGAACACGCCGGATCTGGTGACGCTGACGGATCCCACGGTGAAGACCAGCTACATCAATCGAGCGGGGCGGGAATTGCTGGGCCTGGGCGAAGACGAGGACGTGAGCCGCTATCCGGTTTTCGATACGGACTTTGAGGATCAGAAAGAGAGATTCGATTCCGTGATTCTGCCGGGGCTGCTGCGCGGCGAGCCGTGGAACGGGGAATTCCGGCTGCTGCATGCACAGACGGGTGAACCGGTCACCGTGGACATGCGAGCCTTCGGGGTGTTCGGAGCCTACGGTCAGTTACTGGGCTTTGCCGGCATCAGCAGAGACATCACGGCGCGGCGGCAGGCGGAGGAGACGCGGCAGCGGCTGGCATCGATCGTGGAGTTCTCGCGCGACGCGATCATCAGCGAATCGCTGGACGGGGTCATCACCACGTGGAACCGCGGGGCGGAACAGATGTTCGGCTACACCGCGGAGGAGGCGGTAGGGAAGCCGATTACGCTGCTGGTGTGGCCGGGATACGAAGAGGACATGCGCGAGCTGCTGCGCCGCGTGGGAACCGAGGACATCGTGGAGCACTACGAGACGCTGCGGCGGCACAAGGATGGGCGGCGGCTGGTGGTTTCGCTGACGTTGTCGCCGGTGCGGGACAGTGCGGGGAAGCTGATCGGAATTTCGAAGATCGCGCGCGATATCACGGAGCAGAAGAGACAGGAGGAGCTGGCGGAGCGGCAGGCGCAGCTGCTGGATCAGGCCTACGAACCGATTCTGGTGCGGGATCATCGAGACCGGATCGTGTACTGGAACAAGGGAGCCGAGCGGCTGTATGGATGGACGTCGCCGGAGGCTGTGGGACGAGTGAGCCACGAGATTCTGCAGACCACACTACCGGAGCCGCCGGAGGAGATTGCGAGGAAGCTGGAGCGTGACGGGCACTGGGAAGGGGAGCTGATGCACCGGACCCGGAGGGGACAGCGGGTGACGGTGCTGAGCCGCTGGATCCGCGAGCTGGGCGTGGCGGAGCCGCATGTGATGGAGACGAGTGTCGACATGTCAGAGCGGCAGCAGCGGGTCGCGGCCGAAGAGGCGACGCGGCTGGAGCAGCGATTCCGGCAGCTGCTGGAGGCGGCGCCGGACGCAATTGTGGAAGTGGCGGCGGACGGGAAGATCGTGCTGATCAATCGGGTGGCCGAGGAGATGTTCGGCTATGTGCGGGACGAGCTGCTGGGGCAATCGGTGGATGTTCTGGTGCCGGACGCGATTCGGCGCATGCACTACCGGCATCGCGACGGCTATCTGGAGCAGCCGCGGACGCGGCCGATGGGGACGGGGCTGGATCTGCATGCGCGGCGGCGGGACGGGACGCTGTTCCCGGTGGAGATCAGCCTGAGCCCGATCCAGACCGAAGGCGGGATGCACGTGACGGCGGTGATCCGGGACGTGACGGAGCGGAAGCGGGCGGACAAAGAGGTGCGGCGGCTGCAGCAGCAGTACACAGGGGAGCTGGAGGCGCGGAACCGGGAGGCGGAGCGGGCCAACCGGCTGAAGAGCGAGTTTCTGGCGAGCATGAGCCACGAGCTGCGGACGCCGCTGCACACCATCATCGGGTTTTCGGAACTGCTGCAGGAGGGACACGACGGCGATCTGAACGAGCGGCAGAGCCGGTTTGTGGGGCACATCCGGCGCGATTCAGAGCANNGGAGGTTTATCCGCTGGCGCGCAGCGTGGGCGAGGCGCTGGATGCGATTCGTCCGGGCGCGGTGGCGAAGGGCATTCGCGTGGAGGAGCCAGGCGAGCGGGATGCGATGGTGGATGCCGATCCGTTGCGCGTGAAGGAGATGCTCTATAACCTGCTGAGCAATGCGGTGAAGTTCACGCCCGAAGGCGGGAAGGTATGGGTGGAGATTCAGGAAGATGCGGGCTTCGCGCGGGTGACGGTGGGGGATACGGGCGTGGGGATTCCACACGAGGAGCAGGAGAATATCTTCGACAAGTTCTACCAGGTGGGAAACACGACGCGCGGGGTGCGCGAGGGGACAGGGCTGGGCTTGTCGATCACCAAGGAACTGGTGCAGATGCACGGCGGCTGGATTGAGGTGGACAGCAGGCCTGGGGAGGGCAGCCGGTTCACCTTCACACTACCCACTGTCGCAACCGGGGCGTAGGATAGCGGCATCTGTCCCCAGGCTCGAATCGACGGATGTTTGTGTGTGCTCGCATCGCTGAGCCTGCTGGAGGCGGAGTACGCGCCATGACGATTGCTTCGAAGAAGCCGCAGATCCTGATCGCCGACGACCGGCCGAGCAGCCGCGAGTTACTGCGGCTGGTGCTGGAGCGGGCGGGGTACGACGTGACTGAAGCTGAGGATGGAGAGCGGGCGCTGACGCAGGCGCGCGAGGGGAGTCCAGATCTCATCCTGCTGGATCTGCAGATGCCAGGGCTGGACGGGTACGGTGTGCTGGCCGCATTGCGTGCTGAGGAGCGCTTCGCGCAGGTGCCGGTGCTGGCCCTGACCGCGAGCGCGATGCGCGGGGATCGGGAGAAGATTCTGGAGGCGGGATTCACGGACTATCTGGCCAAGCCGGCAGCGCCGGAATTGGTGCGGGAGACGGTGGCGCGGGTGCTGAAGGAGCAGCGAGTCAGCGAGTCAGCGCGTTAGAGAGGATCGCGCTTTGCGCGATGCCCACCCTGATCACAACAGGCCGTACTTCCTCATCTTGTAGCGGAGAGCGTCGCGGCCGATGCCGAGAGTACGGGCGGCCTGGGACTGGTTGCCCTGCGCTTTTTCCAGAGCGCTGACGACGAGCTGGCGTTCGTGCTCGGCGAGGGAAGCGTCTTCGGGGATGCTGGCGGAGCTTGAGATGGTGGCAGAGGCTCCGGCCGCCGGGATAGGTTGAGCGGAGTTCGCGGTTGGGTCGCCGAGGAGAGAAGCGGGCAGATCGCCGGCGTCGATCTCGTCGCCTTCGGCCATCATCGCGGCGTGGCCAATCGCATTCTCCAGTTCGCGGACATTGCCGGGCCAGGAGTGGCGCTCGAGGATGAGGCGCGCGCGCGGAGATAGACCGCGAATGTGCTTGCCGAACTGCTGCGAGAATTTCGTGACGAAGTGCTGGATGAGGAGCGGCAGGTCTTGTTTGCGTTCGGCGAGGGAGGGGACAGGGATTTCGACCATGGCGAGGCGGTAGTAGAGGTCCTCGCGAAAGAGCTTGTCGGCGACGGCCTGGCGCAGGTTGCGGTGCGTGGCGGCAATGACGCGGACGTTGACCTTGCGTGTCTGGAGGGAGCCGACGCGCTGGATCTCCTGGTTCTGCAGGGCGCGCAGGAGCTTGGCCTGAGTGGCGACGGGCATGTCGCCGATCTCGTCGAGGAAGAGCGTGCCCTCGCTGGCGGCTTCGAAGAGGCCGGGCTTGTCGCGGTCGGCGCCGGTGAAGGCGCCGCGGACGTGGCCGAAGAGCTCGGATTCGAAGAGCGTCTCAACCACGGCGGAGCAGTTGAGGACAACGTACTGACCTTTGACGCCGCTGCGGGCGTGGAGGGCGCGGGCGACGAGGTCTTTGCCGGTACCGGTTGCGCCCTGGATGAGCGCGGAGCGATAGTGCGGGGCGATGCGGCGGATGCGGGCGAACATCTCGGCCATGCGCGGGCTGGAGCCGATGATGCCCTCGAATTCGGGTTCGGTGCCGAGTTGCTGGCGCTGGCGGGCGTCCTGGATGAGGCGGCCGACGCGTTCGCGGAGGACGGGGAGGCGGATGGGCTTTTCCAGGTAGTCGGCGGCGCCGTTGCGGATGGCCTGAACGGCGGTTTCCGTGGTGTAGTGCGCCGTCATGAGGACGACGTCGGTGGCGGGGGCGATTTCCATGACGCGGTTGAGCACATCGAGGCCGGACATCTCGGGCATGACGAGGTCGGTGAGGACGAGCTGCGGGCGGTGCAGGCGGATGAGATCGAGAGCTTCGCTCGGGCGGGAGGCCGTGTGGATGACGATGCCGTCCTGGGCGAGCGCGGTGGAGAGCAACTCGAGGCTGCCGGGGTTATCGTCGAGGATGACGATGGAAACGTCCATAGGACTGGGAACGGGTTACAGGTTACAGGTTACAGCCGGAGAGCAGCCAGCACGGAGGGCGGTAGACTGACGGGTGGCGAGGAATCTGTACATCCTGGCGGGCGTGCTGCTGCTGTTTGCGGCGCTGTGCTTCGTGATGGCGATGACCTCGGGGCGTTTTCAGCCGGCGCTGCCCGCGAACGGGACGCTGTGGAAGACGACGGCTCTGTTTCTGACGGTGGGTGGGCTGGTGGTGGGGTTGCTGGGCATCATGACGGCGCTGTTCGAGCAGGTGGACCGGCGCTCGGAGGAGCGAAGGATCCGGCAGCGAGACGGGCGGCCGAGAGGTTCGGGTCCGGGCCTGCGCGGCAGATAGAATGAATGCAGCGCGGGTTTGCGGTCGCGCCGATTCTGCGGGTACGGAAAGCCATCAACCGATATGTACGAAGTGACAGTGGAGCGCGGGT
>PMAM01000345.1 GCA_003152595.1 Acidobacterium sp.
ATCCTCGGGATGCTCGAAACGAACTACGATGCCGGCATGGCTCGTCAGACGTGGTCCGAGGTCGAGTCGCTGGCAATCCAGAGGCGCCATTATCTACTGGCATCGCGCGCGGTCGGAGAGCAGGGCATTGCAGCATTTTTGCTCGGCGACATCGCAACAGCGAGGAAAGATGTCGAAAAGGCGTGGCTCGTCGCGAAGATTGACGACCCCGCTGCTCACATCCGGTATGCCAGTATGTATGGCACAGGCCTGGTTGAGCTGCATAAGTACAAAGAGGCAATCGGCCCGCTTGATGAAGCGATCAAAGTTGCTGCCAAGACACGAAATGTGGCTTATCCCTCGATCGCCGTCAACGCAAAGATCGAGGCGCTCAGCGGTATCGGTCAAAATGACCAGGCGGTGGCACTTGCCGCTGATGCAATGCAGAAGGTTGCCGCTCTACACTTGGCCGGTCATCTGTATGAGCTTTACCAGACACGGGCAAGCGTCTACGAAAAGATGAACAACTGGAACCAAGCGTTTTCAGATCTCAATCAGGCCGCTCTATATGCAAAGCAGCTCTCGTATTGGCGCGGTCTCACTGAGGCAGATGGACTGTTGGCCGAAGCGTACCTGCACCAGAGAGCGCTGCAGTCAGCTTTGACGGCCATCGACGAAGCTATTGATGCAAACAAAAGAATTCCAGACGAGCTGTACTTCGTACCGAAGAATTTGGCGATCAAGGCAGAGATTCTTGCGCAGCTCGGCAATGTAGAGGCGTCAGATGACCTCTACGAAAAAAGCGCGGACGTGCTCGATGCGCTTCTGAGCAAGGTGCCGACGCCCTCAGTCGAGAGACAGCTTTTGGGCGATCTCAGCAGCGTGTACGCCGGATATTTCGCATCGCTAGGCAAACAGGGAAGAATGACCGATGCTTTTCGCGTAATCGAGCGGGCGCGCGGTCGCGTGGAAGCGCAGGGCCTTTCGCATCATGAACTCGTGATGCCGCACCAGCCGACGGAGGCTGACTTGCAGTTGACGAAACTCAATCTGCAGTTGCTCGACACGGACGATCCTGCCAAGAGGTCTGGCATTCTCGACGAAATCTACTCCGCAGAACAGCGACTCACCGGCTCCGTCACCGAAAGCGTTCCAACTCCCATTTCTCTCACGACGCTACAGAAAGACTTGCACCCATCTGAGCTGTTCATCGAATACATTTTGGATGACCCGGTTTCTTATGTCCTTGCGGTGACAAGCACGACGGTTCATCGCTATGAATTGCCAGCAAGGGCTCAAATTGAACAGGACGCAACGCAGTATCGATCCGAAATCGTCAAACAAAAGACCAACATTGCGCTGGCCGAAAGACTGTTTCAGGAATTGCTCGGTCGGATACCGGAATACAGGGAAAAACGTGGTTTGGTCGTCGTCCCTGACGGTAAGCTTCATCTTCTCCCGTTTTCGGCACTCGCAGATTCCGGGCATTACGTTTTGACATCTCATGTCGTGAGTGTGGCGCCCTCCGGGACGGTGCTCGACATGCTCCAGCGCCGAATCATTCATACGGTTCACGACGCTCTCCCATACGTGGGAGTGGCCGCGTGGATATCTACACCTCCGCCGACCACTCTACTTGCCACCATTCGCCGTGCCGTTTCTGGGCCAGAGAAACGAGAACTGGTCCCCCTGCCCGAGAGCCGCAACGAAGTGGAAACTATCGCCACTGATCTTCCAAAGCCCAGCACCATTCTCCTCGGCGATCATGCGACGAAAACGGCCTTCTTGCAGCTTCCGCTCAAAGAATATCGGGTTATTCACCTAGCCTTGCACGGATACGTCGACCCTGAGTTCCCGGATCGTTCAGCCCTCGTCTTCGCGCCTCGTTCCTCACCCGCGGATGACGGCTTGCTCCAAGTACGGGATATTCGGACTCTGCCACTGAACACGGACCTCGTGACGCTTTCAGCGTGCGACACGGGGGTTGGCCCAGTCGGCGAAGAGGGCGTGGCAAACATCGTGAACGCGTTCATCGAAGCGGGAGCACAGAGTGTTGTTTCGACGCTTTGGGAAATGGAAGACCGTTCGACTGCGCAACTCATGATCGCGTTCTACAGGCACCTTAGCCAGAGCGAAGGTAAGGCGGAAGCAATGCGCGAAGCGCAACTCGAGTTGCTGAAGTCTGGAGACCCGCCGTACTTTTGGGCCGGCTTCGAACTTGATGGTGAACCAAACGCAACGCTCTTTACTGATTGGAAATCAACTCCCCTGATTAGGAGCGGTCAATGACAACGACTGTAGCCGCGGTTGCGCAAGTGCCGGTTGAACTCTCGGCTGAAGACAAGCACACCATTCTTCAAAATGTACTCTCGGTCCTGCGAAAACGGTTCTACTCGCCAGAAAGGCTGAACAGCGACTGGCTGGCGGCAGTGGACAGGCATCGGCCATCGATTGAATCTGCCTCCAGCGCCGACGCCTTCGAGCAGGCGGTGAGCGATCTCCTGGCGGAGTTGCACACCTCACATCTGGGCTTCTTTCATCGAAACGCTCGCAGAGCATCGAGCCGCGCCGCACTCAGTGCCACCTACTTGGCGGACGACACGGATTATGGGAAGCGCTGGATCTTCCAGGATGTCCACTCAGGCGGTGCGGCTGCAATTGCCGACATCGAGCCGGGCAACATCCTCCTCACCGTGGACGACCACGAAATCGTTCCCCCGGAGCACCCCGTCTTTCCGATGGGAAAGCAGACCAGAGTTGAACTCATCGACAATCAGGGGAAGCGGCGGAGCGTGATGGTCGATGTAGCTCGACCCAAAGGAAAGAAGCTCCATTTCATCGAACCGACCCTGGTAGAGGCCAGCCGGCTCGGAGATGGGCTCGGCTACCTGAAGATCGCCATGCTCCCCGGCATGGTTGGAGTTGTCGTCGCGAATCAGATAACGAGCGCGGTCCAATCTCTGGGGAGCGTCGATCGATTGATTATCGATCTCCGTGGGAATACCGGCGGTGGAGTTGGGGCGCTACGCGTGATGAGTCTCCTGATCTCAGAAAAAGTCCCTGTCGGTTTCGCTCTCGATAAGCGCCGCGCGAGTGCAAATCTCGAACAAGACAGACAAGGGTTCCCGCGGTTCTCACGGATTCCATCGAACACCAAGTTGCTCTGGCCCTTGGCCCTGCGATTTGCTCCAGCAATGCTCGCGAAAAAGCCAGTGGTGCTTGAAACTGAAGGTCTGGGACCTCAACCTTTCCACGGACGCGTTATGCTGCTGGTTGATCGGCACACAGGGAGTGCAGCGGAAATGATCGTCGCATTCGCACGCGAGAACAACCTCGCAACGGTTGTAGGCGAACGGACGGCTGGCCGCCTCCTATCGGCCACATCCGTCAACGTGGGTAACGGATTCCGTCTTGCCTTACCAACCGGCGCATACCATACGTGGAAAGGCGCGATTCTCGAAGGAACGCCAATTGAGCCGGATCAATTCGCCGAATTCGATTGGCGCAGTCGGCGGGGCGGCTACGATCGACAACTCGACTACGCAATCGAATCGCTTCGACGGAAATCGACCGCCAGAGCCAGTTAAGAGTTCAGGACTCTGCGCGTCCCGATTCCAAAGAAATGCCTGGATGAGTGACTCGGCGATTTGGCGCTCATTGAGAAACCATTTATCTGTAAGAGGACTTGATGAGAAAACATACTCCTTTAGCGCACGGTCGTAAGCTCCGCCTCTTTGTCGCTTCGTTGCTCGCCCTTCTCCTCATCTCTGGTGTGGCCTCGCCTTCCGCCTCCGCGCAGAATGCGTCTGCGCACCCCAACTGGCCCGGCCCCGGACAGCTGTTTGTCGGCACCTGTTATCAGCCCGTAGATCGCTCGCCTGAGGAAATCGATCACGACATCGCCATCATGAAATACGCGGACTTCAACGTCGTGCGCATGGGCGATCTGTCGTGGGACTCCTTCGAACCCCAGCAGGGCAGGTTCACATTCGAATGGTTCGACAAGATCATGGACAAGATGCAGGCTAACGGCATCCGGGTGATCCTCGATATTCCCGGAACCCCTGCTCCCATTTGGCTGCACCGCGCCTATCTTGGCGTCGATATCATCGCCCAGAGCGGTACGCGCCTTCCTCCGGCCGAGCGTTACATGGATGACATCAGCGATCCGGACTACGTGCGCGAGGTCAGCATGATGGCCGACGCGCTGACGAAGCGCTACGCGCATCATCCCGCCGTCATCGCAGTGGGCTACGATAACGAGATCGGCAACGGCTACATGTCGTACTCTGAGGCCGACCGGCAGCGCTTCATCGCGTGGCTCAGGATGAAGTACGGAACTCCCGAGGCGCTCAACAAGGCCTGGGCGACGCAGCGCTGGTCGCGCCGCCTGAACAGCTTTGAGGACGTTGACCTGCCGCTCGCAGCCGGACCCGGGCCCTCCGAACGCTATTTTGATCTGCATCGCTTCTGGTCCGATGTAGCCATCGCGCGCCTGCGCGAACTCGACGCGATCCGCCAGCGCAACATGCCGAACATTCCATCGATCTCCAATCTATGGGACACCGCTTCGCGCCGCGGCTTCGACTATCTCTCGACTTACAAATCGTATGTCTCCTACGGGGCCGAGGGCTTCTATCCTGCCGACCCGATCAGCGGAGCATTCGGCGCGCTGATGACTAAGGGCGACTTGCCCACTCCCATCTGGTTTAATGAGTTCACCGCTGGCGGCGGTGGCTTTTACGGAACGCCCGGACGAAGCCGTATGTACGCCTACCTCGGCCTTGTGATGGGCGCACAGGGATTGCTCGTCTGGACCTTCAACAGTCATCTCGGCGGCGAGGAGCAGGCGCTTTTCGGCCCGCTCGATCACGACGGCACTCCCTCATGGAAGGTGGATGAGTTCGCGCGCATCGCCGACGAGTTCAGACAACTGCAGAAGTACGGCTTCCCGCGCTACACGCATCCACAGGTCGCCATCGCATACTCTTTCGATTCCTTCATCGATTCGCACCCCAACGGTCCGTCGAACACCACGCTCCAATACTTCAGCCCTTCGTATACGGACCAGGTGCAGGGCGCATTTGAGCCCTTGTTCCGCGCCAACATCGACACCGCGATCATCAACATCGGGCACGACAGCCTCAAGCCTTACCAGCTGGTTGTCGTTCCCGCCGACTACGTGATCGACGAGGCCAGCGCCAATGCCCTTCGCGCATACGTGAGCAACGGTGGCACCGTGCTGATGACCGCGTTCTCCGCCAAGGTCGACGAGCACGGTCAGTGGTTCGACACGCCGCTGCCAGGACGCTTGCCCGATGTCTTCGGCCTGAGGACCAGCGCTTTCTACGATGTGGCCGCGCCGTTGGAATTCGACCTTGATGGCCATACTGTCAATAGCGGCGTTCGCCGCTATGAGGTGATCGAGCCCTCGACGGCCGAAGTCGTCTCGCGCTTCACCAACACCGCGGACCACACGCCCGCCATCACCATCAACCACTTCGGCAAGGGAGCGGCCATATACCTAGCCACGGAGTCCAAAACATCTTCGATCAGCCCGGTATTGAACCATCTCTATGATATGACGGGCGTTCAACGCGGCCCGCAGACCCCTGAGGGAGTGTTTGCCCGCGTCGTGGATGGTCGGACGCTCTATGTGAACACCACCGGGGAGCAGAAGCGGGTCGCCATTGATGGAACAAAACGAGGGATTCTGACGAATCGGGTTTACGCAAACGCCGTGGTTCTGGGTCCTCTCGAAGCGGATCTCGTTCAATGAAGAGCGCACCGCGATGCTCGGTTCCGAACCGGCTTCGCTTCGCTTTAGGCAGTCCCCGCGTGACCTCATCCGGTTCTAAACGAGCGCATCCAGGGCAATGCGCTCACTTACGCCACCGAATTGTTCACTTGATCTGAAGCGGATAATAGTACGCGGCTTGATCCTGCTCGTGTGTGGTTGAGAGGAAGTATTGCCCGGCGCGAGCATTTCTCAGGTCGATGTCCGCCACAATCTGCTGCTGGCCGCCGTTTACCCCCGTGGAGGCGAGACCCTCAGCGACGGCGCCATTCCCGTTTTGATCACGAGTGATTGCCACCAAATATTGGCCGGGAGCGCTGTGACGTGGCAACACAATCGTGAGCTTGATCAATGCGGCCGGCAACGAGACGGCTTGCAATTGGCCGGGCTGCTCTCCACGGACAGTGCCAGCATCCCAGAGGTTCACTGTTTGAGAGACCGCTAGAGTGTTGCCGACGGAAGGGGTTCTCTCCATTGCGTATCTGCCAACGACGAAAGCGATCGCGATGATTGCGCAGGCCGTAACTGCCGCGGCAACCACCACTCTTTGACGGCGGGACCGCAGATCTTCTCGAAGAGCAAGAAGCCTGTTCATGCAAGTGGGGCAGCTTGCCGCGTGATCGATCCGTGGGTCGGAAAGTGCGATTTGGGGGGATCTGCGCGCTAGATCCCGCAGAAAAGCGTTGTCAGGGCATGGCCCTGACGGAGTCGTTTCCCCTGCGAGTACGCGTCGCTGATGCTGCTGCGCAATCCATTTCTCAAAACGGTCCTCTGCGTTTGAGGACCGACGCCAGCTTAATCGCATTTCAGGGAATCTCCGGGTCGGGACAGATTCCGCAGCAGCGACCCCAACTCACGGAAGTATGCCTTGCGGACGTCTGAGTAGTCCATCTTCAAGTCCCGCCCAATTTCTCTCCAGGAATATCCGTGCCAGCGCCGATTGACGATCCCTTGCGCGAACGGCGACAGTCTGGCGAAGATCTCGCTCGCGTAGATGTGCTGCTCGATGTCCGGCTGACATGCGCACATCGCTTCGAAATCTGTAGCCAAACCATTCGGGTATTCGCGCCTTTGTCTGCGCGCTAGGTATTGGGCCTGACGGCGAATCTCGCTCTTAACGCGAGCGCTCACCTTGACCAAAGTCACACTGGGATGACGGGCGATGTATTCGGTCGTGTTTTGAATCGCGTGGTCCATCAGATCGTAGGCAGCGTCGCGATTATTCAAGAATGTCCAGGCGCACAGCAGAGCGTACGGCCATGCTGCATTAGCAGCGGCCTCCAATATCTGATCAGAAGCGGGGTGTCCGGTCGTGCAGGCCCAGCTCCATGTCAGTTCTTGCCAACTGCGACCCTTTGGCGGCATTCGCGAGCATCTGCCCGGAGGGGGAGGAACCACCAGGTACCCGAAGTATAGCCAGCTTTCCGCAAAAAAAAGATGTAATTCAGCCCCCACAAACTGCCTTCTCAAATGCCTGTAGTAATTGCGGGACACCGAGCCAGGTCAGATGGAAGTTAGGGCACGGAAAAACCAACAGACTAGGGTGTGTTCGCAGTGCAGCGCACAACGACATTCCGCTCAAGGCGAGATTTCGCTCGGGGAGACCACCGGGGCATTCCCAAACCCGGTGTCGGGCGCATCCGACTGCCTGTCCCGCCAGCCACGTCGCCGACCGCAGCAGAGATCACGTATGGGCCAATCCTCAGTGCCGATGAGCCGGCCATTCGATCCGCCGTCAAACTTCTTCAAGGAAAGTGGAAAATTGCGATTCTCCGCCAGCTCCAGAATGGCTCCGTCCGGCCGGGTGAACTAAAGAGGCGCCTGTCGCCGATCTCCAAAAAGGTGCTGAATCAGCATCTCCACCGCATGGAAAAGGACGGGCTGATCGTTCGTTCAGACCTCAGCAGGAGTGTCCCGCACGTGGAGTATTCCTTGACGAGTCCGCAGGGCTTCGCCACGCTCAATTTGCTCAGTGTGATCGTTCAATGGGGCAGGCAAACCTTTGATTGAATCGGAACCGTGCACCGACTCAGGAGTGACCATGCCCACCGTGTATTTCGTATCGGCCTATTTCGCGGGTTTCGGCGCAGGGGTCGGACGAGTCGCGGCTTGCGTCGTCGGGTGCTGCTGCCAGTTTCCGGTGCTCACAGCAAAGGGATCTTTTCCGTGCATCAAAGCAGACCCGAAATAGCTCACGAATATGAGGGTGCCCAGCAATCCCAGTACGATTGCGACGGGCTTCCAGGGGACGAGGATGATCATGGCGCTACTCCGTGGAAGAAGGGCAACTTGCGACTTTAGTCAATCTTATCGCCGAATCGGTTGAAGCAACCGCCAAAAGCACCGGCTTCAGCGAGCAAAGGAATTGCTATCGGGTTACGCGGTAGAGTCGCATGCAGCGTGCGAGGAAGCCGAGCGGGCGTTAGGAAGCGGGTGCTGAGCCCAGAGGGCCGCCAGCGGATCGCCGAGGATCCAAAAAAAGTTGGGCAGCCCAGAGTGGGCTGCGAAATAGCGGCTCGGCCGCGGGAGGAGTATTCGAACCGTTCTGTCCACGACCAGGTTTCCAGAAACGGTTGGACCAGCGGTTACCGGCCGTTGGCCGAATTGTCTCTCATCACAACTTCGCCGAATTTTCCGCCGAATTGTGCGCCACAGAGACTCCGATCGTTCCTATTCGCTCCTCTGTACTCCATTGAAAACATGTGTACTCCAAGCCTAAGCATTCGGCTGTTAACCGAAGGGTTGTAGGTTCGAGTCCTATCTGAGGAGCCAATCTTTCAAGCACTTGCAACTACCCTTCCTTGTGCTTGGTCCAACTTGGTCCAATTGAGTTCCGACCTTGACGGTTCTCCTCTTCGGAGCCGCTCTCATCGTTGTCACCTTCCCATCGAGGATTGCCGGCTTCCAGTCCGCGAGAATCTCCAGCGTGCGAGAGTTCATCGCGTTCAGGACGCTCGTCTCGATCGTCTGCACGTAGACATCGCCCGTCGTGCGGATGCTGGCGTGCCGCAGGGCCCCCTGTGCATCCTTGAGCGTGCCGTGGTGCTGCAGATTGGTTCGCAGTGTCCGCCGCATCACCTGGAAAGTGATCAGGCTCTCCCGGATCCCCAGCTTTTTGGCGATCGGACGAACTCGCCAGCGGAGGAAGTTCTTCCCCCAGCGCGGCACCGCCAAGCCCTTCCGCTCGCCGCGCCCAAAGGTCGGGAACATCAGAGCGCCGGGTGACGAGTCCGGGCTGAGCTTCTTCCAAGCTTCGATAATCGGCCGCACCTTCTCCGGCACTCCTATTGGCGCTTGGCTCGAACGGTTCTTAAGCCGCCCGGGATAAAGTCGCCCTTCGAATGCCGTTCCGTGAGGAACGAGCGTCGCTCCGGTCCAGGACTTCCACTGCAGGCCGAGAACTTCGCTTGCCCTTGGGCCACAAAAGATGCCGACGTAGATCAGACACAAATCGTGCAGGTCTTGAATCCCAATGAGCTTCAGGATTTGGTCCTGGGTCATGACCGGCTTCTCGACTGGTTTAGTCTGTGGCATGTTCACGTCTTCTGCTGGATCGGTTGCGAGGAATTTCAGCTTCTTCGCCGTCTGCATGATCGATCGGATTTTGATGTGACAGTGGCGAACAACGGACTGCGAGTACTTGGTCGCCAGTTTGTTGAGCCAAACCTGGATTTCGAACGTTCCAAGTCGGCTCAGCGGATTCCGCCCGAAATGGTCCACCAGATAGTGCTTGATCTCGAACGTGTTGATCTTCCGGTAGGCTGGGGTCCAGGTGCCCTCCCGCATCGGCAGGTACCGCTCCTCGACGAACCATTGAAATGTGACGGTCTCGTCGGGAACGATGCCGGGCGAAGTCTTTGCCGGGGTCCCGGTTTCTTTGAGAATCAGCGCGTGCAGCATTTGCTCTGCCTTCCATTTCGGCGTACCGGCTTTGGGGCAAAGTGGAACGTTACGTCGCTTCCCGACCTCCTTTCCATCCTCATTTCGCGAGTACACGGTGTACTTGCCATACCACATCTTCACCTTCCGCCCTCGTGGGTACCCGTGTGATGAGGAGCGAGAGGATTGACGGCAACGTTATGATGCCGAACACCTTCATGCGCGCCTTGAAGGCACCCGGAATGGGTACTTTGCGGCCCTTTTCGCTTGGGCGATTTCCTTCTTTGTGGGCGGGTCTTACCCATGATCTAAGGCAGGGAATCATGGCTGCCGCCCGAGCGGTTCCCGAGAGTACAGGTCAGGCGTGGAAGGGTTATTTAGACTCGTCGATTACTTCGATCGCAGAGACAGTCGCATAATTCACGATCGGATCAAAGGTCAGGTTGATCTTTCCTTCCACCGAAGGATGCAGATTGAGAAACGTTTTCGTAATGGCATGTAAACTGCCCGCTTCTTTGTAGATGTCAAAGTTATCGAGCAACATTGTGCCGTCGGAATAGGCGCGAAAGACACGCTTTCCGGCACCTCCGGACTCAGGACTGTCCGCGCCCCAATAGAGTTCGGCGAAATGGAGCACCACTGTGTAGCGCCCGCTGGGATCCACGGGAATCGAGTAAGTGAAATGGCCGTAGCGCTCCTGCGAGTACAGCTCTGGATCTGAAGTGCCACTAATTTGCTCCGGGGGGTCCGAGAGAATTCCATTCTCGAAGTAATTATCCGGATGCCAGACGTCTCCGTGGTGATCCGTAACCGCGGAAGCCTGTGTAACCAGGCGAATGGGGAGTTGCCGGTGCGGCACACCCGGCAGGATTTCGATCGCGTTCACATAAGGCGTCGACCGGTCCGTTCCAAACTTCAGATGGAGATAACCGTCTTTGTCGGGATAGATGTCTTTGAATACCTTCTCATCAGCAACATTCGTTCCAAGGGCATCCGCGCTGATGTTGAATGCACCCAGCAGCGTGCGGCCGTTGGCCTGTACGTAGAAGAACTGGGTTTTAAAATCGTCGGGCAGCATGGCGACGAAGAACAGGTGCAACTCGTAGGGGCCAGCCGGCAGGGGAACATCGTAGGTGAAATCACCCGTTCACCAATGCTCGAACAGCATTGGATCGCTGGTGCGCAAAATCGGACTCTGTGGTCGTGCGAAAGCTGTGCCTCCGGAAAAATAACGATCTGCCTGCCAGTAAGCACCGGCGCTGTCGATTCTTGGAGAGCCATCGTATCCGCAAAGCAATCGCAGAGGAACCTGAGCTGCACCGGCGGGAGTCGACGCTTGGCTCCGCTCCCGCGAGTTGGAGTTTGCAATTCTGGTTGAAGGGGTGGATCGGTTGCGAACGAAGTAGCCGACCGCGCCCACTGCAAGAACAGCAAGCATGGCCACGGCAACGGCGTACCCGAGTCTTCGTTTGGGAAAGGAAGAAGGTAGTTGTGGTGGGGCTGCTTCCGCAGTTCCGGATTCCTGCTCGCCCGGGATTGCCGCACTCTTTTCTAAGTCGGTGGCGTACCGTTCGCTGGAATCGCGAAATACGAGCGAAGACAGGGTGGTTGTGGCGTCGGGATCAGCCGCCGGCCGCTTGCTGAAGTCCGGGACGTAGCTTCACAGCGGAATCGTGATCTGGAGATTGTGGAACCTTCCTTCGGACTCGTAGTATTCCCTGAGTCTCTTTCTCAGCCGGTGAACCTCGACCCGGGCGATGGAATCCGTTGCGCAATCGAAAGAGTTCCTGGAACGCCCAAAGACCTCAGTTGCAATGTTGTATTCAGTAATCTCGTCGATTCGTCCCTCAAGATACCGATCGCCAAGAAACTGCAGGAGCCTGGCCAGCCGTGGAATCCGAGAGAGAGCCTCCACGATGAGCGCCAACTCTTCGCGTTCTGAAGCCGCCGACTGAAAGGTGGGGACCTGCACTGTAATCCGGCTCCGATGCGTACGAATTCATCCTACAGCCATATTGCAGGACAGAAAAGGGCCGCTGTGCAGCGCCGTGCGGCGCTTTGTAACAAAGCCATTAACTCGTTTAAGTTCTTGAATGTACGTTTTTGTGTCGAAGAGAGAGCGCGCATACAACCGAACTGGCGCGAGAGAAGCGTCTGCCACCGGAGCTGATGCGCGATCCAGCTCATTCAGCTGATCCTCGAGGCCCTTCAGGCAGGGCCAGAAACCTCGTTGCCTCAGGAAAAACAGGACTTGAGGCCGATTAGCAGGATCCAGTCGGAGCTCGTGAAGCCTCAGGCCAGCCTTTCTTTGCGGGAGCGCTCGTTGACATTTCTCGCTTCGCTGATTTAGCTTTTGGGCAACTCAGGTATCGTTAACTGAATCGCTCACCGATGCAGAAGAAAATCAGCCCACGAAGAAGTGGCATTTCGCGAAAGTCCACGCGCCGAACGAGAAAGGGGCTGCCTGCAAGTTGAATATTCGGCACCGTCCGTGAACATCCGGCCCGCGGGTCCCTGCCAGAATTCCCAGGAGCTGTTTCGGGGAGTTCCGCGGCAGAGTATCCGTATCCTCACAGCTTCGATTCCCCGATTCCTGCCTGGAGAGAGTAATGATGAGTAGTGCATTTCGCTTTGTGGCTAACTTTGCCGCTTGGACAGGAACATTCGCCTGCCTGGTCTTTGTGTCTTGCGGAAACGCGCAGGAAACTTCCACGCCGCCCTATCTGAACACTGCCCTTCCGGCCGAGACGCGGGCCAGGGATCTGGTCAGCCGTATGACGCTGGAAGAGAAAGCCTCGCAGCTGGTCAACCAGGCCCGCGCCGTTCCCAGACTCAATATCCCCGCCTACGACTGGTGGAGCGAGGCGCTGCACGGCGTGATTAACGATGGCGTGACAGAATTTCCAGAGCCGATCGGACTGGCGGCCACCTTCGACGCGCCGGCCATTCACCAGATGGCCGGGGTCATCGGCATCGAGGGTCGCATCAAGCATGAACAGGCGGTGCGCGAAAAACGCGCAAACCTGTTTTTCCAGGGGCTCGATTTCTGGGCGCCGAATATCAATATCTTCCGCGATCCGCGCTGGGGTCGCGGCCAGGAGACCTACGGCGAAGACCCGTTCCTGACGGGGAAGATGGGTGTTGCCTTTGTGACCGGCATGCAGGGCGATGATCCGAAATATTATCGCGCTATCGCGACGCCCAAACATTTCGCCGTCCACAGCGGACCTGAATCCACTCGCCATACAGCGGACGTCATCGTGAGCAAGCACGATGAGCTCGATACTTACCTGCCGGCGTTTCGCGCCGCAGTCACCGAGGGTAAAGCCGGCTCTGTTATGTGTGCTTACAACGACATCAATGGCGAGCCAGCCTGCGCCAACAATTTTCTGCTTGACGATCAGCTTCGCGGTAAGTGGGGCTTCAGCGGTTATGTGGTTTCCGACTGCGGTGCAGTGGTGGATATTTATCGTAACCACCACTTCAGGCCTTCGCAGGCGGAGGCATCGGCTATCAGCCTGCACCGGGGTATGGACAATGAATGCGCCGACGGCCCTTATCTGGTCAGAGACAATTCTGACTACAAAGCCTATCTCGACGCCGCTAAACAGGGATACCTCAAAGAAAGTGACATGGACACCGCCCTGGTGCGCCTTTACACAGCTCGCATGCGTCTGGGGATGTTCGATCCTCGGGAACTGGATCCTTACTCGAAAATCGACGAACGCGAACTAAGCAGCCCGGCGCATCGCGAACTCGCCCTTCGAATTGCAAACGAATCCATGGTGCTGCTGAAGAATGACGGCGTTCTGCCGCTCAGGACGAGCGGTATGAAAATTGCTGTCGTCGGCCCCCTTGCCAGTCAGCCAAAGGTCCTTCTGGGCAATTACAACGGATCTCCGACCTATACCGTTTCTGTCCTCGACGGCATTCTCAGGGAATTTTCAGGGGATACCGTCACCTATGTGCAAGGCACGCAGTTTCTCGCGCATGATGCGGATCCCGTTTCAGCGTCGGCACTGACGGTGGATGGCAAACCGGGCCTCAGGGTGAGCTTCTCGAAGCTCGACATGAGCAACATCAACAACCCCGAGCTCATGAAACCCGTCGCGACGGCCATGGCGACAACCATCGATGCCTCGAGCCTTAAATTGCCGCCGGAAACCGCGAACGTGCATCCCCTTGTAATTCTTTATGACGGCTCGATCACGGCGCCGGAAACGGGAGATTACAACCTGGGGCTGAAGGCCAGGGGTTTCTTCCGGATTCAGGTCGACGGAAAGAACGTTACCAACTCCTTCGACGCGGATCCCAGCGTCGCCCGGGTTGGTCGCGTTCATCTTGAGGCCGGCAAGCCGGCGATGCTGCACGTGGACTACTCGCCTCGCGAGAACAGCGAGCCCGACGCAGTGCTGGTATGGTCCAAAGTGGATTTGAGTCCAGGCCCCGAGGCCGTTGAGGCGGCAAAGAACGCCGATGTTGTGGTTGCAGTTCTGGGCATCACGAGCGAGCTGGAAGGTGAAGAGATGCAGGTGAGTGAGCCGGGCTTCAAAGGTGGGGATCGCACCAGCCTCGATCTGCCGAAGCCGGAAGAAGATCTGCTGAAGGCCATAACGGCAACGGGCAAACCGGTCGTGCTCGTCCTGACTAACGGCAGTGCGCTGGCCGTTAACTGGGCGAACGACCACGTTAATGCCATCGTCGATGCCTGGTATCCTGGGGAAGAGGGCGGTACCGCGGTCGCCGAAACTCTCTCCGGCAGGAATAATCCGGCGGGGCGCCTCCCGGTGACTTTCTACAAAAGCGTCGATCAGTTGCCACCTTTCGAGGATTATTCGATGGCTGGCCGGACTTATCGATATTTCAAAGAAACACCGCTCTATCCCTTCGGCTATGGCCTGAGCTATACCAAATTTTCCTATAGCGACCTGCGGTTGCCATCGTCTCCGGTCGCGGCCGGTCAGCCGATGGAAGCCGAAGTGACCATAACCAACAACGGCGATCGCGCCGGTGACGAAGTTGCTCAGCTCTATCTGAGCTTTCCGGATACGCCAGGAGCACCTATCCGGGCGCTCCGTGGTTTCCACCGTGTACATCTTGATCCGGGGCAGTCGGAGCACGTGCAGTTTGAACTGACCGCCCGCGACCTAAGCATGGTTACGGCGGCTGGCGAGATCGTTATTCCTCAGGGCACTTATTCAGTAGCGGCCGGGGGAGGGCAGCCTGATACCGGTGCTCCGGTGGTCACGGGAACTTTCAGGGTGCAGGGCACGACGACTCTTCCCGAATGACGCTTCGCAGGCGCGTGCCGAGCTCAACGTGGATCGGCGAATCCGCACGTCATGCCCGGGGCGAGCGATTCAATGCCTGCCAGAGAAAATGAGGCGAGATGAGCAGGAAAATGACACGGCGGGCCCTGCTGCGGGATATCGGAGCAGCAGGCGCGACCACACTTCTGGCAGCCGGCTCGGGCAAGGTGGATCTCTCTGCGGAGGCGCTGACCACGGCGTCGCAAAGCGGGCAACCGTCGCCTCATGCGCCTGGGCAGCAGGTGCACGGGCATGAACATACGCCGGCCCGGCCGAACGTTTCCCCAGGCCCGCCGCGTGCGGAAGACCTGGCGATGCTCACTGCCGGGCGGATGGTTGTGGCATTTGATCGAAGGTACGGCACAGTCTTCTCGATAACGAGGGACGGTGACCCGCTGGCCACGAACTTCGTCGGAAATCAGCTCAACACTCCCGGAGTGGATCTGTTCAACTCGCGGTTTACCGGTGATCTTGTGACATGCGTGTGGGATGTTACGGATACCAATCCGGCGCATCGCCGCTGGACGCCACGTTCAAACTTCGTCCTGAAAGGAAACTGGAGGAGGGAAGTTACAGGAAGGTCCGGAGATATCCGCCGGGTAGATGTCGACGGGACAACATTCTCTGTCGGCTACGATGGCGTTTCCCGGAACGACGAGGGAATACGCAGCTTTAGTCTCGCGATGAAGTACTCAGCTGAAGATGGCGGCGGGTTGCTGTGGGATTGTGAACTTACGAACAGGACAGATCAGGTTCTCGAACTGGGCGAGCTTGGGTTTCCGCTTACGGTGAATGACGATCAGGGCGAATACTATGTCGATCCGAAGACCGGTCTGCCGTTTCCACCCGATGAGACTGAGGCACCGCTGCGAGATCCGTCCGATTCCTTCGCTGTCATTCGGGAACAATACCCTCGAATTGAGAAGCTATACCACGAGAAAAAGGTACTTGCTCATCACTATATAGGGGGACACAGCTCGTATATTCTGATGGAGCGGCCGCTGGGCGATGCGCCGTACCTTCTTCTTCATGCTACCCGGGGCGGGGCATTTGAGTGCGTCTATCGTGACGACAGCTCCTTTGGTAAGCAGGTGTACTGGTGGGACGGGCCGAACATCCTGGCCATCCATTCGTGGGCGACGAAGAACCTGCGAGGGTGGGATAAGAACCCCTGGATTAACGGACATACCTCCCTCGTGCTGGAGCCGGGGGAGAAATGGTCCTGTCAGTTGCGTTTCGTGTTTGTAGACAGCTATGACGCGATTCGAGAGGAGCTTTACAAGGCAGGCAACCTCGGGATCAGGATTCTGCCCTCGATGGTGATCCAGGAAAACGATAATGCTTATGTCGAGCTCCACACGCGATCGGATGTGGACAAGATTGATTATCTTTCAGATAACATTACGCTGAAAGAGAAGAAGCGCATCGAGGATAAGACTCTGCTGACGTTGTCTTTTCGAGGCCGAGGTCAAAAGAGTCTGAAGCTTCACTATGACGGTCGCTGGACGAACATTCACTTTTTCTGTATCGAGGACATAGCCGAGCTGTTGAAGATCCGGGGCCAATTTCTTGTGGATCGGGAATTCTACGAGAATCCGCAGGATCCTTACCATCGGAATCACATGTTCCTCCCGTTCGACCACCGCACAGGCAGCACGTTTCTCGATTCGGACGAGGTATCGGAGGTGGGCGGAAGCGACGCCGAATTCGGCTTCTCTGAGCCTCTGTTTCTGGCTGAGAAGAATGTCTGCTATCCGGCGCAGAAAGAAGTTGCGGCTCTCGAAACCTACATTCATGATTGTCTCTTTCTGTATATCCAGAATCCTGATACCTATGCGGTCAGGGCGTCCCTTTACTGGAAGCTGAGATATCCATCGAGCCCATGGAGCCACTGGACTGTGGACCGGGCTGAGGCTACGTATCGGGCGTACAACTACGCTCACGTAATGAATATTTATTACGCCATGTACCGCGTGGGGAAGCGCTATGGATTGTTGACGCGCAGGACCCCGGAAGACTACTTAAGGATGGCTTATCGAACGGCCCTCTGCATGTTCCAGACGGAACCCTGGGGACACGTAGGGGTAATGGGCGGATCGGGCGCCCTTTTGGTTCTCGATGACATGGCTCGCGAAGGCTGGCAGGAGGAGCACAGTAAGCTCCTCGATGAGGTACAGAAGTGCAACCAGGTGTTTCTCGACGATCCCTATCCTTACGCTTCGGAATATTCAGCGGACACGACAGCCCAGGAGCAGGTCTACTTTTTCACGCGATATTTCGGCAACGCCGAGAAAAACCGTAAGACGGTGCAGGTGATGAAAGCGCTGCGCGGGGGAAATCAGCCCGTGTGGTTCCAGTGCGGCAATGACAACAAGGGCGATCTGACCTGCTGGTACACCGAATCGACCAATGGCTGGGCACTGCTGCAGGCATTTCAGGATAACGGAGACATGGATACATTCATCAAAGGCTACTCCGGCCTGATGAGTGTCGAAGTCGACCTGCTCTCAGACGGGATGTGCTTTGCGCATTTCATCTCCACTCCGGGGGTCTTCGACTTTACTCCTCCAAGAACGCTGGATGGAGGGATCGCCCAGTTTGGCTTTCTGAAGGCAGCCAGCTCCTGGGTCCTGGAGGACGAATCCTTTGGCCTGATCGGTTGCGGCTGTCAAGTTGAGTCCTCAACGAAGGAAATCGTCGTCTGCCCTCGGGATGGACTCAGGAAACGGTTGAGGTTCGTTCCGCAGAAGATCAATATCGAGGCAATGCAGGGAGAACTCGATAAGGTCGTCATGCGCGATTCCGGCGACTCGGTGGAGTTGCACATGAGCGACTCGACTGGTGTTGTGAAAACGGCCGAGCTGCTGGTCGAAGGTCTGGCCGGAGGCGCTTATGCAGTTCGCTACGGGGCGGTGCAGAACCGAGTGCTGATTGCCGATTCTTTGACTCTTTCCATTCCCATCGCCGAAGCAAAATTCGTCAGGATCGAAAGAGTGTAGGTCGGGTTCGGCCCGACGCATGCGCCGCCAGCCATTTCGGGTTCAGTTGGCCGGTCAACCGCGCACCAGTCCCTCTTCGCAATTTCCGATCCTCGCTAAAACGTTAAATCACTGCGGGTTTTTGGCTGGTCACAAATTTAGGGGATGACGCTTGACAACTCCTGCTGTGCATGCGTATTATGCGGTAACGTTAACGTTAAAGTAGTCGTTAAACAATACAAGTCGGAATGCCGTTGCAGTCCGCGATTCAGGCTGGCGAACCGGGACCAGCCAATCGTCGCGCAACTTTTCACAGGAGGACAATTTATGGGCGGGTCACTCAGAAAGTCCTGGAATCGGCGCTGGCATCTCGCGGTGCCTTTGGTAGTTTTGAGTCTTGCGGGATGGGCAACTCCGACCGCCATAGCCCAGTTGGCAACCGCCACCGTCAACGGCGTCGTCAAGGATCCGTCCGGCGCGGCAATCCCCAATGCGCGGGTTGAAATCACAAACGTCAACACCGCAGTCGTAAGGACCACGACGACAAACAGCGACGGAGCTTACGAGTTCCCGAGCGTCGTGCCGGGTGTCTATACCATGCAGGCGTCGGCCACTGGTTTCAGCACTACATCACAACCGGCGATCACGCTGGAAGTGAGCCAGACGGCAACGCTCGATTTTCAGCTCAAGGTCGGTACCACGACGCAGAACATTACGGTGAACGCCGCAGAGGGGGCAGCGCTGGAGACTGCAACGTCGGAACTCGGTACGGTCGTCTCGACCAGGGAAGTCACTGACCTGCCGTTGAACGGCCGCAACTTCACGCAGTTGCTGACCATCACGGCGGGGGTCGCCAACCTCAATGTCGACCAGAACTCGGGTGGGGGCGGTAACTGGGCCGGTAACTCGATCGGAAGTTATAGCTATCCGGCGGTGAACGGCGCGCGCAACCGCAGCAACTTCTTCATGCTGGACGGGGCCAACGACCTGGACACGATCGAGTCGAAGTACAACTACGCGCCGATCGTGGACGCCATTCAGGAATTCAAAACCCAGGGCCACAACGACCTTGCCGAGTACGGAGCGGCTGCCGGCGGCATCGTCAGCGTGGTCACCAAGTCCGGGACCAATCAGTTCCACGGCGCTTTGTGGGAATTTCTGCGCAATTCGGCAATGGATTCGCGGGGGTATTTCGAATCGAGCCTGCCGCCGCTGCGGCAAAACCAATACGGTGCTTCTGTCGGTGGTCCGATCTCGATTCCGAAGGTGTATGACGGCAAGAATAAAACCTTCTTCTACGCAGCCTGGGAAGGCTACAGATACCGTTCCGCGAACGAGACCGGAGTCCTGGGGCCAACGGATGCGGAGCGCGGTGGGGATTTCAGTGCGTTGTGCGTCAATGGATTCACGAACGGCGTTTGTAACGACCGAGATTCCAGTGGGAACATCGAACATCAGCTCTACGATCCCACTACAACAACTTTGACCGGTGGCGCGTACACGCGCAGCCCGTTCGCGGGCAACATCATTCCCCAGAACGAGATCAATCCGATCTCGGCGCTGTTCCAGGGCCTCATCCCGCACGCCGGCCCCTTGGTAAAGGGGGCCAACATCTACTCGTCCGGACCACAACAGACCAACCAGGATTCAGGAACAGTCCGCGGCGATCAGAATTTCGGCAACAATAACCAGCTCATGTTTCGCTACAGCCAATTCGACCAGAAAGAGGCGAATGCGGCGGACATCATTGGCCTGAACAATACCCATGTTCTCGGCCATAACTACATTGGGCACTGGACCCATACGTTTAGCCCGACCGCGTTCTCGGACGTTTACTTCGGCAGAAACTACGGAGACGTTGTTACCGGCACTGGGTTCCAGAGCGAAACTCCGGCCTTTCTCGATCAGCTAAAGAGCCTGGGGATGTCATCGTACTGGATGACTCTGAATAACACTACCTACGCGCCGCAATGGGGTGTGGACAACTATATCTCGCTGACCGGTTCACAGCTCCAGGAGACGGGGCTGGCGGATAACTGGCAGTTCGGCGGCTCATTCTCCAAAATTTTGGGCAGACACACCATCAAAGCCGGCGGCGATTTCGAGACCAATAACTTCCGTTCGCCGATCGCCTACTCCAGTGCGTCTTTCGGAACCGCGCAGACCGCTGGACTGGGGGCTCAGCAGGGCGACGGCGGAGACGCCTGGGCATCGATGCTGGTGGGTGTTGCCCGCGAGGCCAGCTATCGTAATATCCTCGAGGTGAATCATGGCGGCTGGATCGATGGCGTGTTCGCGCAGGATCAGATCAAGGCGACCAGCCGTCTCACCGTCAATCTCGGCTTCCGCAACGATATGGTGTGGACGCCGATTTACGGGACCGGGAACGGCGGCAACTATTACACCGGCAATGCCAATCCAGTCACCGGTCAATACGAGCTCAACGCGCTTCCGCCGAACTGCTCGGCAACGCAGGGCGCGCCCTGCATTCCGAATGGCGTCTACACGTCATCGAGCACGCCCGGTACGGGCCAGCTTCCCGCCCACGCCTACGTCGATCCAAATTCTGATCACCGTGTGATCCAGAACTCGCTGCATGACTGGGCCGGGCGTGTCGGCCTGGACTTCCGCCTCACCGACAAGATGGTCGTCCGTGGAAGCTACACACGCTTTTACGACGCGTGGGCCACTGTGGTCCAGCTCTCGCAGAATTTCGGCGGGAACTGGCCGGCGGTCGCCACCATCGATAATGCCGGTCTGAATTCCAATACGCTAACTGCCCCAGTCAACGATCCGCTGCATTTCGGCAGCGGGGGAGCGCTGGTTTATCCCATCAACGACTTCAGCCAGGTCAGCCAGTGGATGGTGGACCCCAACTTCAGAACACCATATATGGACCAGTGGAACGTCGGCATTGAGCGGGAACTGCCGGAGAATACCGTGCTCGACGCGAACTATGTGGGCTCGGTGGGCAGGCACCTGGACTGGGGTCCGGCCATGAATGTGCCCCAACCGGGTCCGGGCGATATTCAATCGCGGCGGCCCTACCCCTATATGATGGAGCAATGGTTCGACCAGAGCGTGGGTGACAGCCGCTACAACGCCCTGCAGGTCACCGTCAACAAGCGGACCAGCCATGGCGTCACTTTCCTGGTCGCCTACACGCTGTCCCATTCCGACGACGATGGCTGCGGGCTGGGCTACTCGGTTTGTCACTCCACCAACCCCTACAACCGCAAGGGCGATTATGGGACGTCGGATCTCAGTCAAACAAACGCGTTCTCCGCAGCCTTCGTCCTCCAATCGCCATTCACCAAATCTCCCAACAAGGCGGTTTCCATTCTGGCGGGTGGATGGGCGCTCAATGGTATTGGCCAGATCGCTTCAGGCCAGCCTTACACCATCAGGATCGGCAGCGATCCGGAGAATGTTGGCTACCCCAGTTACCTCAACGAGGAACGAGTGAACCAGATCGGCGACCCGAACAGCGGCCAGGGCCTGCACACACCCGCCGAATGGTTCAATACGAAGGCCTTTGTGACGCAGCCGGCCTATACCTACGGCGACGAGAAGAGGAACCCACTCACTTCGGATGGATTCCGCAATCTCGACTTGTCCGTGTTCCGAACCTTCCATGTTGGACTCGGCGAGTCGAGATTCTTCGAGTTCCGTGCCGAATCTTTCAACCTTTTCAACAGAGTGATGTTCGGTACTCCGAACAACACTCTGGACGGAACGAATTTCGGAGCGGTCACGAGTCAGTACAACTCACCTCGACAATTGCAGATGGGGCTGAAGTTCAACTACTAGCTCGGGTCTAACCAAAGGCATCACTGTCGCGTACTGCGGCAGTGATGCCTTTGGCCTTCGCAGCCTCAGCCTGGGCGATTGTAAGATGAAGGGTCAGAAGTGAAGACGAATGCGTTCGGCCCTGCTCATACTGCTTTCCGCCGCTGTGCTGGCCCTGTTTGTGCCGGCCCAGAGCCCGGCGCCCCCGATCCGCTTCGAGGACATCGCTGAACGAGCCGGCGTGCATTTTGTAGTGGACAACTCTCCTACTCCGGAGAAACACCAGCCCGAGACCATGCCTGCGGGCGTTGCGCTGTTCGACTACGACGGGGATGGCCTGCTTGATATTTATGTGGTCAACGGCGCTGAGATGCCGTCGCTGGTGAAAACCGGCCCGAAGTATTACAACAGCCTGTTCCACAACAACGGCAATGGAACCTTCACCGACGTCACCGAGCACGCCGGTGTCGCCGGAGCCGGTTATGGAATGGGCGTGGCCGTGGGCGATTACGACAACGACGGCTGGCCCGATCTGTTTCTGGCCAACGTTAACGGCAATCAGCTGTTTCGCAATAATGGCGACGGAACCTTCACCGACGTCACCGCGAAGGCGGGTCTCAGCGGCGCCACGCACAACGGCCGTAAGATGTGGTCGATTGCCGCAGGCTGGTTCGACTACAACCGCGATGGACTGCTGGACCTGTTTGTCGCAAATTACTGCGATTGGGATCCTCGTTACGAACCCAGCTGCATGGGCCTGAACGGCCGCGGTTACTGCCACCCGGACAGCTTTCCTCCGCTGACGAACACTCTGTACCGTAACAACGGTGACGGTACGTTCACCGATGTCTCGGCGGAGACTGGTATCTCCAAGGTCGAGGGCAGGGGAATGGGCGTCGCCTTTGCCGACTACGACAACGACGGCTGGCCCGATGTCTTTGTCGCCAACGACAACAGCCCGAACCTCCTGTTCCATAACATCGGTGGAAAGCGATTTGAAGAGGTCGGAATTCAGGCTGGCGTGGCTTATAACGACGAAGGGGTTGCCCTGGCCGGCATGGGTGTCGACTTCCGCGATGTTAACAACGATGGGTTGCCGGATATCTGGCATACCGCGATCGAAAACGAAACGTTTCCCCTGTATCTGAACACCGGCAAAGGAGCTTTTGTGAATGCCGGTCTGCCGAGCCGGATGGCGAATCTCACCAGGCTCATGTCCGGCTGGTCCAACGGCATCGTCGATCTCGACAACGACGGCTGGAAGGACCTGGTGGTAGCCCGCAGCAATGTGATGGACAACATCGAGCAGATTTCGCGGCATTTTCGCTACGCCGAACCGAACTCGGTCTTTCGCAATTTGGGTAAAGAGCAGTTTGAGGATGTCAGCGCGACGGCTGGGGCCGATTTCGCTCGGGCGGCGCCGCACAGAGGGCTCGCCTACGGAGACTTGGACAACGACGGCCGCGTGGATCTCGTGATAACGGCGCTGGGTGCCCCGGTCAGCGTGCTCCACAATATTACCGAAACGCACAATCACTGGATCCTGCTCAAGCTGGTGGGAACCAAAAGCAACCGGATGGGCATCGGCGCGCAGATTCGCGTCACGACTGGCGACGGCAGGAAACTTTACAATGAAGCAACCACCAGCACCGGCTATGCCGCATCCAGCGATCCGCGCGTTCACTTCGGCTTAGGCGACTCGCGGTTGATTCGTGAAATCGAGATCCGCTGGCCGTCGGGTACGCGCCAGTTACTGCACGATGTCACCGCCGATCGCATCATGGTAGTCACCGAGCCGGGCGATGCGAATTAGCGATCCCCTGGCCAAACGAGGTTCGACCCGATTGAGTGCAGTTCCATCATGCCGGTCGTTTATCTGCTGTAGCGCCCTTGTCGTGTTGCTGGCGGCGGGGGCCGGTGCGCAGCTGCCGCCGACCTGTAAGTCGCCGGCGTCCGCCGCCAACCCGCCGGAGGGGACGCCACCCTCCAAAGTTTATGACGCTGTGGGCGTCTGGTTCGCCCAGAAGGGCGATCTGAAGTGTTCCGTCGCAGCCTTCGATCAGGCCCTTCGTCTTGATCCGCACTCGGCTGAGGCGCATTTCGATCTGGGACTTGTCCGGGAGCGTCAGCGGGAGAACGACGCCGCGATTCGGGAATTCCAGCTGGCTCTGCAATATGATCCGGCGTTGTTGCAGGCGCGCTGTGCGCTTGGCTCGGCGCTGGCAGACCCGCCCGCAGCGGAAGCCGAGTTTCGCAAGGCGCTCTCTGTCAACCCTGAACTGGTTTGCGCGCTGGACGGGCTGGCCCAGGTTTTGCTCAATGGAGGGCGATACGACGCCGCTCTCGACTACTGGCGCCAGGCCGTCCGCATCCAGCCGGATTCTCCGGATCTGCAGCTGGCTTTGGCGACGGCTATGTATAAGGTTGCGAAAGCCAGGCAGGGCGATGGGCTGCCGCCTGTCGATGGCTCCACGGTCGCGGATGCGATCGGTCTTCTGACCGCTCTGCTCAGCAAGCATCCCGGCATGACGGCGGCCCACTTTACCCTAGGCAATCTCTATGCCAACGAACAGCGTTTTCGCGAGGCTGCGGATGAATATCGCGTGGTGGTTCGCCAGGACCCAACCGACAGGGTGGCCCTGGCTGCCGAGGTCAAGGCGCTCGTCGACGTAACTGCCTATACCGACGTGCTTGCGCCCGCCCGCGATTACGTGCGTCTGGAGCCAAACGATCCCACAGGACATGTACTGCTGGGTATTGTGTACCGAGGCCTCGGCGAGTACGCAAAGGCGGAACCGGAACTGGAGATTGGATCAGCCAGAGCGCCGGACGATTTTGAAGCGCACTATCAGCTCGGCTTCGTTTTGGCTAAGCTCGGTAAGCCCAGTCAGGCTCTGCCTCAGCTTCGGAAAGCGGTAGCGCTGAATCCAGGGGATAAGTCGGCCCAGTTCCAGCTCGCGGCGGCGTTGCGAGCGCTCGGCCAAAACGAGGAGGCACAGAAGATCGTCGAGCAGTTTCGGAAGACCACCGACGTCGAGTTCCGTAACAGCCAGCTGACCTCCGATGGCATCAAGGCTAATGATCTGCTGCAGGCGGGTAAGCCGGCGGAAGCTGCGCAGATCTATGGACACATGCTTGAAGAAAATCCGACCAGCGCCTGGACGGCCTACAATCTCGCGCTGGCCCTGGAAGCCATGCACGATCAGAAAGCCGCTGAGGACGCGCTCCGCAAAGGAATCGACATCGACCCGAAGCTGGCGAAGATACGCGCTGAACTGGGCCAGCTGAAGCTGGCGGACGGCGACATGGAGTCCGCGCAGCAGTGGCTCCAGTCCGCGCTCGACCTGGAGCCTCAGCTCGTCGACGCCCGCGGAAACCTGGCCATGATCTACGCCAGAAAAGGCGACCTCGCTACTGCGGGGAAGCTCCTTCATCAGGCCCTCGAAGACGATCCACAATATAAGGAAGGCCATTTAAATCTCGGGTTGATTCTCGCCCAGCAGGGAAAAGTAACCGACGCCGAACAGGAACTCGACAAAGCCGTCGCTCTTGCGCCAGAGGATCCCGATACCCTTTCCACGGTTGGAAAGGCCAAAGCGCAAATGGGCAAGATGAGCGAAGGCATCGCGCTTCTTCGCAAGGTGGTGGAGCTGAGACCCGATCTGGCCGCAGCGCACCTCGACCTGGCGATCGCGCTCGCCGACAGTTACGACCTGCCCGAAGCGCTGGCGGAGACGAGCGAGGCGGTCCGCCTTGCTCCCGAGTCCGGCGTCGTCCATTTTTATCGCGGACGGGTTCTGTATGACCTGGGTCGCATGTCCGAAGCACGGCCCGAGTTCGAAAACGCCCTGAAGTTCGTGCCGCAGATGCCGGAGCCGCGATATTTTCTGGCGCTAATCGAGAAACAAGCTGGCAATTTACCGGCGGCCGCCACTCTGCTCGAGGAGACTGTCAAGCTGCAGCCCCGCAATGTGATGGCGTGGTATTTACTGGGCCAGTGTTTTGAGCAACAGTCCGAGACCGAGAAAGCAGTCGCGGCCTGGCGGCAGGCTATCGCTCTCGACCCCAACTTCAGCCAGGCACTCTTCGGGCTGGCGCGCGCCCTGCGATCGTCCGACGGCGCCGAGTCCGATAAGTTTATGGCGCGCTACGTCGAGATTCAGAAGCAGCGTCGCATCCTCGACCGGGTCGGCACGCTGGCCAACAACGGTGTCGTCGCGGCCTCCGCTCACGACTGGTCTCAGGCCACCAGCCAGCTGGAGGCGGCTATCGCGGAGTGCGGGGATTGTGCGGTCAAAGCTGACCTTCATAAGAAACTCGGTTTGGTTGATTGTCAGGCCGGCGACCTCAACAACGGTGAAAAAGAACTGCTGACCGCCAAAGCTCTCAAGCCGGAGGATCGGGAGATCCAGCGCGCCCTGCAGCTCATTGCCGAGGTGCGAAACCAGCACACGCCCGCTGCGGCGGGGAAGGCGTATTAATGCGGGCCAGCCGCAGCTTTGTTCCGCTGGCCGTCGCCCTGGCATTGATGGGGCCGGTACTGATCGGGCTGAAGGTTCTTTCCCAAATGGTTTCCGGCAACGCCACCGATCAGCCGGTGCGCCCTCTCCCCCCGGGCATGAAGGCGCCGATTGTCGATTTCCGCGACATAGCGGCGCAGGCTGGGCTCACGGCATCGGTTATCTCCGGCGATCTGGATCAGACTTACATCGTCGAAAATACCGGAACCGGGGTTGCCATCTTCGATTACGACAACGACGGCCTGCCCGATATCTTTCTTGTGCAGGGCGACCGTCTGCACAATTCGGGTCCGCCATTTACACCTCACCTCTATCACAATCTCGGCGGCCTTCGCTTCGAGGACGTCACTGCCAAAGCCGGTATCGGCCACCTCGGCTGGGGGCAAGGAGTCTGTGCAGGCGACGCGGATAACGACGGTCACGTCGATCTCTTCCTTACCCAATGGGGACATAACGTCTTCCTGCACAACCTCGGAAACGGCACCTTCCGCGACGAGACGAAGGAGCGTGGCCTTGACCGGGCGGAGTCGCGATGGAGTACGGGATGCGCGTTTATCGATTATGACCGCGATGGCTATCTCGATCTGGTGGTGGCTAACTATGTCAACTTCAAAGCGCAGGATTCGCCGCCGCCGCGCACTGAGAGCGGGTGTAACTGGAAGGGCATGCCGGTCCCCTGCGGCCCACGTGGCCTGAAGGGCGAGACGATGACCCTTTATCACAACGACGGTCACGGGCATTTTGTCGACGTGACCAAACAGGCCGGTATCGAGACCCAACCTGAGTATTACGGATTCACGGTTCTCACCGGCGACTACGACAACGATGGGTGGCCCGATATCTTTATTACCTGCGACTCCACGCCCAGTCTGTACTTCCACAACAAACATGACGGGACATTTGAAGAGTTAGGTCTGGCCAGCGGACTGGCCGTGAACGAGGACGGCCGCGAGCAGGCCGGCATGGGCGCCACTGCTGCCGACTACGACGGCGACGGACGCCTGGATATCTTCAAGACGAATTTTTCCAACGACACCAATACGCTCTATCGAAACCTCGGAAATAACAATTTCGACGATGTCACCAGCGCTGCTGGTCTTGCGGTTCATACCCAGTATGTGAAGTGGGGAACCGCATTTCTCGACTTCGACAATGACGGATGGCCGGACCTGTTCATCGCCGACGGCCACGTATACCCGTTTGTCGAAAAGTACAATCTCGGAGAAGAGTTCAAACAGCCCCACCAGTTGTTCTGGAATCGCGGCGACGGCCAGTTTTTCGATATGTCTTCGACGGGTGGCCCCGGCATTACGGCAAAGCATGCGTCCCGGGGTATCGCCGTCGGGGACCTCGACAACGACGGATCCGAGGAGATTGTTGTCGTTAATCTCTTCGAGCCGCCTTCATTACTGAAGAACTTCGGGCCGCGGGGCAACGCGCTGCTCGTCCGCGCCGTTACCGCCTCCGGACGCGACGCCATCGGTGCGCGACTGACCCTGACGGTTGGCGGACGGAAAGAGATCGACGAAGTCCGCAGTGGCGGATACCACATCTCCCAGGGAGACTTCCGCGTTCACTTCGGGATGGGCCATGCCACAAAGGGGGATCTTACGATTCGCTGGCCTGACGGCCCGGTGAGCCATGTGGAAGCCATCCCGGGGGTGGACGCCAATCAGTGGGTCGTCGTCCGCGAAGGGCGCGGTATCGTTGAGCGCCATCCCTTCACGCACGATAGTCCGTAGCCAGGGTTTTACCTGATCGATAACTGCCGACCGCTACAGATGTTTTGATAAGGTTCAGGCCACAACAAAGAGGGATGCGAAATGAATTTATCGAGACGAGCTTTTGCCAGGAGTTGCACACTCACCGCCACCGGACGTGCCCTTGTGGGCGCGCTGCCAGGTCTGGCTCAGGTGCAGGGAGAACACTTCAACACTGCGACCAACCATCCGGTGCCGGCCATCCAGGATATTGAAACTACCGAACAGAAGAACGCACGCATGCAGTGGTTCCGCGAGGCGCGCTTCGGGATGTTTATCCACTGGGGACTGTACTCCATTCCTGCCGGGCGATGGGATGGCAAGGAGGTCCCGGGAATTGGCGAGTGGATCATGAACCGCGCCTCCATCCCGGTGGCGCAGTACCAGGCACTCGCTGCCCAGTTTAATCCCACCCGGTTCAGCGCCGCCGGGATCGTCGGCCTGGCAAAATCCGCCGGCATGAAGTACATCGTGATCACGTCGAAGCATCACGATGGTTTCGCGATGTTCGACTCGCAGTCGAATCCGTTTAACATCGTTCAGGCAACGCCGTTCAAACGCGATCCTCTGAAGGAACTTGCCGCGGAGTGCCGCCGGCAGGGCCTCAAACTGGGCTTCTATTATTCGCAGGATCAGGACTGGACTGCGCCGGGCGGAGCGGCCTATAAGACCGGCGATCACCAGCCTCCGACATTTCATTGGGACCCCGCTCAGAATGGCAGCTTCGCCGCCTACCTTGAAACCAAGACGATCCCGCAGATCCGGGAGCTGCTGACGAACTACGGTGATTTTCCTGCGATCGTGTGGTTCGATACTCCTACAAAGGACATGACCCCGGAACTGGCCGGCAAGATTGTAACGGTCCTCAATCAGCATCCAAAACTAATCTGGAACAATCGCCTTGGCGGCAGTTATCAGGGAGACACCGAGACCCCCGAACAATACATTCCGGCTCGCGGCTATCCTGGTCGCGACTGGGAGTCGTGCATGACGATGAACGACACCTGGGGCTACAAGGTCGACGACACCAATTTCAAGAGTACAGAAACCCTGATCCGAAACCTGATCGATATTGCCAGCAAGGGTGGAAACTACCTCCTGAACATCGGCCCGGAGGCAACCGGGGAGGTACCCCAACCCGAAGTGACTCGGCTCCAGGAGATGGGCAGATGGCTGGCGGTTAATGGTGAGGCAATCTATGCAACCCGGCCCACGCTTTTTGGGGACGAAGCCGGCTCGTTTTCCTCGACCGAAAAGGATGAGGACGGGAAGCCAAAGTTCATTCCCAGCTGGAAGTGGAGATCGACGACCACCTCTAACCGGATCTACATTCACCTTTTCGAGTGGCCGGGCGCCACGTTCCACCTGGACAGGCTGCCGCGCCAGGTTACCGGAGCCTACCTGCTGGCGGATTCCTCCCGTAGTCCACTGAAGGTTACTCGAACTGCAGAAGGTGTAGACGTCGCCGTTCCTGCGACGGCGCCTGATCCGATTGCGAGCGTGCTGGTATTGAAGACGGAATAGAAGCGATCAGCTCAGACGGTTCTGCCGGCGGGATTCCGGATTCTTCAGCTCGACTCCAGAATCATGTTGGCGTATTGAATCGTATCTCCGGTGCGGATGAGGCCAATCACCTGGGGGACGCGCTTCTTGAACTCAATGTGAGGTTCAAACTGGACCTCGAGTCCCGACATGGCCTCAGCGAACTCACTCACGATGGCGGGAGAATTGTTGGGCCGGAATTCCTCCGCCATCGTAATCTGCCCAATCGTGAAGTTCAGGCGTATTGCTCGCAGAACGTCGAGGACGCGGGGGATGTCGTCGACCAGAGCCAGGTCCACCGTCTCGATGGTGGGCCAGTAAGGGAATCCGCGGTCGGTAATGAGGAGCGTGTTGGTGTGGCGGACGCGACTGAGCAGGGAATTGATTTGCGGATTGAGGATTCCGGTGCGGACCATACTTATGCCTCTCTTGCCGTCAATGCAGAAGGGTCTGATTTGACCAGCCGCATATCAGCAAAGGAATAGAACGCGATCAACACGTAGGCCAGAGCCGGGACGGCGTAAGCGGCCGCCAGGCCTCCAAAGTGAATCGAAAGCAGACCCATCACCGGCGTCAGGACGGCGCCACCAATGATCGCCATCACGATCAGGGAGGCGCCGAGTTTGGCTGTCTCACCCAGGCCCCGAATCCCCTGAGCGAAAATCGTCGGGAACATCAGCGACATGAAGAAGCTCGTCAGCAGTAGCGCGATCATGCCTGTCCAGCCCGGGAACAAGGCCCCAACAGCGGCCAGCACCGTGTTGATCACCGCATAAATCGCCATCAGCCGGCTGGGCTGCACAAAACGCATCAGCCAGGCGGAAAAGAAACGGCCCATCCCGGAGTCGTCAAAGACAGTGCATTTTGTGGATCGGATTGTCGATCGGAATCGGATCTGTTTGGCGTCGAGTGAGGCAGGGATGGCTCAAAGCGGGGAAGTCCTTCCCAAGCCGCCCGAAGAGACTAGACGTAGAACTTGAGTGGTTGCTTTTCCGCATCACGAGCTGATCCCATGGTCAACACATTGCCCACCTTGTTCGCAAATCGTATGGTGACCGGGAGTCCGTCGTTGTAATTGCAAGCGTTGTAGTTGATCTTTGTGAGACCCATGATGTCGGCTAGGACCGTGCGAATGTGAGGGCGCCTTCCCGTGCTACGCAGAACGGTGATCGACAGCGGGTTCGGTGTTTCAGGGCCGATATAGGTATCAAGCCTGGGCACAAAACCGTTCGTCCACAGCAGGGCGTTGCGGTCGTTGAGGATAATGGCGGTTCCGCGCAATACCGGATAATCACCGTCGCGGAACAACTTGGACTCGCCGTGCGTCTCCTTGATGCGGACGCCAACGACATTGGTACCTTTCGGCGCGGCCTTCTTGAAGGCTTTCCATTCTTCCTCGTTGAAGGTCGTTCGTCCGTGTATAAAGAATTCTTTCGGCGGCGCGCCGTGCTTTTCCTTGAATGTTTCGAGCACCTTGGCTATCAGACTTTGTGCCTCTTTTGGCTGAAGGTGAAATTCATAGTCCCCGGTTTTCCATGGGCCGTTTGCGCCCCGAAATACAACGGCGTCACTCTCATTGAGAAACATTTGCGCCGCGCAACAAGCGTGTTCCTGCGGGTCGTTCGGAATCATCTTGAAGACAAGCCCGATATAGCAAACGCCCGGTCTGACGTGGGCCAGCTTCCACGGCGGTTCCGGTTGAGTCTTGTAGTAAAGCCCGGTCGCCAGATTCCACGCCACCGTTGCAGGGTCTTGTAACCCTCGGATCGGATAGCCCGCGCTGTTCAGGAATCTGTCGGGTGCCAGTGTCGTCTCGCGGATAAGTTGCGAGGTGTGTCCGAGTTTGAGCAACCGCGCCTTCACCTGGCGGTGAAAATCCGGCACGTCGTCGAAGATATCTTCGGCGGTCTGGTCAATGACCCCCTGAAACAGCGGAAGGTCGGTTTTTTCTTTCTGGTTCTTGCCGAATTCACCCTTTGTCAGTTCGAGGCCGGTGCGTCGCGCCAGCGGCTTGCAACGTTGGAAGATGATCTCGGGGAGAATGAACATCCAGACATCGACCGTCTTTTCCTCGTTCTTGTCATAGCGTTCGATTTCACCCACGTAGAGGTCTACCGCCTTGCGTACCGCCTCGTGCTGGTTCGCCGTGTGCGTGGCGTCGTCGAGCGTCTTGTAGTCGACCGTGCGCTGGACAAACTCGCCGGGACTGATCATGATGCTGAACGCTTCTTCCAGTCCCGGAAAATTCGAAAGGTGCAGTCTGTGTTCTTTGTCGGTCTTCTTGCGCGGCGGCACGGGAACGAAACCGCCAAGCGCAATGGCCCAGGTCCGAAAATACGAAAGCCCGTCCTTCGTTCCTATGACTCCGACGGAAACCTCACGCGGACGCGTGGGACCACTGTGCGGCCCGTAGAGGAAAAGCCCGTCCTTCGGATGGTCGCTGGTCTGCCCGTGGCCGAAAGACAATTCCGGCTCGTCGATATGGATGACGTTGAGGTTTTTTTTAGGCAGTTCCATCGGTCTCACCCTCTGAGTTGAACAGGCCCAGCGTGGAGTCGTCGGTTTCCTCCGCGTCGTCTTCCATCCTCTCCGGCAACACGGTCGTGACCGGCGACGTGAACGCGACCGGCCTCGAATCAAGGGTGATGGCGCAAGCGGCGGAGAGAGGCACGGTAATATGCGAACACTCTCCCGAGAGCAGTTCAAGATAAGCCATGAGGCGGCCATGCCATGTGTTATTGCGCCAGCCCTTGCAGATGGTCCGTCGTAAACGATGCTGTATTGCGCTGTCCCCGATGACGGAACCGGCTCGATTGCCCGCGGCGAGTTCAGCGAACAACACGCGGGCTTTCAGCTTGAAATGCAGATACGGCCAGAAGGCCGGTGTTGCTGACATGCCATATTGCCACACGCGGCCACCGGCGGCGTTGCGCAGCATGGAGGACCGGCGCTTGCCTTGACGGCCCCAGGAAATCTTCTTGCCCAACGGCGTCTGCGCATCGCCGATGTGGAACGCCGTCTGCGTCGCAAAAAGGTACTCGTACAACCCCTTTGAGCGGCAGAAATTTTCCCATGCGCGGCGGAACATGGAGAACACAAGGTTTTTTGCCTCGCGTGGCTCTATGTCCGGTGATTGACCGCCGCAATCAATGAAGTCAAGCAACCTATGTTCGGAATGGATTTCAAACGGGGCAACCTCGGCGAAGTCGCGCGCAACTTCCTCCGACGACGCGAATGAAAAGAAACCGCGCTGGTAGACCTCGGCGGGTAGCGTGCTTTCACGGCACGTTTGCTCCATCAATTCGAGGTTGATTGGCCCCGGAGGAGAGTAGTAACGAACTGTCTCGGGGAGGCTGGCGACGCGAAGCCAGTTGGACGTTAGGACCTCCGGCTTTTTCTCGACTTTGATCGCCAGCCGCCTTCGATAGTTCTCCCAATTCGGATTGATCGCGGGAGTGGGCGTGCGCGGCACGTTCTGTTTTTCGAAGGTGTCGAGCAGGTCATGCAGACCCCTGGCCCAGCTACCCAGAAAATCGACCCATTGAAGTTCGCCAATGCCGAACAGCTTTTTGAATACCTCAAGGCGAAGCGGAATGACGAATCGCTTGTCTTTCAACTCCTTCGCAACATCCGAAGCGATTCCGATTTCCTCTTGGACACCGGGCTTGTCTAGGGTAGCGTCGCGGCAACACAGGAGCATCTTCACGGCTTGACTCTGCAACGTCCCCGTAATCTCCCTTCGCCAGCGATCACCCGCTTCAAGGGAAAGAATGTCCGCAAAAACGATGTACCCTGCGGCCTCGAGGCGCGGAGCGAGCCACAGCACAAAGTCATCGTCCTCGGGGGTAGCCTTGCTGATGAACACGAGATTTCGCGTTTTTGGGTTTGCGCTCTCATCCGCGTTGTGGGAGGTTGACATCGCCGCTACAATACCCCATTAAGGCCTTGCAAAGAACTGGGCTGCCGATCTTTTGCATCGGTCTGATTGCAAGTGTAGCGGTTTGGCCCTGGCAGACACTTAGGTCTTGCTAAACGGGAAGAATTTAGCGACCTTCCGGGAACATAGTTGATCTCAGCGAGTGCGAAATCGCCAAGGCACTCACCGAGGCGTTTTGATCCCATCTGCAATTGTCAGGTTATCGCTCGGGAAACCGCAACAGATGGGCGACGGAGACCACCAAGAGCAAGGGCCGAAGGCTGCCAAAGAAACTTAGCGGTGGAAGCGACGAAGACCGCCGGCGGCGGGAGCGACGAGGACCGCCCAGAATGTCGTGCCGGCGCGCGTCTTTTCAGGATGATGCGTGCGCTCGTTTTTTGTTATGAGGTGGGTGGTGTGTGCGCCGCGGTTTGGCTGGAGTAGGGCTCACGGCCGGAGGGCACGACCACCCTCCGTGCTCCGTTTGGATGTGGTGCGGGGATTCAGCCACACCACGCCCGAGAGCTCAGTTCCATTGGCCACCCTCCCCCTCACAGGTCCAGACTCCGTATCTTTCTCCGATGGACGGGCCCATCTTTCTGAGCAACTCACATTCTTCCACGAGAGTTTCCGGTGAGAGCAGTTCGTAAACCAGGCGGGCGATGTCCGCGGGAGGAAGTTGGCAGACGAACCCCTCTTTCCGCAGGATGAACGAAGCCTCATTTTGTGTCGCGGCCATGGCTTCCTTGCCCGCGTGATCGACCGCCCAGCCCGCCGCGTAGAAATACCCGAGCACCTGAAGGAGGTTGATAGATGTGGTGTAGGCCTTGGCTCCAATCACCAGGTCAACGCAGGTTCGATCGTCCAGCGGAAAGACGGTGAGAGGCGCGGCATTGGGCACGAACTGAATGATGTCGATCGAAGAGGCGGTAATTACCAGCTCATCCCCCCACCCTTCGCGGGCGCCGATCACCTCCTTTCTTTTTGCGGCCTGCTCGGAGAAATCCCGCAGACTGGAAAAATCCGCGCACTCGACATAGCAGTGCGGCGCAAGCAACGCTGCACTCCACCCCTTGGCCCCGGCCTCTGCCAAAAGGTCGCGCAGCCCTCCCAGGTGATTCTTCGGGGTCACGGGCAAGACTCCGGAGATCACGGATTTTCCCTCCACGACGCCACTTCCCGAAGTTAAGACACCGGCAGCGTCGCGCAGAATCTGTTTTTGGCGAATGAGGCGCCGGCTTTTCGCGTTCCCGCTCTTCACCTCAATCAACTCCACATCCCCATTGTCATGGATGGCAGTGACGTCCCCGATGGCGATCGAATTGGTCACCGCATTGAAGATGGCTCTTCGGTTCGCCGAGTCGTTTATGGCCGCCCAGTGGCCCAACTCGGCGACGGTGCCCTCGGCGAGAATGGTCTGCTTCACCGGGTGGGAGCAAAGGATGCGCGTCGTGAACCGATCATAGTCGAAGGCCCGCCACGCCATGCCATCCCCGATTTGCCGTATGGCATTGGCAATCAAACCATGCAGTGTGATCTGCGACTGGATGAACTCCGCGGCACGATCGGGAAGATTAGCTTCGGCCGCGAGCTTCTCCTTGTAGCTCTTGATCGATTTCTCCTGAACCACGATGTCTTCCAGCATATGAAGCTGCAGTTTGGAGAGAGCCAGCTTGTTGCTCTTCCGCTTTCGGCTGATCGACAGATAGCCCTCAAGGATATCGGGATACTCCGAGGTGGCAAGACGAACCATGCCTGCGGCTTCATGCGCCTTGCCCGGGTTGCCTCGGTTCACGCTCCATGAAAAGGCGCGCCGATACTTATTGCGCAAGCGTTCCGGATCGGACGCAGATTTATCTTTCTTCGGGCTCATTGGCGCATTATAGGGCGACGAGCGCACGCGCGGTGCAACTCAGCGAATGTCGGCAATCCAATTGGACCTAGCTGCCATTACTGAAGCGGTTTCGGGCATGGCGGAACGATGGTTCACCGGCCTCTTGGGTTTCTGGCAGAGCATGAATCGCAGAAATCGCGCTTGAAATCCTCGACAATCGTGATCACATCAACGGACTGTGCACTGGACACATACTTGAGTTTTTCACAAATCACTTTTCGCATGGGCGACACACTGAAGGCAGTCCCCGGATCAATCGTCTGAGTAAGGTCCTCCCAGAGCTGAAGGTGTTGGCACCAGCGGCATCGCTCCTGGGCGATGAATCGCAGAGTGCGCATGTATCCAAGGAGTTTCTTGGGATGGGCTGGCGGAGAGCCGATAATTTTCACCAAGTGCTGCGCCATTCGGGACAATTCTTCGTCCGATTGGTTTGCATGAAGTTGATCTCGATGCTGACGATCAGACTTGGCGATATCCTGCTCGTAGCGCATCAATAGTGTTCTGTTTTCGAGGACCTCGGCAGCTTCCTCCGCGATTGGCTTGAATCCCATTGCGTCCGCTTCTGGGTAGAGCATTTCCGCTGCCGCTTTGGCACCGTCAATATCGCCTCGAACCTCCAGAAATCGAATCTTCAGTTTATCGAGCGTCAGTCGGCCCTCAACCAGACCGCTAGGGCGTGAGAGTCGGTAAGCCTCGTTGAAGATATTGTCAATCGACGCTTCTACCGGCTCAGGCACTTTGTACGATTGGTGGCTATTGATCGCTTCCATTCGCTTTTCAAATAGCCCGCCGATTCGTACGTAAAGCCTGACGATGAGAGCCTGGACAATGAGAATCGGATGCCTTAAATCGTAAGCCTCTAGCAGTGCCTCGTCAGCCTGTTGTTCCCACCCTGATTGATTGCGCACAGCATCTTGGAGATTCTGTTTGGCCCTCTTCGTATCGCTCGGATACAGGAACTCGGAATTTCAGCGTGAAAGAGCGTCTCGTTGATTTGGATGTTTGCCTGCATTCCTTCCAGAAAGAGCAGGAGCAGCTTCGCATCCAGCTTGATTCCTCGATGCGCATTGGGGTGAACAAGGATTTCCGTTGTCACGTCGCGCAACCTCTCCAAAATGGCCGCACGAGTATCGCCGTCCTTCTCCGTAAGGTATTGGTGATGGAGTGCATCTTGACGTGCCTCAAGCGCTTCAAGTCCCTCCAGCGCCCGCGAACGCGCCAAAAGGCGCTGTTGGTAGGTTTCCGCGTTGATGAGTCCGATATGGAACTCGGCCCCGTCTCGGAGGGTGATAAGAAACGATTGGTCCCGCGCATTGAGTTCACTTTTGCGCGCCAATGCCCGTCGTATATGCCCAAGCGCCGCATAGTGGTCGCCTCGGGTAAATTCGGCATACCCTGCGGTTAGTTGAATCCGCGCCGTCTCCCGGATTTCCAGATCAAGAAGCCGCATGAGGTCAAGCACTTCCACGGGGAAACCGGCAGCCACAATGGTGGCTCCGCTGGCAAATAACACATCCCGCGCTTGAGCTGGATCGGTGATGCTCAGCGATTCGCTGTCAATGCTGAGGACAACGGTTTCGCCGCCGGTGGCCTTGGCCAGCGAGTCATGGATTTGGCGATGGAGACGCCCTTCCTTCATGATTCGGGCGTGAATGCCCGGGAGTGACGCTTGCGAGAAGCGTTCGCCAAAATTCAACGCGATCCATTGCTGCTCTCGCCAGGCCGGATTCTCTTCATTCAATCGGCGGCTTTCATCCTGAGCCCAAGTGAACCAGAACTCATCCTTCTCAAGGTCGTAGAGGATATAGATTGGCGCAGTCCCGTTTAAGAGATAATTCAGATTGGCTGTGCGGACGGAATGCGAAAACGACCCGTCGCGGAGAGGAGCGAGGCGGCTGGCTGCCTTCATCTGCACCTGGCCGCGAAAGTTGGTCATTCGACGGTCCATTTTGAGTTCAAATGAGCCGTCCAGACCATAGTCTTCGACCCGTTCATCGCGGAAGATGATTTCGTCCTGCCCCTTTAGGAGCGCATTGAGCGCCTTGATGCTCTCGCGTTGGAGTTCAGCCTTTTCGTCCGAGACGGGGAGTGGACCAAGATCCGGGCTGTCGTCGCCAAAACTCACCGGGAATCATTCTCCTTCCGGGTCGAATTATTTCACTTTCAAATCCGCAGAGGAAAATCGATCCAACTTAGTCATGTGTCCTAATCGACGTGCAGGATGGCACGACGGCTTTTGGAACGGGGCATGGACGAAGTACGGCCGAGGACGCGGGAGTGGATGGCCGGGTGCGCGGCCGTGGGTGGTGGCGCGCTGCTACACTTTCTTGACGACCTAAGGGGCTGCGAAGTTGCTCTATACGGCTGAAAATGACCCAGAGCTCGGAACTTGGCTTCGCCACAACGCCGACAGCAAGAGTCCGTTCATTCGCACACTGGTCGAAGCGGCGAAGCTGGCTTCTCCCGGCGAATATACCGCCCTGCAACGAGCCCTTCGCCGCTTTCGGGCGTCCGATCCCGAACCCGACTCTTCCGTTCACACCCTGGTTACGGATGCCTACAAGGTGGTGTTCAACGAGCAGAAAGAACTCGATCATCTCGACGTCGCCTTCACTCGATTCAACGCTTCCGTCTTTGACAACGCCTTCCCGGAGACGAAAATTCGCTATGCCAGTTCGATTGTGAGCCAAGAGGAGCCCGGCTGGCCCATCGGTTTGTTCGCCCTGCCAGATGACCCTGTCACTTACCGCGCGCCAAGCCAGTTTCGTTTGGACGTTCCCCACATCTTCATCGCCGAGAAGCTGAGCGGCGTAGCTCCCGTCGACGAATGGGTCCTCCTACACGAGATGTGTCATTACAAGGTGCCGAACCACGGACCAGATTTCATTGCCCAAGTCAAACAGGCATTGGATGCGACCGGCTGGCGGACACTCATCGGCAGCTTCTGATCGTCCGTGGGAGTCACAGCGCTTGTAAACCCGTGCGCTATCCTGGTCTTTCCCCCAACTATAGACGCCGGAGGCCGGAGTGCCCGCCAGGAACAAGTACCTTCGCCGTTACACACATCTTGAGTCCTTGCGACACATGCTTTGCACGAAGTCCCTCACCCTGCTCGACTATCGCAAGTGGAAGGACAAGAACGACTCGTACTTTCTCAAGATGTACCAGGAAGAGCGGAAGCGGAAGTCTCTCCTCGTGCTCTGCCTCACGAGTGCTTCGGAGCGATTCCATCTGTGGCATGTGTTCGGGCCGAAAAAGGAAAGGCGTTCGCTTCTGAGTGCAGGTCAGCCATTCGGATGTGGTCCCTATAACGGCTCTTCACCCTTAGCCAAAATCGGAGTTCGGATTCGATTCGACCGCTCCAAGCTGATTGAAGCCCTCGCCAACTATCGGGGAATGGTTCGATGGGACGCCGTTGACTATCTAACTCACGCCCAGCTGGAGGCGCTCGCGACCGAGCGGAACGCAGTCGGTGCCATCGAGCGGTTGCCCTTTATCAAGCGCTATGGCTTTCGCGATGAACTGGAGTTCCGCATCCTCTTTGAATCAACTAAACGGCAGCTTCCGACTATCGAGATTCCCATTCCCATCGCGTGCATCAACAGAATCATCTTTAGCTACAAACTCAACTATGGAGACTACAGAGCAATCCAAGATGCATTGCGTTCAATGGATGGCTGCGCGGGCCTGGATATCCGGCGCTCCAATCTCACCGAAAGCAAGACATGGAAGACCGCCGGGCAGGAAGTTGTCCTGGCGGCAAGACAAGCAGTAGCGATTAAGAAAAGATGATCACACGAGGGGTGCGTGCAGGTCCGCCTTGCAGGTTGCAGCGATTCTGTCGCCCGGAGGCCTGTGGCTCAGCCTGATCGCTTCGACCGAGACCGGCTGCGGCAAGTCGGTCCGCCGCGTCGCTCGGCACGGGAGGTTGCCCTCGCCATCAAATCGGCTTTGGAAATTGTGGAACTCCGTGCGGCCGAGTTCCGCGGCCATCATACCCGGCCTGGTTCTGTCTCTCGTGCCAGCGCACGATGCCGACGCAGCCCTCCTGCCGACATGACTGAAGCTCGGACAACGAGCATCCCGTTCTCGACGAGCGCATAATCGCCATCCATGTAAGTCATCATCTGTCAAGAAAAAAGCACGAGAGTGCTGGTCGCGCTCAGGAGAGCGCGCATTCGTTCTGATCCGGCCATCCGCCTGCGCGTGTGCCTCTCGGCTGGTGGTCCCTGCTCCCGCAGGACCGGACATCCATTTGCTGCCTCAAGCTCCGAAGAGCCGTCGCAGAAGATTGAGTTTGTGTTCTCTGCCAGTCCCGAAACAATGCGAAGAGAGCCTCGGGAGTTTCCTCCGTCGCCCGGGCGATTTACTGCAGGACCTGGCAGCCTGCGCATCGAATGATCTTGTTTTTGTTCTCCCTATTAGGAAGGTTTTAAGCCACTGCTTTGGCCACCAACTCTTCGGCCGGTACGAAGTCCTGTTTCCTGCGGTCCACCGCGAGCATGTATGCCACCAGCTTTCTGGCTATCGCCATAGTGGCCCGATTCTTGTTCCCTCGCTGGATTTCCTTCTCCCGGAGCAGGGCCAGCTCGTGGGAGTACCGGGGCGCCAGCTTGGCGGCTTCCACCAGCACGTGCTGGATGTGCTTGTTCCTCTGCTTGGAAATCGGCGTGCGCATCACCTTGTCGGCAGAAGTCTTCTCAGCGCCGCATAGTCCGCAGTAGCTGATGGCTTCCTTCACCGATGGGAAGCGGGTGTAGTCTCCGATCTCCAGGGCCCAGGTCAGCGCGGTGATGGGGCCGACTCCGGGGATCGTCCTCAGCCGTCTCAGCCGCTCCGACAGCAGCGGATCCCGTTCCAGGGAACTGATCAGCGCACGATCCAGTCGCTGTCCCCGCAGGATGTGTTCGCGGCCAAGCCGAAGCAGGGGCCGGATACTGTCGCTGATCTCCTCGTTGGTCGAAAACAGTTCAGTGAAGTAACCCATCTTGTGCAGTCGCTGCTTGTCATAGCTGACCCCACTTTCCATGAGCAGCCCCGATATACGGTTCTTCATCTGCACCGTCTGCCTTACCACCAGGTGCCGATAGCGCAACGTCCGGCGCCGGTCCCGGATCTCGGTCGAAGCCATGTGGCACTCGGGCAGAAAGTCGCACCGCAGGCAGTCGGCGATCTTGCCGGCATCGATCCGGTCGTTCTTCTTCTTGGACGCGGCGATGGCCCGGAGCATCAGCGGATGGGCCACCTTCACCTTCTCCGCATGCGGAAGCAGGTAATCGTAGATCCAGCCGGTGAAGATCGTCGCTTCCATGGCCATCATCCGGGGTTGCGGTAACGTCTGGATCCAGGCATCCAGTTCGCGCCGGGTCGATCCGATCTTGCCCTCCCGGTGCACATGACCAGCTGCATCCTTCACGCAATAGCTGATCGTCTTCTTGTGAACATCCAGTCCGATGTAATACATATCGTCTCTGAGGAGCCTCCGAGGTAGTTCTCTGAATCAGCCTCAAGGCTGAGTTCAGCCTTTCGCAACACCTCGTGCTCCTCCTCGACTTAGCATTCAAACAATGCGCTCAGCGAAGCCGGATTAGCACTGAAATGTCGGCTTTTGACAACACAATCGAGAACCCCCGAGCGACTTCAATCCCGCCTGCCGCGACATTCGCTTTATCTTCGCCTATACTGTCCGGATGTGGGATCCCTTCGCACCAATGCCTCGCATGAATCGAACGCTGGTCTACCTGGGCGCCTGCATTATCGCTGGGCTGAGGCTTGCGAGAGAGAAGCAGGTCAATGTCCGCGTGATCCCGACCAGCGCCGCGATTGAGGAATCCGTGGATCTTGCGCATGAGATATTCAATCGAGTCTTTCGCAGGGTGCCTGATCGAGTCGATGCCAAATAGATGCCGATGGCTTTCGGCGCAGATCACAGCCGTCGACTGAGGTTTACCAACGAATCAAACGAGCAGCGTCGCCCAGGATGTTGCGACCTGGATTCCCATTGGAATACAAGGCTGGAATGCTCGTTATAACCGCAGGGAATAACGGCCGCATCAGAAGTGATTGGACTTCGAAATAGTGCCGGGCTAGCTTTGCGCCATGCTGACGTTGCGAACGCCAGCGGAGGTGCAAAGTGATCCCGATCCGTCGTTTCATCCGATTCTCCACCATCCCTGTTCGGGTGGATGTCCGCGTTGTCCTCGCACTTACGATTCTGCTGCTACCGCTTGCGACCCAGGCCCAGTCGAGCGGTTCACCCTTCGATACCGGCTTCACCGCCCTGCAGACTCTTTTCACCGGGACGATTGCCAAGGTCGCATCGCTGATCGCGATCGTGATTGGCGGCTACGGCTTCGCACACGGCGAGCCCGGCGCGAAGAAGGCCCTCGCGGGCGTTGCCGCAGGTACCGGCATAGCGGTGCTGGCTGTCAACGTCCTGAGCTGGCTCTGGGGCGTATAAGCCGCTTCCTCCCGCCGTTCATCGCCTTGACCTTGACGAATCGATGTGAGGGCTTATGCAGAGCGACATTCAACCAAAACGCCGTACCAACCGGGTCTACAAGAGCCTGCATAAGCCGCTCACGTACCTGGGAGTTGAGCGCACTCTGTTCTATTTCGTCTGCGTAGGTGCCGTGGGTGCCTTCAACCTCTTCAACAGCCTGCTCGCGGGCGTGGCCGTGTTCATCGGCGGATTCGCCTTCGGCCACTGGGTGACGAACAGCGACCCGGCGTTCCTCCTCATTCTTGCCAGGTCGGAACGGTACAAGAGCCGGTACGACGCGGCGAAACAAAGCACTCCGCGGGTCGAGGTGATGTGATGCTCCGCCTCGACAGGGTCATCAAGCCGTGGAAGGAAGCAGCCGCACTCTGCGATCACATCAACCTGTACGGTTTCTGGAACGAGACGGCGTTCCTGACCAAGAGCGGCGACCTGGGCATGGTGCTGAGCGTCGCCGGCGTGGACTACGAGAGTCTCGACCATGCCGAGCAGGAATACGCGGTGAAACGACTTGAGGCCGCACTGAAAGCGTTCGGCCCCGGCTTCCACGTCTACCAGTACCTCTTCAAATCGAACCGGCCGGAAATCCCGTTCGCCGACTACGAGAATCCTCTTGTGCAGGAGTCGGTGGACTACAGGCGTCGGTTCTTTGAGGAGAGGGCAGACAGGCTTTACGAGATCGAAATCTATTACTGCGTTCTCCTCGAAGGCTCACGGTCGAAGACCGGCGTCGGCGCAGCTCTGGCTCAGCTTTTCCGTGATCCGGCCGGAGCCGTGAACGAGCTGAAGACGCAGTTCACCAACAACGCCATGAAGACGCTTCTGCGCTCACAGATCGAGCGTGACCTGGCGCGCCTCGAACAATGCGCGCAGGCGTTCGCGCGTCAGCTCGCCGACTTCGTGCATATCGACGTTTTGAACCAGCGCGGCCAGTTCCGCTTCTTTCGGCGGCTGCTCAACTACGACGACTGGCGCATTGCGGGCCACCCAAAGGACACGCAGTTTCTCGACTACCAG
>PMAM01000336.1 GCA_003152595.1 Acidobacterium sp.
CTTCCAAAAGCAGATGGCAATGGCGACGGTTATCTCAGCGTTCTTCAGCGGATTTGAAGCCTGGTACTCGCATTACAAAAACAATTTCCGTTATAAGGCGCAATGGACGCCGGTTATCATCGCGCCCATGTTGATGGCGGCGGGTATCGGCGCAGTCAGGAGCCCTCGCGTTGCGCATACCTGGCTTCCCGCTCTCTCGGCAGTCGCGATCGTCGATGGAGCCGTGGGTTTCGGTTACCATGCACGCGGCGTCGTGCGGCGCCCGGGCGGTCTGAAAAAGCCGATTTATAACATCATCTATGGACCGCCGTTGTTCGCGCCCCTGCTGTTTGCAGCCTGCGGTGCTCTGGGATTGCTCGCCAGCCTGCTCCGGAGAGACAGAAGAAAATGAGTGCTCCAACTGGAATAGCAGACAGCCGCCCGGTCGATTCAGCTACAGGAGAACCGATCGGACCAATGGCTCAGCCAGGATACTATCCAGGCTTCAGCACGCTCGGCCAACAGAAATTCTGGGATGCGAAGACGCGCCAGGTGGTTTTGGACCGGGTCGGCAATGTTCCTGAGGTCCGATTCTTCAGTCCGCAGGAAGCTTGTCTATTGAATGCTGTCTGCGATCGCGTTCTTCCACAGGATGACCGCGACGAGTCTCACAAGATCCCCATCGTGCCGCAAATCGATCGACGGCTCTTCGAGAACTCACACGATGGCTACCAGTACGAAGACATGCCGCCCGATCGCGAAGCGTACCAGTTGGGATTGCGGGCCATCGAGAAGATCGCGCGGCATCGATATGGTTGTGGCTTCCTGGAGATTGGCCCGCAAGAGCAGGATGAAATTCTTCGCTTGCTGCATGACGGCAAACCTTCCGCTGCGAACGATATCTGGAAACGAGTGCCCGTCCACCGCTTTTGGATGCTGCTGGTTTCCGACTGCACGGATGCCTATTACTCGCATCCCTGGGCCTGGGATGAAATCGGCTTTGGCGGGCCGGCATATCCGCGAGCTTATATGCGCCTGGAACGCGGTGAGGCGGAGACCTGGGAAGTAACGGAAAAGCGTTATGACTGGAAAGCGCCGGAGAACTCCGTCTCCGGCGAATTTGAACCGGTCTCCGGTCAATTGGAGCATCTCGGCTCCCCCGGCCAGGGAGGTACCCATTGAAGTCGCCGCTTCTGGGAGAATTTCATCCGCCCGGCGGGAAGCCGCACATGCTCGGCTCTATCCAGCGGATCGAGACCCCGATGCATCGCTTCTCTGAAGGGGAAGAGGTGGATTACGCCATCGTGGGCGTGGGCGTGGGCGCGGGAGGCGGAGTGCTCCTGCAACGGCTGGCGAGAGCGGGCTTTCGTGTGATTGGTTTCGATGCCGGGCCCTTTTGGGATACCGAACGCGACTGGGTGAGCGATGAAAAGGGAGCTCACAACCTCTATTGGAACGATCTGCGGATCACCGGTGGCAAGCATCCCCTGGCATTTGGAGCAAACAACTGCGGCAAGGGCGTCGGCGGAGGCACCGTTCACTGGGCGTCTTTCACGCCACGGCTGCATCCCTCCGACTTTCGCACCCACTCGACCGACGGCGTCGGTGTCGACTGGCCCATCTCTTACTCGGACCTGAAGCCTTACTACGAACTCATGGAATTGGAGCTCCCTGTCTCCGGCCCGTCGTATTTTCCCTGGGGCGATCCTCATGGCTATCCCTACGGACCGCATCCGATGGGCGGCGTGGGCGATGCGCTGATCCGAGGCTGCACGAAGCTGGGCATCGGAGTTTCGGCTGGAGGGCCGGTGGCGATCCTGAACGGTTCCCGCGGCGACCGGCCGCACTGCATTTATCGCGGCTTCTGCATTCAGGGGTGCAAAGTGGGCGCCAAGGCCAGCACGCTCATCACGCACGTTCCGGATGCCATTGAAAACGGAGCGGAGATTCGTCCAAATTGCATGGTTTCCCGTATCCACATAGGCCGCGACCGGCGCGTGACGGGAATCTCCTACTTCGATCCGGAAGGGCGCGAGCGCTTTCAAAAAGCAAAGGCTGTGGTCGTGGCGGGGTATTCGATTGAAACACCTCGCCTCTTACTCAATTCCGCTTGTCCAGGTTTCGAGAACGGACTCGCCAATTCCAGCGATTGTGTAGGCCGATACCTGATGGCGCAGGCCGGCAATGTCGTGCTCGGCCGTTTCGAGGAACTCGTCCGCATGTATAAGGCTCCTCCGGCGCATGCGTTGACGGAGGAATTCTATGAGACCGACCCGAAACGCGGTTTCGCGCGCGGCTTTGCGATCCAGACGGTGGGTCCGCTGCCCATGGCATTTGCCCGGCAGATGATGACTGCGAAAGGCGCCTGGGGGTGGGGGATGCGAAGCGTCATGATGGATTACAACCATTGGGCGAGTTTCGGATTTCTCGGAGAGATTCTGCCGCATGCGGAGAATCGCGTGCAATTGGCGGAAGAAAAAGATCGCCTCGGTATTCCAATCGCCAAAGCCACCTTCACTCTGCACGACAACGATCAGAAGCTGATCGAATACGGCAAGAATAAAACTATGGAGGTCATGTGGGCGGCGGGCGCTACGGAGGTCGTACAGGAGGTGCGATATGCCCATCTGGTCGGAGCCGCACGCATGGGGAGCGATCCCGAGACCTCGGTCGTCGACCAGTTCGGGCGGACGCACGATATTGCGAACCTGTTTATCTGCGACGGCAGCATCATGCCCACACAGGGATCGGCCAATCCGGGACTGACCATTATGGCCCTGGCTGCGCGCACGGCCGATTACCTCATCCGCGAAGGAAACGAAGTCTTTACATCGCATAAGCCAAACAGCGACAAGCCTGCTATGCGGCGCGACTTGTCTCCGCCGGATACGCGGGGCCATGGCATGCCCAGGATTTAGATCGAGGTAATGATGGAATCCAGCCCACGCATCGAACGCATTCAGGTTTCCGTTTACACAGTCCCGACGGAATCGCCAGAGTCGGACGGAACGTTTCAATGGGACAAGACTTCTCTGGTGCTGGTCGAAGTTATCGCCGGTGGTAAAAAAGGGATTGGCTATAGCTATGCGGATGTTGCCACGGCGCATCTGATCGACGAGTCACTTGCGCCGATGCTGATCGGTCATGACGCGATCGCCAATGGCGGCGCATGGCGCAAGATGCTCGAACAGATTCGCAATCTGGGCCGGCCGGGAATTTCTTCTATGGCCATTGCCGCGATCGATAATGCCTTGTGGGACCTGAAGGGGAAACTTCTCAACGTATCTGTAGCGGCACTGCTCGGACTGGTGCGGACACAGATAATGGCATACGGGAGCGGCGGGTTTACCTCTTATTCCGACTCGAAGCTGCGCGAGCAATTCGGAGGTTGGGCGGAAGCGGGTTTTCTCGCGGTCAAGATGAAAATAGGCCGCGATGCGGCTGCCGACATCGAGCGTGTTCGCGCGGCGCGCGCGGCCATTGGACCGAAAGTCCAGCTCTTTGTCGATGCAAACGGGGCATACACACGCAAACAAGCTCTCGAGCAGGCGCACCGGTTCAGAGAATCCGATGTCACCTGGTTTGAAGAGCCAGTCTCCTCCGACGACCTTGAAGGATTGCACCTGATCCGCGATCAGGGGCCGCCGGGAATGGTCGTCGCCGCAGGCGAGTATGGATACGATTCCTGGTACTTCCGGCGCATGCTAGAGGCAGGCGCAGTCGACGTTCTTCAGGCGGATGCCACTCGCTGCGCGGGGATTAACGGATTCTTGCTGGCCGACGCGCTGTGCGCAAGCCACTCCATGCCCCTCTCGGCCCATACTTCGCCGTCCATCCATGCACATGCCTGCTGCGGTGCACAGCGCGCCATCAATGTCGAGTATTTTTATGATCACGTGCGCATCGAAAAGATGGCCTTCGACGGCGCACTTGAGGTCACGAAAGGATTCCTGTACCCCGATCGATCGCGACCTGGCTTCGGCCTGGTTTTCAAGGAGACAGATATGCAACGATACAGAGTCTATAACTCTCTTAAGTAAGTCAAGAAAGATCGTCCCTCGCTCGTGTCCCATATGCGACATACGCGCCATGGTGGAAGCCGAGAGTTCTGAGGAAGAAAGTGAGGGGGCGAACGATGGGACTCGAACAGTACCACGAACCCGCTCATGGATTGCCGGAGGAGACGCGTACCGGGCGGGAAACAGCGCGGCCAGCGCTTGCTGACCTGACCACTCGTTTGAAACCAGAGAAAACCACAATCCCGGCTACCTGTGAACCTTGTCCGTTTGGGTTTGGCGCGCGCATCGTTGTGCCGACGCTCACGGGTGGTGCCTGTTTGGACATCGAGTCTTTGATCTGCAGCTGATTGGGCTTCCATCATGTGCGCGACGGGCCAGGGTCCTCGTTTCAGAGATTGATTCAAAGTTTGACGCGTTTGAACACGATAAGATCGCCTTCATGCCAAATGATCCGCTCACCGGTTCCACTCTGCTCGATCGCGCCAGGAGAATCAAGCTTTTCCTGATGGATATTGACGGCACGCTCACCGCCGGCGGGGTCTGCCTCATCTCTCTTTCAAACAACGGGGGTGTGGCCGAAATGAAGGTCTTCAACTCGCAGGATGGCCTGGGGCTGACACTGGCGCACACCATGGGGATCAAGACCGGCTTTATCACCGGGCGGCATTCCGCGGCGGTCTCCCAGCGGGCCCAGGAATCGCATGTGGACTTCGTGTATCTGGGACAGGCCGACAAGACGGCAGCCTTTGAAGAATGCGTGCGCAAGGCTCAGGTAAGGGAGGACGAGGTGGCCTACATGGGAGACGATCTTCCAGATCTGTCGATAGCGCGGCGAGTCGGGTTGGCGATCGCGGTGGCGAATGCGGTCCCCGAACTCAAGGCGATCTGCCACTATGTGACCACGGCCCAGGGAGGTGGGGGAACTGCACGAGAGATGGTCGAACTCATTCTGACGGCTCAGGGAAGGTGGAGCGAGGCGATTCCGCTGGCGCTGGCCTGAACGTTCTCGATACGGCCGAGAGGCGCATTCTCCCCAACTGGTCAGGCACGGGTAAGGTGTTTCTTTGCTGTCAGACCACCGCTGCTGAATGGTCAGCAGGATAAGTGACCCGGGTTCCCCTCACTTGTCCCCAGGGAGTCAGAGTATGGATTTGTGAGCGCACCGCACTTGTAATCTCTCGGACCTCAATGCCTTGTGCCAAT
>PMAM01000326.1 GCA_003152595.1 Acidobacterium sp.
GGACCGTCAAGAAGAATAGCCGGTTGGCCGGAAGGATGGCGAGTTTGAGAACGAGACTACCGGACCTCCTACGTGGAGGTCGCGGAAGTATTCTTCTGCGCTCTGCGGAGTGAGCGAAAGATCGGAGCGGGCCCACACCGTCACTCCGCCCAAAGATTGTTTCCGAGGAACGCGTTCGATCCTGGGTATTAACCCTATACAGATCCAGCGGTCGACCGCAGGATCCCAAGGAGAGCTAACCATGCTTAAACTATCGAAGGAAGATCGTCTTGTTTTTCTGTCAACGTCGCTGACAAAAGGTGGAATCACGGTCCGCGGCATCGCTCACGTCACCGGGCTTGACCGAGAGGTGGTGGAACACAGCATCAGCCAGCTGGAAGCACTGAACCGTATCCACAAGGTCTTTGACGGAGATCCCGCCTCTTATGTGGCTAGCCTGTTCTACGGTCACCCTCTGATTGCCGAATGGGATAGTTGGCTGACCTCGTTCTGCCATGCGTTTCCGCAGTTCGTTGAGTACGACGCGGAGGCCACCACCTATACTTCAAACGGGATCGTAATTCTCGCGGCGCTCCTGGCTGACAGCCAGAACGCGGACCTGATCGCGCACGTTACCGGTTTTCCGCGTGCGTTCGTCCGGACGGGGCTCGACTTTGCGGACGAAATCTGTCTTTGGCATTACGACAACCTCCTGGAATTGCGCCGTCGGCTGATTGCGGGAGAGCCATTCTCCAAGATCGAAGCAAGCCTGCACGCAGTCAAAGAGAACTTATGGATGACCATCCCGAGCTTTGGTTCGGGGTTGCTCGAGGGGCTCCGTCAGGGGCATCAGGTCGGCGGCAGCAAGGACAAGTGGACAGAGGAGGAGGATATCCGGAACCCTGCCTGACGCCTGGAAAGCGAAAAGAAGTTGACGCAAAGGCCACTCTTCCGTGGTTGGCCTTTCATATTTCGGCGAGGGGCCCGCTAAGATGGGCGGTACAACGGAATGCCGCCAACCGTCTATTTACCAAATCGTTACTTCCGGTTTGGCGACAAACCGTCCAGTACGGGTCAATGAGCGCATTGCCCTGTTATCGCTATTCGATAACGAGCCGCTCCCGATCGGAACTGACTGAATCGGGCCAGCCGGCGGCATCCGCGCATCCCGCAGAATCTGTTCGGACGCGACGCGGGCCTGGCTGATCCCACCCGGCCCCAATCATCGATGTACTCGAGGTTCTCACCGCTGGGCACTGTAACGGGTTGGGCGAAACTTCCGAATTGGCGACCAACCGCTCAAAACTCCGCGAATGAGTGATTTGGGCCACTGTGCCTGTAGATTACGTACCGCCATCCGACTATCAAACCGCGTATCCGCTCTAATGTTCTTGCCATCTGGCGGAGGTCTCGTCGCGTTACTTGCCGACTACAAGGATCTGGAAAGAGTGTGGAATCATCGGCGGGCGGGGGCGACGCATCCANNGTGGGCGAATCCTCCTTCACCACCGTCAACGTGCCGTCGCCCTGAGAGCTGAACGCTTCCATCGTCTCCGGATCGAAGGTTGTGCCGTCGCACCCCACGCCGATAGGCAAATCGGTGATGATATGGCCGTCGGTCGCCGACAGGATGACCATATTGTTCTTCTCGCGGCACGCAGCGAAGAGAATCTCGCTTTTCGCATCCAGCGCGAGTCCGGCGCAGCCTGCACCGCGGGTGGAAACATCGTAGCGGCCGACCATCTTCATGGTGTTCGCATCGATCACCGCAATGGCCGCCTTGTCTTCGATGTCCACATAGATTCTGCCCTGGCCGTCAGTGGCAGCCTGCTCGGGTGCGCCTCCGATGTCGATGGTGCCCAGGATCGAACCGTCCTTGTCGTCGAGAACGGTGATGTTCGGTTCCGAATGGCTCAGGATGTAGAAGTGGTGATTGTAGGCGTCGTTCAGGTAGCCGTCCGGGTTCCCCTGCACGTCGATCTTCTTCAGAATCGCAAAGGTCTTCGCGTCGAACATCGTGACCGGTTTCGAGGTTGCAAATCCGTGGCCGGTTGCCGTGTCGACCGCTCCGCCGTGTGCGCTGATGCCCGGAATGTCCCCCACCTGTTGCAGGGTGTCGAGACTGAACACACCGATATGACCGGCGGGACCCGACCGCGCAACATAAAGGTTGCGGCCGTCGGGGTCGGCCGTCACGTAATCGAATCCGCCATCGCCTCCCACCAGTTGGATCCTGAGCACCTTATAGGGGCCGCTGTCCTGTGCGCGGGCGAGGGTAGCGAACGGAAGCAGAACGGCGAGGGCGGCGAGGGCGAGCGGTTTGCATGACATAGTGTTATCTCCCGTGCATGACTTTCCCGGAGAACCAGGCCCGGATCGTTCAAATCGATATTTGCAAATCGAGCATACACGCACCCCTGGAATCGTTGAATGTGCGGAAGGCCCTGAGACTACTTCGGAGCGGTTCCGGACGGAGACTTCGCCTTCGCGGCGCGAAACTTCCGGATGGGCGACCAACCGGCCACTACTCGGAAAAATGGCCTCGATGAGCACATTGCCTTTTATCGCAGTTCGAGGAATGGACCGCCATCGATTGGATCTGAGATGCCTCTCTCAGCAGTGCCGATAAATTTGTTTTGCTTTGCGAAGATTCGGGACACACGATCACCGGCAGGCACCTTCATCGGCGGTCAACGATTAGGTCCGCTTTGATCCGAAGGAGTACTTCGTTATTGCGACNNCCCGTCGCCTTGGCGTCGCGCTGAAACGCACGAAAGAGAGTCTCGGGATTGGAGATTCCCGGGCCGGTGTCCTCGAAGCGAATGACAAGAGAGTGATTCTCCTGCACTGTGGTGATCCTGATTCGCTTCACAGGAGCATTTTCGAGGGCGCGCCGGCTGTTCTTCGCGAGATTCAGGAAGACCTGGATCAGTCCGTACTGATCAGCCCATACGGAGCGCGTGACGTCGGGCACCGCCCATTCGAGTTCGATACCCTCTTTGCGGCACATGCTCTCAAGAAGGACGCGCAATTCGTCGAGCACCGAGCCGAGGTCAATCAACTGGCGCTCATCCCCGGGGGAACTCGCCAGTTCCATCGCCGACAGTTTATCGAGGCCGTGCATCAGCGTTCCCAGCGCGACAAAATCTTCGTTTTCGCTCAATGCTTGTACCCTGCCAAGGTTCTGATGAAGGACCAACGCGGCTCCGGCCAGGTTTCTAACTTCGTGAGACACACCGCTCATCAGAATCCTTGCGTTCTTCAACAGGTAGTCGAGACTCAAATCCTCGCGGCTGTAAAGTTCCTCGGAAAGATCGACGACGATGGCCGCGAGCCTGTTCCCGGTTGGCGAGCGATAGGTGGAAAACCAGGTTCCCGCAAGAAAAGTCTCTCCGCTGCCTCGCTGCGCGCGGCACTGCAGCGCTGTCCGGTACAAGCGCGACTGACCGGAATGCAAAGCGGAGAAGAGCGCCGGAACATAGTCTGCGATCCGCCGGCCACGCAAATCATGGCCTTCGGTGCCGAACAGCTCCTGTGCGGCTTCATTGGCGAGCAGGATTTCACCGGTCGAACCCACGGTGAGTATGGCGGCGGGACTGGTGTCGACCAACTGCCTAAGCTGTTCTTCGGCTTGTCTCCGCTGCTGAATCTGATCTTCGATCTCGTCCACGTGATCCAGCACCATACGCCGGTTGCGGAGGAGTTCGAACATAAACAAACCGGTGCCAGCAAAGCCCAGCCCTGAGAAAACCAATCGCGGAATTGCGCTGTCCAGGGGCAGGTTGCTGAAAAGCTCCTGCAAGACGGCGAAACCAATGGCGGTTGTGACGATCTGCCATCGCCTGAAAATGCCGCTGACCAGCATCACCGGAAAGAGGTATAGAAATCCGATCGAGATGAATGGCCGGGTGTACCAGTCCACCGCCGCGATGGCGACAGTAAGAACGGCCGCCGTGATCAACAGACCTCGTCGATTGGCGCGGGAATATATGCCGAGAACATCCATAGGGATTGTGCTTGCTCCAGGAAACGCCCGGCCGGTTCAGATATTTCAGATATTACCGGTTGGTGCGCCGCGCTGACCCGGCCAAAGCCGCCGAATGGCCAAACGATCTCCGGATCGTATCGAAAGATAAGAGATGATCGAAAAGGCGGTGAATCTTATACTCCAGGTTGCGGCGGGTCCGTTTGCATCGCGGCTGCGGTTGATGGCCACGCAGGTCCGAGACCGCGCTTCGGTGGCCTACATTTTGTTTCGGGTGACTTCGTGAACCAGATAATTCAGCGTAATACCAGAGCCGGGCAGTGAAAGAGGGAACGGGCAAGAAGATCCACTTGCTTGTGGTCGACGACCACAGCCTGTTCCGCGAAGGCCTGATCCGACTGCTGGCGGCGGAACCTGACTTCGAGATTGTGGGGAACTGCGGTCATCTGCGGGATGCAGTGGAGATATTAGATCGGGAACAAATCGACGTAGTTTTGCTCGACTACGACCTGGAAACGGAGCTCGGTTCCCGGCTGCTCGAAGAGATACGGCGCAGGGGAATCCAGCCGCGGGTCCTGATGGTGACCGCCGGAATGAGCAGCGCGGGAATGACGGGGGTGCTCGAACAGGGCGCGTCGGGAATCTTCCTGAAGCACAGCCCTCCTGCGCAGCTCGCTGAGGCCATTCGAAGAGTGATGGATGGAGAGATGTGGCTTGACCCGCGCGCGGTCAGGCCGTTGGTTGAACGGGTCAAACGAAATTCCGCAGAGGGATCAAGTGAAACCTCACTCAGCAGCCGCGAAAAAGCAGTTTTGAATTGTGTCCTAGAGGGATCAAGCAACAAGAAGATCGCGGACACGCTTCACATTTCCGAGAGTTCAGTCAAGGCGGCGCTCCAGCAGTTGTTCGATAAAACCGGCGTGCGCACGCGGAGCCAGTTGGTGCGGCTCGCTCTGGAACGGCATTCGCATGACTGGCTCGACGACGATGCCGAGATCGCCTGAGCGGCTCGCTCTCATAGGCCATCCCTTAGTTCTCGAACTCCATCTCCGGCTGGGGCAGGATGTCGGTGTCGCGGGCGACCCAAACGTAAAGAGTGGGCAGCAGGAAGATGCTCATAATGAGGTTCATGACCAGACCGCCGACGATCACGATGGCGAACGGACGCTGAGAATCGGAGCCGATACCGTGCGACATCGCGGCGGGCAGCAGGCCCAGCGTGGCCACCAGCATGGTCATCATGATGGGACGCAGACGGAGAACAGCGCCTTCAATGGCTGCCTCCTCCGCGCTTTTGCCGAGGGCACGGAGCTGGTTGATGTATTCCAGCATGATGACGCCAGTCTGGACTGAGACGCCGAACAACGCGAGGAAACCGACCTCGGACGAGACGCTGAAGTTGGTGTGCGTGATGAGCAGTACGAGCAGGCCGCCAATGCTGGCCATAGCTACCGTGGCCAGAATCAGGACTGCCCACTTGAAGGAGCGGTACATGGTGTAGAGGAGCACAAAGATGAGCAGAACGGTGATGGGCACGATAATGGCCATTCGCGCTTCGGCGCGCAGTTCGCTCTGATACTCGCCTTCCCATCCCAGGTGATAGCCGCGCGGGAGCTTCACTCCGGCGTCGACCTTCTGGATCGCCTCCCGCACCGCGTCGCCGAGGGGGCGGCCTCGCACGCTGTACTTGATGGCCAAGTAGCGCTGATTGTTCTCGCGATAAATCTCCGAGCCTTCGTCGGCTTCGTGAATCGTACAGAGCTGCGAGAGCGCGACGCGCTCCCCGGAGGCCGAGAGCAGGCGTATGTTCTCAATGGCTTCGCGGGTGTTGCGGTATTGGGGAAGGTAGCGGAGGGTCAGGTTGTAGACTTCTTCGCCGCGCAGGACCTGAGTGAGGGCGTTGCCGCCGACGGCGGTCTGCACTGCATCCTGAATATCGGAAACGTTGATGCCCCAGCGCGCGGCTTTTTGCCGGTCGACGGCAATGTCGAGATCGGGCTGTCCGGTGACCTGGAAAACCCCCAGATCGGTGATGCCGCGGACGTGACTCATCACGGCCTCGATCTGAGCGGCCTTGTCTTCGAGCTGATGGAGGTCGCTACCGTAGACTTTGGTGGCGAGCTCGCCCTTGACCCCGCTAACCGCCTCTTCCATGTTGTCTTCGATCGGCTGCGAGAAGCCCCAGATAACGCCGGGGAACTTCTTCGTGAGCACATCGTTCATGGAGGCGATGAGATCGTCCTTGTTCTGATAGAAGATCGGGCGCCACTGCTCCTTTGGTTTGAGGCCGACGAAGTATTCGGTGTCGAAGAAGCCGGTGTGGTCGGTGCCGTCGTCGGGGCGTCCGGTCTGGCTGGTGCACTCGGTGGCTTCGGGGAAGGAGCAGAGGATGTCGCGCGCGCGGTTGGCGATGCCGACGCTCTCATCGGGGCCGACGCTTTGATCGAGGGTACCGCGGACCCAGAGAGCGCCTTCATCGAGGTGGGGCAGGAACTCCGAGCCGATGACGCCGCCAAAGGCCAGCCAGAGGGCGAGGACGAGACCGCAGACGCCGATGCCGAGAACGATGCGGGTGTGGTGAATAGCCCACGTAGCGCCGTGGCGGTAACGGTTGCGGAGCCACTCCATCGCGGGATTTTCCCATTCTTTCGCACCCTTGCTGAAGAGAAGGCTGGAGAGGACGGGCGCAAGGATCATGGAGAAAGTGAGCGCGCCGAGAAGAGCGAAGGCGACGGTCCAGGCCATGGGGCGAAAGAGGCGGCCTTCCACCGACTGCAGCGTGAAGATAGGCAGGTAGGCGGTGATGATGATGGCGATGGCGTAGAAAACGGGGCGTTGCACCTCGTGAGCGGCTTCAGCAATACGCACCTGGACGGGGCGGCCGGTATCGTCCTTGCGGTGGAGATGGCGCACGATGTTCTCGACCATGACGACGGCGCCATCGACGACCATGCCGAAGTCGAGCGCGCCGAGGGAAAGCAGGTTGGCGGGAATGTGCCTCAGGTCAAGACAAATGGCGGCGAAGAGCAGCGAAAAGGGGATGGTAAGGGCCACGATGATCGCGCCGCGAACGTTGCCGAGGAAGAGAAAGAGAATGATGACGACAAGAACGATGCCTTCGCCGAGGTTGTGGAGGACGGTGTGCGTGGTGAAGTGCAGGAGATCGCTGCGGTCGATGAAGGGAACGATCTTCACGCCTGCGGGCAGGATCTGGGCGTTCAGCTCCTTGATCTTCTCGTGGATGCCATCGAGAACGGGCTGGGCGTCGGCGCCTTTTTGCAGCAGCGCGATGCCCGAGACCACATCGTCGTTGTCGATGATTTTGCCGTCGGCGCGACGGATGGCTTGGCCGAACTGGCCAAGGCGGATCATGGGTCCCTGCGAGACCTCGGCGATGTCCCTGACGCGCAGCGGCGTGCCGGCTTTCGTCATGATGACCGTGTTTTCGATGTCCTGGACATTGCCCACGAGGCCGACTTCGCGAACGTTGATCTCCTGGGAGCCGGCCTGGATGAAGCTGCCGCCTCCATTGGCATTGTTGCCGCTCAGCTGCTGCTCGACCTGGCCGAGGCTCAGTCCGTAGGAGATGAGCCTGTTGGGGTCGAGCCGTACCTGATATTCGCGCGTGGGACCGCCGAAGGGGTTGGTGTCGACGATACCCGGGACGGACTTGAGGTTCTTCTCGATGACCCAGTTCTCCAGGGTCTTGAGGTTCATCACGTCATATTCGGGATTGGTGCTTTCGAGCGTGTAGAAGTAGATCTGGCCGACCGGACTCCAGTCGGTGCCCATTTGCGGTATCACGCCGGTCGGCAACGAGACCTGGGAGAGACGCTCCATCACGCGCTCGCGGTTCTCGAAGTCGGTGGTGTCTTCGCCGAAGACCATTTCGACCGTGGAGAGACCGAAGATCGACCAGGAGCGGACGTGGACGACGCCGGGAATGCCGTTCATGACGGTTTCCAGCGGGATGGTGACCTGCTGCTCGATCTGCTCGGCAGAGATGCCAGGCCACTGCGCGATGACGTCGACGTAATTGTTGGCCACATCGGGATAGGCTTCGACGGGAAGGCGATGGAAGGAGACAATGCCCCAGGCGAATAGAAGGATCCCGATAGCCAGCACCAGAAAACGACTCTGGAGGGCGAAATCGACGATCTTGCGGATCATTGCGCCTCCAGCGTCGCTTCCAGAGCAAGAACGTTGGAGACAACTTCCTGGCCGGGCAAAATGCCGTTGAGAATCACCTGGCGGCCACCGGAGAGCATGTCTCCGGTCGAGACCTGGATTCTCTGGAACAGAGTGTGATCGGCGGGAACGAAGACCCAGTCGCGGTCGTGGAGGTGCAGGATGGCGGAGGCGGGCACGAGGGCGTGGACCTGACGGGTGCGGCTCTCCAGGGTTGCCGTGACGAACATGCCCAGACGCAGCAGATTGCCAGGGTTGGACACTTGAATGCGGACTTTGGCGGTGCGCAGAGTGGGATCGAGAACCGGGCCGATATCGCTGACCGTGCCCGTGAGAACCCTGTCGGGATACGCGTTGAGGCGAATCCGCGCGGACTGGCCGAGGTGCAGTTTCGGCAGGTCATTTTCGTAGACGTCGCAGAGGATCCAGACGACGGAGAGATCGGCGATGGTAAAGGCTGTGGCCGATCCGGAATAGGTGACGCCGGCGGCCGCGGCGTTGGTGACGTTCTGCGCCACAATGACGCCCGAGATCGGCGCATAGACGTTGACGATGCTGGAGGGGTGGTCTTTCTTCACGCCGAGAGTATCGAGCTGCTGCTCCGAGGCGGTCAGGTCGGCCTTTGCATCGTCTTCGGCATCCTGCGCCTGTTCGAGGGTGGAGAGCGGAACCGCGCCGTGATCGTAGAGATCTTTGGTGCGGTCGAGGGTCTTTTTGGCGAGCAGCTCGTCGTTGGAGGCCTTCAGGTACGCGTCGAAAGCATTGGTGATATCCGGGCTCTGCACCTTGAGGAGCAGGTCCCCTTTCTTCACGTTGTCGTCGAGGCGGGTTCGAATATCGACGATGCGGCCGCTGGCCAGAGAAATCACGGGGATCTCGCGGGAGATGTCGGGATTGACGCTGCCCGTGACGCTCAGCTCATCGGGAATCTCAATGCGCTGGGCAGCCACCAGCGGGAACTGCTCGGGATGATCGACGGTGACGCGCGCCGAGTCGCTCTGGTCGATCACCCTGGGCGAACCCGGAACGCCGCTGGCGGGGTCGAACTTTTTTTCGCAGCCGAGAAGCAGAAGGCCAGCAGCCAGAAAGGCAAAGGATTGCAGAAGGCTTCGGGCGTTCACGGGATCACCTCGCGTCCGACGGCCAGATTGAGTTGCGCGGCGGCCGTCAGATAAGCGCCAATCAGCTGCGTGTAGGCCAGCTGTACCTGGCGGTAATCGCTCTGCGCATTGAGCAGATCGAGCAGAGAAGCGCCGCCGTGCTGCCAGGCGTAGGTCACGGAGTCGCGTACCCGCAGCGCTTGGTCGTTGTATTTGGCCTTGTAGGGTTTGAGGAGCGCGAGATTGCTTTCAACCTGCGCATAGGCCGTGTCCACGTCGCTGAACACCTGTGCTCGCGCGGCCTCACTGGCATGCCGGCTGCGCGCGATGTCGATCTGGGTGCGCTGTTTCTCGCCCTGATTGCGGTCGAAGATGCGGAGCGGAATGCTGACGCTGGCCCCGAGCGTGTCAATGCCGTCCGGGTTATTGTTCGACGAGTTGTACGTGTACCAGCCGCTGAGGGTCGGATCGGTTGACCCATTGGAGATCGCCAGCTTGTGATTGGTTTCTGACTGCTGGATGGTCTGCAGAGCCGCCTGCAGATCGGGGCGCGTATTGAGCGCGATCTGGCGGAAATCGTCGAGTGGCTGCAGCGTGTCGGAGAAATCAAAGGGGCCGGTGACGTCGAACTGTTCGATGGGGGTGCGATCGTCGAGCAACTGCAGCAGCTGGATTTTGGCGGTGCGTAGGTTGACCAGAGCGGACTGAATCTCCACCTCGTACTGCACGCGCATCAGCTCGATGCGGTCCAGGTCGATCTGCGCGAGATCGCCGGCGCGGAAACGGTTGCGGCTGATGTCGATGATCTTGTCGTAATAGTCCAGGTCGGCCTTGGCCAGGTTCAGCACGACTTTTGCCTGGAGCGTGGCGACGAATGCGGTGCGCAGGCCGAAAAGCATGTTGCGGTCCAGATCCTCGTGCTGGGCCTGGCCGATGCGCGTGCCTTCCTGTGCGCTTTCCAGGCGCAGGTCGCGTTTGTGGTCCCGTTCGTGGAGATAGCTGACCGTGGGCACGATATAGGTGCCGCGCAAGGGCTGCCACACGTTGTTGTGGGGAGCAATCTGCGTACCGTCCTGCGAGAGGGTGAACTGGGGATTCGGCCGCAGGTACGCGGTGATCTCCTCGGCCTTCATTTCGTCGACATTGGACTGATCGGCCTTCAGCGTCGGGTTGTCGGCCTCGAATTTGGCTTTGATCTGGTCCCACGTATAGCTCTGCTGCGCTGCGGCGCGTGGCATACCCCACGCCAGCAACGTCGCGAGGCACAGTGCAGCCGGGAACTGTTTCGCAATTATGAAGTCGGGAGTCATTGGGGATTTGATATTTCCATCGATCCGGACAGGACAGGTACGCCACTGTCCCGGGAGTATCCGCCGCCCTGGCAGAATTCGGAACGGAACAGGTTCTGCTGACCATGAATGATTCGAACCCCGATTCTTTCCGTTAAGAACCTAGGTTCCTGTCCGAGTGTATTGCCCGTATCCGCAGTGAGCGGCGTATCTTAGAGACGCCGGTCGCGATCTTTCGACAGACAATTTGTTGTCGCTGGATAGCGGCAAATATCTTTCGTACAAATCGGATGGTCGACCCTGCCGAGTCGACCGCCAATCGCCCGATAGGGGTTGTTGTGCAACCACGACGCCCTAAGAATCATGGCCGGCGAAATCGTAGGCAATTCGACGCCCCCGCCCTCCTGCAATGGCTGGGAATTGCGCTTGTCTTTGTCTTCCTGTTTTGGGCAGTAGCTATGGTCTTCATGCAGGCATGGCACACTCTTCTGTCACGTGGAAATTGACGTGACCTGAGTATGGACAAATGCATCAGACGCGGGTGGTCCAAAGGCGTCCGTTGCGAGCTCTTCAGCGCTCTTTTCTGCCGCGTTACCCGTTCCGAGCCGATGACGCAGACAGGAATGTTCGCTGACATCTCATCCTCGTTCGGCTGGGATGGTACGCCAGGAGTTGCTTCACTCCCGCAACTGCTTGGGGATACCGTCGATGAAGTCTCGACGACCGCCAATGAGTCATCGAGAATTCTGGACAAGCCAATCTGCCGGTTATGGTTGTGTCACCGGCAAACCGGAAATAACGA
>PMAM01000353.1:0-8263 GCA_003152595.1 Acidobacterium sp.
CGCTGGCGTACACGCGGGAGTATGTGGCGATCGGGCCGCGTTGGATCGGCAGCCCTGGCCATGCGAAGGCCGAAGCGTTTTTTAAAGACCAGTTTCGCCGCGACCAGCTGGAAGAGGACACCTTCACGACCGACACGCCGGCCGGCGCGATGACGATGCACAACTTCATCGTGAAGTTCCCCGGCAAGAAGGACGGCATCATCGTTCTCGCCTCGCACTACGAGACGAATTACCCGCTGCGCAACATCCCCTACGTCGGCGCCAACGACGGGGGCTCGACGACCGGCCTGCTGATTGAGATGGCCAACTATCTGCGCGGCAGAACGCTCGATGGATACAGCGTCTGGCTCGTCTTCACCGACGGCGAGGAGGCGATTAAGAGCTGGTCCGACACCGATTCCGTTTATGGCAGCCGGCATCTCGCGGTGAAGTGGCAATCCGACGGGACGCTGAAGCGCATTAAGGCCTTCATTCTCGCCGATATGCTGGGCGACCGCGACCTCGACGTGCAGCGCGACATGAACTCGACGCCCTGGCTCGAGGACCTGATTTACCAGGCCGCCTCGCAGTATGGCTGGCAATCGTACTTCTTCGAAAACAAGACGTACGACGAAGACGATCATCTGCCGTTCGTTCATCGCGGAGTGCCGTGCGCCGATCTTATCGACCTGAACTACGGCTACGGCAATTCGTACTGGCATACGGCCGAGGACACGATGGACAAGCTCAGCGCGAAGAGCCTCACCATCGCCGGGGATACGATCCTCGAAACCATCCACCTGCTGAATCAGCGGTAGGCGATGCACCATCCCTGGATTCCTTTTCTGGTTCTGGTCGCTGTCCTGCTGCTGGTCGATCTGCGGCTCCTGCGTGGAAAGAAGGGCAGCGGCTCGGCGCGCATCGCGTGGCTGTGGACCGCGTTTCTTGCCCTGCTGGCCTGCGGCTTTTCGGTGTATATCGCGCATACCAGCGGCAAACAGCCGGCGCTGGAGTTCCTGACCGGCTATGTGATCGAAGGCTCACTGAGCGTCGACAATCTGTTCATCTTTCTGATCCTGTTCCGCGCGCTGCATCTCGGCTCGGAACAGCAGCATCGCGTGTTGCTGTGGGGGGTTTTGGGGGCGATCATTCTGCGCGGCGTCCTGATTCTGGCCGGAACCAGCCTGCTCAACCGATTTGAGTGGATCCAGTACGCTTTTGGCGCGCTGCTGGCGGTCGCGGCGATACGGCTGCTCTTCGTCAAGCCTGGTGTGGCGCCCATTCACGGCCCGATGCGCTGGATTCGCGACTGCTGTCTCCGCTACCCTTCGGGCACGCAGCTCGCGCTCCGTTCCATGCTGCTCGTGATTCTGGCCATTGAAGCGACGGACCTGATCTTCGCACTCGATTCCATCCCTGCAGTGCTAGCGGTCACGCGCGATTCCTGGATCGCGTTCACGTCGAACATCTTCGCCGTGCTCGGGCTGCGCTCGCTCTACTTTGCGCTCGCCTCCGTGCTCGACCGGTTCCACATGCTGCACTACGGGCTCGCGTGCATTCTGGGCTTTGTCGCTTTCAAGATGCTTGCCGCGCACTGGATCGAGGTACCGGTCGGCTGGTCCCTCGCGATCATCCTCTCGATCCTTGCGTTTTTTGCGGTGATCAGTCGCATCGTTCCCGAACCGCCCACTCTTCCTGGCCATTCGGGTTGACGGTTTCGGTTTTCATCGCGACCACGCTATAGTTTTCTCCACCTGTTGGGGAGGAGAAGCCATGAAGGTTGGGGTTCTGGGTTCAGGCATTGTTGGGCAGACGCTGGCGGCGGGTTTTCTGAAGCATGGACATGAAGCGATGATCGGCACGCGCGAACCGGCGAAACTGGCGGAGTGGAACAAGGCCAATCCGAAAGGGCGCGTCGGCAGCACCAGCGAGGCGGGCGAGTTCGGCGAGATTCTCGTCCTGGCGGTTAAAGGCGGTGCCGCCGTCGATGTATTGTTCAGCGCGGGCGAGATGAACCTCAGCGGCAAAACCATCATCGACACCTGCAATCCCATCGCTGAGGCTCCGCCGCTTCATGGGGTGCTGCAGTTCACGACCGGGCCCAACGAGTCGCTGATGGAGCAGTTGCAGAAGGAGTTTCCTCATGCCGATTTCGTAAAGGCATTCAACTCGGCCGGCGCACCGCAGATGGTGAATCCGCAGTATGCCGGTGGCATTCGGCCGACGATGTTCATTTGCGGCAACAACGAGGCCGCGAAGAAGACCGTGACGGGGATTCTGGATCAGTTTGGATGGGAGACGGCGGACATGGGCACGGTCGAGGGCGCGCGCGCGGTCGAGCCGCTGTGCATGCTGTGGTGCATCCTCGGCTTCACGAAGAACGAGTGGACGCACGCTTTTAAACTGCTGCGGAAGTGAGACTGGGCGAGTCTATCTCTTCGAGCCGCCATAGACTCCGCTGGAGTTTGCCTTCGCGCTGAAGCACCGAATGCCGGGCGAATCCTCTGTCATCCCGATTCGGAAAGTCGTTCCGGTAGTGAGCGCCGCGGCTTTCCTCGCGGACGAGGGCTGCCTGCACAATCAGACGGCTGACATGGAAGAGATTTTGATATTCGACGGACACTCGGGTCAGATAGCCGCCACGCCATGCTCTGGAAAGCCGGGGAAACTCAGCCGCAGCTGCCCGGAGGCCCTCTGCATCCCGCAGCAGGCCAGCTTTGCTCCACATCAATTGCTGTAGTTCGGTGCGCGGTCCGGAAAAGTCTTTCTCTTCGTGACGAGGCACTTGCTTTGGATACGGCGAGCCGGTCTTCGCCAGTGCGGTTTCTCCCGCCATCGCCTCGGCCGCCCGCGCGCCGAACACCAGCCCCTCGAGCAGCGAATTACTGGCCAAACGGTTCGCACCATGAACACCGGTGCAGGCGACTTCGCCGGCTGCATAGAGTCGGGGCAATGACGTTCGGCCGTGAACGTCGGTCCGAACGCCGCCCATGAGGTAGTGCGCGGCTGGGCGGACCGGGATCAGATCGCGGCGGAGATCGAGCCGGTGCTCGGCTAAGAATCTAGAGATGCCAGGAAAACGCTTCGCCGGATCGATGCCCGTCACGTGGCGCATGTCGAGGTAGACCGGCAGCGTCTCCCCGGCCGGTCCCATGCCTTCGCGGGTGATCGCACGGGCGACGACATCGCGCGGAGCCAGTTCCAGCAGTGGGTGATAGCGCTCCATGAAACGCTCACCCTGCGCGTTGCGCAGGTATGCGCCCTCGCCGCGGAGCGCTTCCGACAACAGGAATCGCTGTACACCGGGCAGGCTCAGAGCCGTGGGATGGAACTGGTAGAACTCCATGTCGGCGATCTCAGCTCCGGCGTTCCAGGCCATGGCGATGCCGTCGCCCGTGGCGACTGCGGGATTGGTGGTGTCGCTGTAGACCTGACCTGCGCCACCGCTGGCCAGCAGCACCGCGCGGGCGCGAGCCTGGATGGATAGGCCATCGCGATCCAGAAGGCGCACGCCCCCAACGGCGCTGTCTTCGGTTATCAGGTTGGTGGTCGTCGTCCACTCCAGCAGCCTGATGTTCGGCATGGCTCGCGCGTGACGCAGCAGGGACCTCCCGATCTCCGCGCCGGTGGCGTCGCCGTGCGCGTGCAGGATGCGATTGCGGCTGTGCGCGCCTTCGCGCGTCAGCATCAGGTTCCCGTTTTCGCGGTCGAAGTCCGTGCCCCAGCGCAGCAGTTCTTCCACGCGCTGCGGACCTTCCTCCACCAGCACGCGCGCGGCTTCGCGGTTCACCAGGCCATCACCGGCGTTGACCGTGTCTTCCAGATGCAGCGCGACGTCTTCTTCGCCGCTCATCGCAACGGCGATGCCGCCCTGCGCGTAGTTGGTGTTCGATTCGCCGAGGGCCTCCTTGGTCACGACCAGGACGCTGGCTCCGTCCGCTGCGAGCCCAATGGCTGCGCGCAGTCCGGCGATGCCCGCGCCCACAATGATGAAGTCGGTTTGCTGCTCCTCAGCCATCAACCTTCTATTAAGATTTCCGAAAGCCCCGAGACGATTCGCGGAGTTGGGTCATGCCCCGGCCGGCACGGCCTCCGCGAGACGAACGTCGGCAAAGATGAAGCCGTCGCGTTCGACGACTTCGCCACTCTCGATCGCGATGGGCTCGCGGAACATCGGCCCCGCGTAGACAGCGGTGTGGAACTCACCATTCTCGCCGCAGGGATCGACGCCTTCCGGCAGATCGCGCAAAAACTCCGCATCGAAGTCGCGTCCGGCAAACTCCGCCGCCAGCTTCCTCGGATCGACGCAAACGATACGCGCCCGCAACCCGCCGGCAATCATCTCCTCGGCCAGGGCGCGTGTATCGAGCCCCCACACGGGGAAGACCGGCTCAAGGCCCGTGCCAGCGAGTTTTTCTTCCCGATAGCGCCGAATGTCCTCGAGAAACAGATCGCCGAAAGCCATGGCCTCGATGCCCTGTGCGACCGCTGTGTCGCACGCCATGCGCATCGCTGCTTCGTAGTGTTCGTTGGTACACGGCCAGGGAAGCGGCACGGTGAATAACGTCACCCCCGCTGCAGCGGCCTGCGCCTCGAGCAGAGCGCGACGCGTGCTGTGCATCGCCACGCGATCAAAGGCGGCATTGAGGGTTGTCAGCAGTCCGGTGACTTCAAAGTCATCGCGCTGCCGCAAACGATGGAGCGCCCATGCGCTGTCTTTACCGCTGCTCCATGAGAGAAGAACTTTTCGGCTCACTCCTGGAGCTTATCGCAGACGCGCCCTCAGTTCACGCGCGCAATGCGTGTCACTGGCGGTTCTACTTTACGGACGGAGTTCGGAGCCGGCATCACCAGCGTGGGACCCGGTCCCATGGTGCCAGTGCGCCGGGGTGACGCCCGCACTTTTAGCTTTGTGCGCAAGATCAGATTGAGGCCTTCCAGCTGGCGCACTTTCCGACCAATGAGCAGCAGCACACCCGCGCAGGCAACTGCGGCTCCGATCCAGCACCCGATCAGCATTCCGGCGAAAAACTGAGCCCAGGGATGGACAACGAGCAGTGCCATGCCCCTCTCCTCGCTTCCTGAAGTGGCGGTTCTCCAGAGCCGGCCGGCCGGACCACCTACAGCCGATGTGGGGCCGAAGACATCTCTGGGTTTATGACCGGCTCGGGACCGCCTTCCTGAGTCTTCGATGCATTTCGAGGACAAAGTGATCAGTCATGCCGGCGAGATAATCGGCAATCACCCGGGGAGCCCCCTGCTGCTCGATCTGGGTGGAGTAGCCGGCGGGCAACAGACCTGGATCGGCCATCCACACCCCGAACAAATCCAAAACCACGGTCGATGCCTGCTTGTGCGCGCGCTGCAGGTCCGGACACAGGTAGAGATTCTGGTAAAGAAACTCCTTTGCTTCCCGGCGGAGCTGCTCCATTTCTGTGGAAAACGCGGCCTGCCTTTGCGGCGCCTGGCGGATGCTCTTTAGGTCCTGAATGCCGGCTTCGGCGACCCGGCGCCGGATCTCAGTGACCAGATCGTCGGCCAATGCATTCAGCATCTGCTTGAGTGTCTCCTGGAAGAGAGCCTTCTCGGGCGCGGCTTTGTGTTCCTGCGCGATTGGCGAAAAATGGCGCTCGAAGAGACGGACTCCGGTCCGTATCTGCTGCAGCGTGAGGATGTCTGCCTCGACGCCGTCGTCGAGATCGGCTGTGAGATACGCAATCTCGTCGGCGAGGTCGATGAGTTGGGCCTCGAGGGGCGGCTTCCGATCCAGAAAATACTGCGCCAGCTCCGGATGGTCCTGCGCCTTGTAGTCTCGGGAGTGCTTCACGATTCCCTCGCGGACGGCCCGGGTCAGGTTCAGCCCGCGAAACTCCAAGTGGCGGTTCTCGAAATGCTCCACGATGCGCAGCGCGTGCAGGTTGTGGTCGAAGCGCAGTCCGTATTGCTGCAGGGCTTCATCGAGAGCGCGCTCGCCGGCATGCCCAAACGGGGGGTGGCCGATATCGTGCGCCAGAGCCAGGGCTTCGGTCAGATCCTCATTCAGGCCCAGCGCCCGCGCGATGGTGCGAGCGATCTGCACCACTTCCATGGTGTGGGTCAGGCGGCTGCGGAAGTGGTCGGAACCGCGCTCGGTGAAGACCTGGGTTTTGCCGGCCAGCCGGCGAAAGGCTCGGGAATGGATGATGCGGCCGCAGTCGCGCTGGAAAGGGGTTCGGTACGGATGATCGGGCTCAGGAAAGTCCCGCTGCGCCAGCGGTCCATGCTCGGGAACCGCGCATGCCGCCGGCAAAGCCCTCGCTGCCATGCAAGCAGTTTATAGCGTGCGCGGGTCTTACTCCGGCTTGCCGGCGGTGGGACTTCCCGACTCCCGCGCCAGACGCACACGCGCGCTGTCCAGCTTCTTCTGCACTTTGCTCACGTCGCCGGCGTCGACATCGGCTTCAACGGTGTGCGCAAATTCGTTGAGAGACAACTCCCACTGCGCCGCGGCCAGCTTGAGGCGCCCGGTCTTTTCGTAAACGTCGCCCAGATGGTCATGCACGGTCGGGTCGCTGGCGCCCCGGGCGATGGCCCGCTGCAGATTATCCTCGGCCTGCGCATATTGCCCCATGCGGTAATAAGTCCAGCCCAGCGAGTCAAGATAGGCGTAGTTGGTCGGTTCCAGCTCAACCGCCTTGCGGATCATGGCCAGCGCTTCGTCCAGCTTCACGCCGCGATCGGCGAGCATGAACCCGAAATTGTTCAGGGTCAGGGCGTTGTTCGGCTGCTCTTCCAGTACTTTGCGAAAATCGGATTCGGCCTCGTCATAGCGCCTTGCCCGGTCGGCCATCATCGCCCGGTCGAAGAGGATCATCGTCTGATCTTCCTTCTTCGTCGCCACCTTCTCGGCAGCGTCCAGGGTGTCCGAGGCGTCTTTCCAGCGCCGCAGATCGATATAGATCTGCGAGAGCTGGTAGTAGACCTCCAGATCCTTTGGCCCGCTCTGGAGCAGGCTCTTCGCGATGGCGAGCCCTTCATCCACGTGGCCTGTGTCTGCCAGCTGCCGGGCGAGCGTCAGTTTGGCGTCATTGCTCTTCGGCAGTTTCTCCGCGGCGGTCTTCGCTACCGCGACGGCCTTGTTGTATTCATGGGCCTCGCGCCAGGTTTCCACTTCCTGGTCGTAGGCTTGCTCCTGGTAGTCGCCGCCGAGAACGGTCATCTTGTCGTAGGCGGCAACCGCCTGATCGGGACGGTTCTGCTCACGGTAGATCTCAGCCAGGTGCACCAGGACGGTCGAGTAATTGCTCTTTTCCTCGTCGGAATACTGGCCGCTGGCATGTTCGGTCGCCGTCACCAGATGCTCATAGGCTTTCGCAGCATCGTCCAGCCTTCCCATGGCGTCGTTGATCATGCCCTCATGGAATTCAATGTCGAGGGAATCCGGCGCAAGCTCGCGAGCCTTCTTCACGGCGGCCAGGGCATCGTCGAACTTGCCGTCGCGCTCGTAGATCTCGGCAATCTGCAGCTGCGACTCGGCGTCGCTGGGATCGCCGGCAGCAATGTCTTTCCACGCCTGCAGCGCCTGGCTGGGCTGATTATCCGCCTGCAGATCGGCTGCCAGCTTCCGCTCTGTGTCCAGATCGTCCGGCTCCAGTTCCAGAGCCTTCCTGTAGGCTTCGATCGCGTCCTTCGTGTCCTTCTGCTGATCGTAGGTCTTGCCCAGCTGCGATTCGGTACGCGAGGTCTGATCGTCCTCCGGCAGCGCCTTGAGGACGTCGGCCGCGCGCTTTGAGTCACCCATGTCGGTGTAGAACTGGCTCGCGATCAGCGCTGTTTCTTCCGAGCCCGGGTCGATCTTGCGCGCCGCCGCCAGCTGCTCCTCGGCCTGGGCGGATTCGTGATCGGCGGCATACAGCCGGGCCAGCATCAGGTGGTCCTCCGGATTGCTGGGTTCCAGCTGAACGATCTTCTGAAATTCCCCGATGGCCAGCTTGAGCATCTGTGCGGAGGTTTCCTGCTGCTGGTTGTCGCCCAGCGAGCGCAGATAAACGTCGGCGAGCAAACGGTGCGCTTCGAGGTCATTCGGGTCCAGCTTGATGCGATCCTGCGCGGCCACGACGGCTTCTTTGATCCGCCCCGTTCTGAAGTACAGCTCCGCCAGATGGCTGTTCAGGTACTTCGACTGGGGATCGGCGTTGAGGGCCATCTTGTACTCTTCGATCGCGCGCGTGGCGTACTCGCTGCGCCCGAAGGTCGTCGCCATCTCTTCGTATTGGTGCGCCATCATGTAGTGGTAATAGGCGCT
>PMAM01000353.1:8319-29685 GCA_003152595.1 Acidobacterium sp.
TCTTCATGGATGGGAAATTTCCTGTTCCGGACCGCCCGCCGGAGCGTACCCGGCCCATAGACAGCGGCACTCCCTGTCCGGCGGGGCACCGCACTGTGTAGGACGATTGTAACCTTGATCGGGATGCAGGGTTCACGTTTTCTCTGCCCCCTTTTGGGGACCTAAACCTACTCGATCCAGCCGTTTCAGTACTCCGTTCGACGCGTGAGATCGAGCAGGGCAAACAGGACCACCCCTACCAGCGCATTCGCCGCCGCCCTGATCACTTCGTGGACGCCGTGCCAAGCAAACGGCTGGCCCAGCATGTGCCGCTGGAGGAGCCAGAGGATCAACGTCTGGGTGAGCGTCAAACCAAAGGTGACCAGCAGACGGGCCCCGTGGTTCTCCGTATCCACGCGGACGCCGAGCGAAGCCGCGATATATCCGATGACCGCCTTCGATATGCCGAAGATTCCCAGTGCGTGATGGGTTAGCCCATCCTGCGCAATCCCGATCACAGCTCCTGCCAGGGTCGCGCTCACCGGCTCCCGCTGCGTGATGGCGTAATAGATCGTCACCAGCAGGGGCAGGTCGATCAAATCGAACCGAGTCAGGTGCAGCGAGAGCAGCGACTGCAAACCGAGGGCGAGCAGCGGAACGAGGACGTAGAGCAGGAGCGGGAACGACTTGGTCCCTACCTCGTGCCGCGAGGATGCCATCAGAACCATGCTCAGGCGCCTCCCTGGGGCGGTGGGCTCTGGGGTGCGGTGGCTGGCGGCGCCGGGTTTGTCGGCGGCGTGGCGGGCTGGCCCGCGGGAGTGGTGGCAGGCGAAGCGGGTTTCGCCTTCGGCTTCGGGGCAGTGCCGGCCGGTTTAGGCGTGGTCCCGGCAGAACCACCAGCCGAGCCGGATGGTTTGGGCGCAGTGGCCGCAGAGTTTGCTGGCGAAGTTCCGGGGTTCGGCGCGGGTTTCGGAGTTGGCGGCGTGTTGCTCTCCTGGCCGCTGGCTGCGGCGCTCTCCGCATTCGTTATTTTCTGTCCAGGAACCAGTTCCGTAGCCGCCGGCGTATCCGAAGGCGTGTAGTGATCCGGGTGCAGCGGCTGTGGCGGCCGCACCGGAGGCAGCACATCCGCGTCGGCNNGCGTCGCTCAGGTCCTGCTGCATCTCCGCCGGCATCTGGTTGCCTGTGGTGGTGATGACGAGGACTTCCTCAAGGCGCGACAGGTTTGCTGCCGGCTTCACCAGCACATTCACCAGCGTCCCCTCGGGCTGCGGAACCACACGATCCACCATGCCCACCGACAGCCCGCGTGGATAGATCGCGTCGCCACCGCTGGTCAGTACCGATTCGCCTTTCTGAATGCGTTCATCCGGCGAAACGTTCACGATCTCCGGCTGTCCCCAAGTGTCGCCGCGCAGCACGCCACGGATCCGCGTCTTTTCCAGAATCACCCCGGCGCCGCTGGTCGCGTCAGAAATCTCCAGCACCTGGCTGGTGTGCCGGAAAACATCCCGCGTTTTGCCAACGATGCCATCGGGCGTAATCACCGGCATGTCCGGCTTGATGCCGTCCTGCGATCCCTTATCGATCAGCAGCACGTGCGACTGCTCGGTGCCCGAGGTTCCGATCACCTGGGCTGCAACCGTCTGATAGACGTATTTCTCTTTGAATCCGAGAAGAGCCTGCAACCGCTGCCCCTGGCGCGCGTCCTCNNCGGATGCTCTTCCCGATCCAGTGAAAGAACCTCTCCGGAGGCGTAACGGAGTTGACTACCCAGGAGCGAATGAGCCGTACGCCACCCTTATCGGGTGAATCCTGGTCGGGGCGGCGCACCTGCACCGCCAAGCCGATCACCTGCGCCAGAAGCACGGCAATCAGCACCAGAGCGTTGCGGTAACGGCTGAAAAACGATTCCATGAAACTGGGGCCTGCTTACGCCGCCGCGGGTTCGGCGCTCACCCGTCGATCTTGATCTTCCGCAGCAGGCGGAAATCGCTCAGCATCTTGCCGGTGCCCAGCACCACGCTGGCCAGCGGATCGTCGGCAATCGAGACCGGCAGTCCGGTCTCCTCGCGAATCCGCTTGTCAAGATTCTTGATCAGCGCTCCGCCTCCGGTGAGAACGATGCCGCGATCGCTGATGTCGGCGCTCAACTCCGGCGGCGTCCGCTCCAGAGCCACGCGGATGGCGTTCAGAATGGTGGCGATGCACTCGCCCAGAGCCTCGCGAATCTCGCCGTCGTCCACGGTGATGGTCTTGGGGACGCCTTCGATCAGGTTCCGCCCCTTGATCTCCATGGTCTGCGGCTTGTCCAGCGGAAAGGCCGAGCCCAGCTCGATCTTGATCTGCTCGGCCGTCCGTTCGCCGATGAGCAGGTTATATTTCCGCTTCATGTAATTCATGATGGCTTCGTCCATCTGGTTACCGGCCATGCGGACCGACCGCGAATAGACGATGCCCGACAGCGAAATGACCGCGATGTCTGTGGTCCCGCCGCCGATGTCGACGACCATGTTGCCGCTGGGCTCGGTGATGGGCAGCCCGGCGCCGATCGCCGCGACCATGGCCTGCTCCACCAGGTAGACTTCGCTGGCCTTGGCACGATAGGCCGAGTCCTCGACCGCGCGCTTTTCCACCTGGGTGATCTCGGAAGGCACGCCGATCACGATGCGTGGGTGCACCAGCATTTTGCGGTTGTGCGCCTTCTGGATGAAGTAGTTCAGCATCTTCTCGGTGACTTTGAAGTCGGCGATGACGCCGTCCTTCATGGGCTTGATGGCCACGATGTTGCCGGGAGTGCGGCCCAGCATTTCCTTGGCTTCCTTGCCAACGGCTTCCACTTCACCGGTGTTCTTGTTGATGGCGACGATCGAAGGCTCGTTGACGACAATGCCCTTGTTCGCGGCAAAAACCAGCGTGTTGGCAGTGCCCAGGTCTATGGCCAGGTCGTTAGAGAAGACACTAAAGAGCGACCGTAGACTGTGCGATCGTCCTGAACGCGGCTTATATCCATTCGATGACATCGAGGAGTTATTTTGTACCGGAGAGACTCGTCTTTAATTGTACGGCCTTGCTATCCTTCCCGTACTTTCGCAGGACTTAATTTTCCGGTCAATGGCACCTTTGTGTTTAACCCGTTCCGGCAGCGCTGGCCTGCCTCCTTCGTGGCACGCGCTGGAACCCAGTTGATCACTGGCCACGCCCGTTTCCGCTATGCTGAAGTGTTTCTTCCTGAGGAGAGCATTCCGTGCCAGCTAAGGGTTACAACAATCTGATCGGCGGCAAGTGGGTCCCTTCCCGCACCGGCAAGACCTTCCCCAACGTAAACCCTGCCCGCCACGATGACGTGCTCGGCGAGTTCCAGGCCTCCGGCGCCGCGGATATCGACGCAGCGGTGAAAGCCGCCGCCGAAGCCTGGAAAACCTGGCGCCTGACTCCGGCGCCGGCCCGAGCCGTGATCCTGTATCGCACCGGCGAACTGCTGCTGGAGCGCAAGGAGCAATACGCCCGCGAGATGACCCGGGAGATGGGCAAGGTCCTGGCCGAGACGCGCGGCGACGTTCAGGAAGCCATCGACACTGCGTTCTACATGGCTGGCGAGGGGAGGCGGCTCTTCGGCCAGACCACCCCCTCCGAGTTGCAAAACAAGTTCGCGATGTCGGTCCGGATGCCGGTGGGCGTCTGCGGCATGATCGCGCCCTGGAATTTTCCCATGGCGATTCCCTCCTGGAAGCTCTTCCCCGCTCTGGTCTGCGGCAACACCTGCGTGATCAAGCCGGCGGAAGACACGCCGCTCTCGACCTTCAACCTGGTCCAGACCCTCATCGACGCCGGCCTGCCGCCTGGCGTCGTCAACATCGTGACCGGGTTCGGCCCCGAAGCCGGCGCGCCGCTGGTCGAACATCCGCTGGTGCGCGCCGTGTCGTTCACCGGGTCGTCGGAAGTCGGCCGCATCGTTGGCCAGACCGCTGCGGCGCACTTCAAACCTTGCTCGCTGGAGATGGGCGGCAAGAACGCGATGATCGTACTGGAGGACGCGAATCTCGATCTCGCCCTCGACGGTGCGCTATGGGGAGCGTTCGGCACCACCGGGCAGCGCTGCACCGCGACGAGCCGCATCATCGTGCACAAGGACGTGATTCGGGACTTCACCGAGGAGCTGGTCGATCGCGCAGAGGCTTTGCGCCTCGGTGATGGGCTGGATCCGGAGATCCAGATGGGGCCGCAGATCAACCGCCAGCAGATCGAGACGTCGATCCGCTACTGCGAGATTGCGAAGAAGGAAGGAGCGAAAATCCTGACGGGAGGCAAGCCGCTCACGAAGGGCGCGTACGCGAAGGGACACTTCTTTGCCCCGACGGTCGTGGGCAAAGTGAAGCCCGGCATGCGGATCGCGCAGGAAGAGGTCTTTGGCCCGGTGGTGAGTATCCTTGAGTGTTCCAGCTTCGATGAGGCTCTCGCCATCGCCAACAATATTCAGTATGGCCTCTCGACGGCGATCTATACGCGCGATGTGAACCGCGCCTTCCGGGCGGTGCGCGATCTGGAAGCCGGCATCACGTATGTCAACGCACCGACGATCGGCGCTGAAGTTCATCTGCCGTTTGGCGGCGTGAAGCAGACGGGGAACGGTCATCGCGAAGGCGGTACTGGAGCGCTGGATTTCTACACGACCTGGAAGTCGGTCTACTTCGATTACTCGGACAAACTGCAGAGGGCGCAGATCGATACGGGAGAGTAAGTGTCGGCTTGGCGGCGATTGGCTTCTGCAAGCAGGCCTTTCCCGGAGATCGAAAGATATTTTGCGGAACCTCCGCCGCGTTGACACAACGAAGCGCCGATGTTTTAGCATGAATTTTGTTGGCTGCTGCAGGCGTGCCTCACGCACGTTCTGCGCAGCATGATTGCTGTACCATCGACTTCTCTTCCCCCGGGAGTTCTACCAGTCTTCCAGTCAGACATGATTACTGTTACCGACCTGACCAAGAAGTACGCTCGCACCACCGCCGTTGACCACATCTCCTTCTCCGTCAGCAAAGGCGACATCGTCGGATTCCTGGGCCCCAACGGCGCCGGCAAAACCACCACCATGCGCATGCTGACGTGCTTCCTCCCGCCCACCGAGGGAAAAGCCACCGTCGCGGGCTTCGATGTGTTCGAGCAGTCCATGGAAGTCCGCCGCCGCATCGGATACCTGCCGGAGTCGCCGCCGCTCTATCTCGAAATGGAGACGATCGAGTACCTGCGCTTCGTCGGCCGCCTCAAAGGCCTCTCCGGCGCGGATCTGGAAAAACGCGTCGCCTACGTGCTCGATCGTTGCGCGATCGCCGACGTGAAGACGAGGCTCCTGAGCAAGCTTTCCAAGGGCTACCGGCAGCGCGTCGGACTCGCGCAGGCCATCATTCACAATCCTGACGTGCTCATTCTCGACGAGCCGACCGCGGGGCTCGACCCGAAGCAGATCAACGAGACGCGCGACCTGATCAAAAGCCTCGCCGGCGATCACACCATCATCCTGAGCACGCACATCCTGCCGGAAGTGGAGCAGACCTGCGAGTCGGTCATCATCATCAATAAGGGCAAGCTGGTCGCCACGGACTCCGTGCACAACCTGCAAGCCCGCGCACGCGGCGCTGAGTCGGTGCTGGTGAACGTCGGCGTTCGCTCCGGCGAGTTCCCTCTGTCGATCGTGCGGGACCGACTCCAGAGAATCTCCGGCGTCAGCGGCACGACCCTGAAAGAAGAATTTCCGGGCGGCGCGCTCTTCGAAATTGAAAGCAGCAGGGGCCAGCTGGTCCGCGGCGATCTCGCCCGCGCCATTGTCGAAGCCGGCTGGGATCTGAACGAACTGCGCCCCTCGGCGATGAGTCTGGAAGAAATCTTCCTGCAACTGACCGGCAGCGACGCCGCTGCGTCGTCCAATACTCCGCCTGAACCGGGTCCGCCTGCCGACGCTCCCGCATCGGAGGCCAACGCATGAGAAATATGTGGATCATCTGCCGCCGCGAGCTTTCGAGCTACTTCGCCTCGCCGATCGCGTGGCTGCTGCTCGCCATGTACAGCATCATCTTCGGCTGGATCTTCTGGAATTTCCTGGCTGAGTTCATCAAGCAGAGCCAGGACATGATGATGATGGGCCAGACGCAGCCCATGAACGTGAACGAGCAGATCATTCGGCCGCTGCTCGGGACGTCGAGCTTTCTCGGGCTCTTCATGATTCCGCTCATCAGCATGCGCCTCTTCGCCGAGGAGAAGCGCAACGGCACCATCGAGCTGCTGGCCACCTCGCCGGTGCGCGACATCGAGATCATCATCGGCAAGTGGTTCTCGGCAACGCTGCTCTACTGCTGGATCATCATCTTTGCCTGCGTCAATTTTGTCTTCCTTTTCCGCTACGGCAATCCGGACTGGAAGCCGATGCTGGTCACGCTGCTGGGCGTATTCCTGCAGGGGGCAGCGCTGCTCGCCGTTGGGACGTTCATCTCCACGCTGACGAAAAACCAGATCATCGCGGCCGCGATGACCTTTGGCGCGTGCCTGCTCCTCTGGGTCTTCTCCTGGGTCAGCAGTTATGACTCATCGACCTGGGCGCAGGTTTTCTCCTACTTGTCCGTCATCACACACTTCGATACCTTCGACCGCGGCGTGCTGTCCACCAAAGACGCGATCTACTACCTCAGCGTCATTTTCGTTGGACTGTTCTTCACCGCGCGCTCGATGGAATCTCTTCGCTGGAGGTCTTAAGCAGGAATGGCAAGCCAGTGGCTGAAGGCGAGACAGACGAAATACGCGGCGTATGCGACCACCTATATCCTGGTCGTTCTCGCCGTCGTCGTCGTCGCCAATTATCTCGCCAACCGTTACTCAAAGTCGTACGACGCGACCGCGAACAAGCGCTACAGCCTCTCCCAGGAGACGAAGAAGATTGTCGACGGCCTAAAGGAGCCTGCGACCATCACGTACTTCAACGCGAGCACGCGCTTTACCGAAGGCAAGGACATCCTCGACGAATATAAGGCGCTCTCGTCGAAGATCCAGGTGAAGTACGTCGACCCCATCAAGGAGCCGATGCTTGCACGCCAGGCCGGTATTCGCAACGAGGGTACGGCCACGGTGCAGGTGGGCGATCACACCGAGATCGCCAGCGACATGACCGAGGAAGGCCTGACCGGCGCCCTTATTCGCGACATCAAAGGCAACACGCGCACCGTCTGCTTTATCACCGGCAGCGGCGAACATCAGATCGACGAATCCAGCCGCGATGGCGAGTCGCGTTTCAAAGACCTGCTCGACCGCGACAGCTATCAGACGAAATCGATCAGCCTGGTCGCGACGGCCTCGGTTCCCGCCGAGTGCACTGCCATCGTCATCGACGGTCCCACGCGCAATTACGAGCAGCCCGAAGTCGACGCGATCAGGACTTACGTCGAAAACGGCGGGCGCGCTCTCTTGATGCTCGATCCCCCGCTCAACGTGGGGCCCTCCTCCATCGGCGACAACGATGCCCTGCTCTCGGTTCTCCAAAGCTGGGGCGTCACCATGGACAAAGATCTCGTCCTCGACCTGAATCCCATTGGCCAGCTTTACGGCTTTGGCGGGCAGGTGGCGCTCGTGAACAGCTACGGCACCCAGCCTATCGTCGCCGACATGAAGACCACCTACACCGGTTTCCCGCTGGCGCGTTCGCTCAGCTTCAAGAGCACGGACAAGGTCAGCGTAGAGAAGCTTTTCGACACGTCGGACAGCAGCTTCGCCACGACGAACCTCAGCTCACCGAAAATCAACGTGAAGGATCCGAACAACAAGCGCGGACCGCTGACGCTTGGCGTTGCAGGGACGTACAACACCGGAAAATCCGGCTCGGAGGGGCGCTTCGTCGCGATTGGCAGCTCTGCGTGGGCTTCCAACAGCTTCATCAGCTTCAACGGCAATGGCGATCTGGCGACGAACGCCATCAACTGGCTCACCTCGGACGAAGACCTGATCTCTATTCGTCCTAAAGCGCCCGAAGACCGGCGTATTACCATGACGAGCGCGCAGCTCAATATGGTGCGCCTGATCAGCCAGTTCGTGCTTCCGCTGATCGTCATTGCCGGCGGGATCTTCGTGTGGTGGAAGCGGAGATAGCCGAACAAGGGTAGCTTGACCAGCGCAACAGGATTGGTAGGGCTGAAGATTTACCATGAAATTTCGCGGTCCCATCATTGCAGCAGCGGTTCTCCTCGTCCTTGCGGGTGTTCTCTATTGGTCTGAACATCACAAGGCGAAGGAAACTGCATCCTCGTCAACTGCCACACCGGCCATTCTCAAAATCGATCCGGCCACGGTTACCGGTCTGACTGTGAAGGGGAAAGGCGCGCCACCGGTCGCGCTCGCCCGCGCAGGGGCGAAACAGTGGAAGATCACCGGACCCGGAGACTACCCTGCCGACAGCAGCGCCGTCACCTCCATGCTGAGCGCCCTTTCACCGCTCAACTCCGACAGCATCGTTGAGGATCACCCGGCGAACCTCGTCGACTATGGCCTGAGCGATCCCTCGCTCGAGGTCGACGTCACCGGCAAGGACAACAAGACCAGCCGCCTGCTTTTCGGCGATGACGCGCCTACCGGCGGAGGCGTTTACGTCCAGCTTGCCGGCAATCCGCGCGTTTTTACGGCGGGATCCTACGTCAAGAGCAGCCTGAACAAGAGCCTCGGCGACCTGCGCGACAAACGCCTGCTGCCCTTCGACGCCAGCTCCGTCAGCAGCATCGACCTTGACCGGAAAAATCAGAACATCAGCTTCGCGCGCATTCAGAACGGCTGGCAGATTGAGAAGCCGCAGTCGTATCGCACGGACAACTATCAGGTCGACGATCTGTTGTCGCAGCTCACCGGCGCGAAGTGGGACCCCTCGGTCTCCGCTGAAGACGCTGCGCGCGATTTCTCCCACGCCACACTGGTTGCGACCGTGAAGCTCACCGGCAGCTCCGGCAACGACACGCTCGAGGTCCGCAAGGAGAAGGACGACTACTTTGCGAAGTCCAGCGCCGTTCCCGGCGCCTGGAAGATCGAATCGAGCAGCGCCAGTTCCCTGGGCGCCGACCTCGACCGGAGTCTCGACGACTTCCGCAACAAGCAGNNCGAGGCGCTCGTCACCGCTGTGCGCGAACTCTCCGCGTCGAAGTTCGTCACCACCGGCTTCACTGTCCCGACGATTGATCTCACCGTCACGTCGAGTAACGGCAAGCGCGTCGAGAAACTTCAGATTCAGAAGACCAGCGACGGCGCGATCGCGAAGCGTGACGTCGGGCCAACGCTCTACTCGCTGGACCCGGCGGCGCTCAGCGGCCTCACCGACGCCATTGCCGGCCTCAAGCCGGCTGCTCCCGAAAAGAAGAAGTAGAGCCGGCCGTCTGCGGGCGCGCAGCTACCGCTTGCGAAAAAGTTGCGCCGACTGCAGAAAAGAACCTCAGAGGCTAAAGCCCAAATTCATTGTGGGCGCGTTTCGGCACGACCAAGGTCGTGCCCTGATACAAGAACCGTGAACCACTGGGTTCCGTCCGGAGGCTGTACAGCTGCGCGCCAACGGATTAAACCTGCTGTGCTTGTGCCGTTACACTAACCGAGATGAACCCCTTGAATCCCCGCACTGCCCTGCTGGACCTGCTCGCCCGCACTTCCTTCCGTCTCGGCAACTTCACCCTGTCCTCCGGAGCAAAGTCCGACTACTACATCGACTGCCGCACCACCACGCTGCACGCTGAAGGCGGACGCCTCACCGGCCTCGCAATCCTCGATCTGCTCCAGGAACATAAGCTGCATCCTGCCGCCGTCGGCGGGCTCACTATGGGTGCCGATCCCGTCGTTTCGGCCGTCTCCATCGCCAGCGCCTGGCGCGCGCAGCAGGATCCCTCTGCGGCTCTGATTCAGGGCTTCCTTGTCCGCAAGATCGAGAAGGCGCACGGCACGGGCCGCCGCATCGAGGGTTTCCTTGAGAAGGACGCACCGGTCCTGATCGTCGATGACGTGTGCACGACCGGCGCCTCGACCATCACCGCCATTGAAGCCGCCCGCGAGGCCGGCATGCGCGTGATCGCCGCGGTTTGTCTTGTCGAGCGCGAAGAGGCTGGCGGTCGCGCCGCACTCGAAGCTGCCTGTCAGGGCGCGCCTTTCCTGCGTCTTTACACCGCCAACGACGTCCGCGCAGCGCACGTGCGGCAACTGCCGCAGCACTAGACCCGGCTTCAGGCAAAAGATAAGGGGCGCGCAGCTTTCGCCACGCGCCCGCAGACTTTTTGTTCTGGAGAAATTACAGGCCTGAAGGTGCTCCGCCCGTCGGATTTGCGTTGCCCTGAGTGGGCGCGCCGTTATCCGCCGTGTTGCTCAGCAGCTGAACCTCGACGTGACGGTTCTTCGCGCGGCCCGCAGACGTCTTGTTGCTGTCAACCTCGACGTCCTTGCCCAGGCCCACCAGGTAGAACTTGTGCGCCGGCACGTTGTACTTCGACGCCAGATACTGCACCACCGCCATGGCGCGGCGATCGCTCAGCGAGTAGTTGTACTCCGTTGAGCCGACCGAGTCCGTCCCGCCCGTCACTTCGAGGATGTAGTTCTTCGAGTTGGCCAGCTGTCCGCCGAACTGGTCCAGCTGATCCTTCGCCGACTTGGTCAGGTTCGCCTTGTTGAAGCCGAACGTCACCGACACATCGCCGGCCTGCTTATAGTTGTCGAGATTCGCAATTACGCCTGCCAGGGAGTCGGCGCGATTGACTGCATCCTGCGCGGAGGACTGGGCAGTGCCGGCAGCCTGCTGTGCGTTCTGTGCACTCTGCTGGGCCTGGTTGGCCGAATTCTGTGCCTGCTGGATGCCGGCCTGGGACCGCGTATCCACTTCGTGGATCGCCCGATTGTTGGCGGCCGTGGCATCGTCAAGTTCGTTGGTCTTCTGGACCACCGGCTGGGTCTGGCTGCTCACATACTTTTTTGTCGTGCATCCGGTTGTGAAAACCAAAGACAGCGCCGCAACAGCTAAGGCGGTCGCGAAACCTGGTCTGGAAATCCGCGTCATGGGTGACACTCCATTTCTATTGTTGTTTCTTCTTCTTTCAACTACTGAGAAAGCCTCGCCGCGCGGGCGGATGCTTCCTTTCTTTCAAGAAAACAGCACGCGCAGGCCCAATTCGGTACATTCCGCGTAACCGTATGTTCTCATTGAGTTTAAAGGGCTAATTCGGCCCCTTTTTCCGCTCTGAGATTCCACCCACTCGCGTATTTTTTACGCAGAATCCCGCCCCCGCCGCCCCCAAAACCTCCTTGCCAGGCGAGCCTTTAAACTGAAATCAGGGCCGCTATGGACTTACACGACAAGATTCGCACCTTACCCACCCGGCCCGGCGTGTACCTCTATAAGAATGCCGACGGCGAGGTGATTTACGTCGGCAAAGCCAGGAATTTGCGCTCCCGCGTCCGCTCCTACCTGCTGGAAGCCGCCCAGGCCAACGCCAAAACCGGCTCCCTGATGCGCGATGCGGTCGACGTCGACTACATCCTGGTCGACAACGAGCACGAGGCGCTGGCTCTGGAAAACAATCTCATCAAGCAGCGCAAGCCCCGCTTCAACATCCTGCTGCGCGACGACAAGACCTACCCCTACGTGAAACTCACCCTCGGTGATCGCTGGCCGAAGGTCTTCGTCACCCGCCGCCTGCGCCGCGACGGCAGCGTTTACTACGGTCCCTACTTCCCCGGGAACCTGGCCTACCGCGTCGTCGACCTTATTCACCGCAGCTTTCTTCTGCCCAGCTGCAAAATCGATCTGTCGCGCTACCACTCCCGCCCCTGCCTCCAGTACTACATCGGCCGGTGTCTGGGCCCCTGCGTGCAGGACCTGACGACGCCCGATGCTTATGCCGAGGCGGTCCGGGACGCGCAGATGTTCCTCGAAGGCCGCACTTCGGACCTGAACAAGTCTCTGCGTGAGCGGATGGCCGCCGCAGCCGCTGCCGAGCAGTACGAGCTTGCCGCCAAATACCGCGACCTGCTCGTGACGATTGACCAGTTGTCTGAAAAGCAGCGCATCGCCTCCGTCGAGGACGACGATGCCGACGTCTTCGGCTTCCACTGCGAAAACGGCATGATCGCGGTCAATCTCTTTCACATGCGCGGCGGCAAAATCGTCGACCGGCGCGAGTTCTTCTGGGAAGACCTGCCGGACTTCGTCGTCGATCTGCCCGAATCCGAATCTGCCCTGGAGGCTGTTGAGCAGCCGGTCGCCACGTTTGAGCCGGGCGCCTTCTTCTCTGCGCTGCTCAAGCAGATCTATATCGACCAGCCCTACGTTCCTACGAACATCTATGTGCCGGTGGACTTCNNCAGCGGGGAGACAAGCGCTCGCTGGTCGATCTGGCCGGTCAGAATGCCAAACAGAGCTACGACCAGCGCTTCCGTGTTCTTGCGCCCAGCCGCAAGGCAATCCAGGAGGCTCTCCAGGACGCACTCATGCTCGAGGATCTGCCCCGCACCATCGAGTGCTTCGACATCTCGCACATCCAGGGCGCCGAGACTGTGGCCTCGATGGTCGTTTGGGAAGACGGCGAGATGAAGAAGAGCGCCTACCGTAAGTTCAAAATCAAAACCGTCGAGGGCGTCGACGATTTCGCCTCCATGCGCGAGGTCGTCACCCGCCGCTATAAGCGCATCGTCGAGGAAAAACAAAAGATGCCGTCGTTAATCCTCATCGACGGCGGCCTGGGCCAGCTGCACGCTGCCGCCGAGGCTCTTGAATCCCTCGGCATCACCACGCAGCCGCTGGCCTCGATCGCGAAACGCGAGGAGATCATCTACCTCTACGGCCAGGAAGACGAGCCGGTCGTGCTCGAGCGCCGTTCACCAGTGCTGCATCTGGTCCAGCGTATTCGCGACGAGTCCCACCGCTTCGCCATCGCCTACCATCGCAAGCGGCGCGAGATGCGGGACCGGGATTCGGAGCTCCTCACCATCCCGGGCGTCGGTGCGCGCACCCGGCAGCGTCTGCTGGAGCACTTTGGCAGCCTGCGCAGCATCGCCGGCGCCAACCTGGAGTCGCTCGCGGCTGTCGTTCCGCCGAAAACAGCCGAAGAGATTCACGCGCATTTCCACGCCGCGGAAGTCCCTGCGAACCCTCTGCCGGTTCTGAATCAACCGCGTTGAGCTGGCTAGTGGGCCAATAGCGCGTCCTTCAGCGTATCCGCGAGCAATTGGCCGCCCCAGTATTGCGTGTGTGCATAAAGCGGAACCCAGGCGCTTGGGTCGCGATGATTCATCACGACGTTGGGAGCCGCACAGGCTGGATTGCCGGCGGCGTCAGGCTGGCAATCGTAGTAGGCCAGGTCGCCGCTGATGATATCGGCCGGGGAGTAGAGATTGATCCATTTAAAGGTTGAGGGGCGCACAGCGTAAGTCATAATCAATGGCTGCTGCAGACCGGCCAGCGCTTCCCGGTAGTGATGATCGGGCGAAATCTGCGTTCGAAACAGGAATGCCGTCTTATCCAGCGGCGAGCCAAACGTGATGAGCCGGATCGTTCGCTCCGCTACACGAGCATTCCCTCCTTCCTCTGTCTGGTCCCACACGATCAGATGGTTCAGGAGATCGTATGTAATCACCGATCCCAGCGAATGGCCCACAAGAACGACTTCGTCATAATAAGGTCTACCGGAGTCTGCATGTTTGAGCCCATAAATCTGGCGTCCCACGGTAAAGACGCACTTCTCAATGGCCGTGCGGGTTTCTTCGAATTTGCTCACCTTATAGGAAGAAACATAAATCGCGACATCTCCGGCATACTCCACGATGAAGTAGCCGAGACCGTAGGTATAAATCACCGCAATCAGGAGCAATAGCAGAGACAGCACGTTGTGCCATGCCAGGACGATCCATTGCCCTATCCACGTCCAGAACGCGTTCCAGATACCGATCACGCCCGGAGCATGGTTGGCCGCTGTTAAAGGCCATGCTGGATGCTGCCTGAACAGCGACGGTGCTTCGCTCAGGATGTGCAGGAATCCTGCGTACAACAAAACCGTGATGGAGACGACGACCACCGTGCCCAGAAGAAACACCAGAGTGCCGGGTTTGATGGGGAGTTCCTGAACTTCTCCAAACATCCATCGATCGAACTTCTCTCCCCGAATCCGGCGCAGGCAGGTCGCCAGCCCTGCCACTCCGCCGCTGTAGAGAAACTTGATCGTCTCCCAAAAGCTGATTTTGCCCTCCGTCAGTGGAGCCCAGTACCCCTCGTACAGGTGGACATTCGTCCGAACGCCGTCGTTTCCCTCATACGAGGTCTCCAGCCTCGAAAGCAGGTCGGCATTTTTGGTGAGCTGAACACGGTTGGGCTGAAAGCTCGCCTGCCCCTTCAGCGCCTCGGCAATCTGAGCCACAGTCTGAAATGGAACCTGTTGTCCCATGCCGTGGGTCACCATGCAGGCAACATTGCGATCGGGCGCGGCCGGACGCGCGATCAGGCCAAACTCCACTCCAGCCAGTGGTTCGGGGGTTGTAACCTCTTTCCCGGGAGCGTAAGTCGCGGGATTTCCCTGCGCTGGTGCACTGATAACTTGTGTGAAATGGTCGGCGGCTATCTTCTCTCTTTTTGAACTGCGATGAAACAGGCTCATAGAACACCTCATTTCTTGCGGGAGAGTGTCACAACTCCTGCAGCTAAGTGGACGATGCCTGGGTTGAATGAATGGGGAATATCGTACCATGGCGCGTACAGGATGATCCTGAGCCGCTGACTCGCCAAACCGATTTCCGGCCAGCTGCAAGGATCTGCATCAATCCGACGTAATTTGCAGACGCGCGCCGTTGCGGCCATCTCGGTCGCCTGCCGCCTAAAATGAAGAAGCCGGATTCCTGGGTGGCGGGAACTCGCGAAACCTGGCGGCGGGGCAAGCGCCGTTTTACGCCAGCGCAATCCGCAGCTGTGCCGGACAATTCGCAACAATGCCGCCGCATCCCGTACCGCGGGACCTGGCTGCGTGCAACCGCAGACATCCCCCGCGGCCTTCTGATAGACAAAAGAGTCTGCCCGATGTGAAGCGCGGGCGGCGGCAGACCTGGCCCGCAACGGAGTGAACGATGAAGACAGTTTTGATGGCCGATCCGGTTCGCTACCCTCGCATGACCACCGAGGAGCTGCGATCGACCTTCCTTCTCGACGGCCCGTGCACCCATGGGTCACTGCAGCTGGCTTACGTGGATCTGGACCGCGCGGTCGCCGGTCACGCTGTGCCGGCCACGAAACCCATCACCCTCCCCACCTTTCCCGAGCTGCGCGCCGGCTACTTCACCGAACGCCGCGAGCTGGGCGTGCTGAACATCGGGGGAGAGGGCGCAGTACACCTCGGCCATGAAACATACTGCCTCGACAACCTCGACCTCCTCTACATCGGCCGCGGCAATCCGGAGATCCGCTTCGAGTCGAAATCAGCAGACCAGCCTGCCATTTTCTATCTGCTCAGTTATCCCGCGCACGCCACTTTTCCCGTTACGCTGGTGAAGAAAGCCCAAGCCAACGCCACCACCATCGGCGCGCCGGAGACCGTCAACCACCGCACCATCTGCAAGTACATCCACCTGGAGGGCGCGCGCAGCTGCCAGCTGGTTATGGGCGTCACGCATCTGCACAGCGGGAGCGCCTGGAACACCATGCCGCCCCACACCCACATGCGCCGTTCGGAGATCTATATGTACTTCAATCTGCCGCCCGATGCGCGCGTCTTCCACTTCATGGGCCCGCCGCATGAGACGCGCCACCTTGTGCTGTCGGACCGCGACATTGTTATCTCTCCCGGCTGGTCGATCCACGCCGGCGTCGGCACCGAGGCTTATAGTTTCTGCTGGGGGATGGGCGGAGAGAATCAGGACTACGCGGATATGGATCCTGCNNGCTGCCGCGCTGATTCTGGCATTCTCCGCGTCTGCTCAGACGCCGCCGTCGAGCACCCCACACGATCCAGCCATCGTCTTCCCCACGCCGGATCTGCACGAGCAGATCGAGAAGCTCATTCCCGCGGCGAAAGAGAAGGGCTCCAGCGGAGCCACGATCGAGGACTACGGCAGTTACAAAATCCAGCTCTCGGTCCGCACTTCGAGCGGCGGAGCGGAGGTGCATGCCCATTGGGACGACGTGATGATCGTGGAGGAAGGCAGCGCCACGCTCATTACCGGGGGAACCGTTGTCGACGGCAAAACCAACGGGGATGGCGAGACGCACGGCTCAAAGATCGAGAATGGCACCTCGCGCACCATCAGCCCTGGTGACGTGCTCACCGTGCGCGCCGGCACGCCGCATCAGCTGATCCTGGCGCCCGGCACCACCTACGGCGCCGTTGTCGTCAAAGTCCACGAGCCGTGATCCGACCCGTTCGCTACAGCCCGTAGTGCTGCAGGAAGGGCGATGGCGCGTGCGCTCGCCGTCGCTCCTTGATCCCCAGCGAGCCGGAAATCTCGCGGCAGCAGCGCATCAGGTGCTCCGCGATGCCGGGCACGCTCTGCTGGGTGATCCGCGACGTAGGGCCGGAAACGCTGACCGCCGCTATGGGATGCCCCGTCTCGTTCAGGATCGGCGCGCCAATGCAGCGCACGCCCTCCTCCACTTCCTCATCATCGATCGCATAGCCGCGCCGGCGGACTCGCTCCAGGGAACGCATCAGTGCTTCCGGCGTCATCAGGGTCCGATGGGTGTAGCGCACGAAGCGGATTTTTCCCATGATCTCCGCCTGCATCTCTTCCGGCAGAAACGCCATCATGGCTTTGCCCATGGCGGTGCAATACACCGGATTCGATGTGCCAATGCGCGAAGAAAGCCACACGCGCCGGTTGCTCGGCTCCACCTTGTCCAGGTACACCACTGAGGTCTTCTGCAGAACCCCGAGGTGAACTGTCTCGCCCACCTGCGCCGAGAGCCGTCGAAACCAGGGATGCACGCGTGCACGCAGATCGATCTGCTCCACGGCGCGCGTGCCGAGTTCGTAGAGTTTCAATCCCAGCCGGAAGCGGTTCTCCGGCGTGCGCTCGATCAGCCCGCACCGCTCCAACACCATCAGCGCGCGATGCGCGGTGCTTTTGTGCAGATCCATGCGCTCGCAGACGTCGGCCAGGCCCAGCGGTCCCTCGCTCTCACCGAGCAGATCGAGCACCGCCACGGCACGGTCCAGGCTCTGCAACTGATAGGGATCGGCCGGCTTGGTTTTGGCCGCCTTTTCTTCGCTCCGCTCAAGCTGCGCTTCTGCTGCTTTCTGCCGCATTGCCAACCTCGTTCTTATCGCGCCAGCCATCCGCCATCCACCACCAGCACCGTGCCGGTTACATAATTGCTCGCCGGCGAGGCCAGAAAAATCGCCGCTCCGGCCAGATCTTCCGGGTCGCCCCACCTTCCCGCAGGAATCCGCTCCAGGATCTGGCGGTTCCGCGTCTCATCCTGCTGCAGGGCCGAGGTATTCTCGGTCCGAAAATATCCGGGCGCAATCGCGTTCACCTGCACGTTGCGCGCCGCCCACTCATTGGCCAGCGCTTTGGTCAGCTGCGCGATGCCGCCCTTCGACGCGGTGTAGGCCGCAATGCGAATCCCGCCCTGGAAGGCCATCATCGAGGCAATGTTGACGATCTTGCCGCGCTGACGCTCGAGCATTTTGCCGCCGGCCAGCTGGCACAGCCGAAACGCGCTGGTCAGATTCACCTGCAGCACCTGCTTCCACGCATGCAGATCGTGATCGGCAGCCGCCTCGCGGTGAATCATGCCCGCGTTGTTCACCAGAATGTCCGGCGCGCCCATGGCCGCGGCTACATCGGAGAAGAGCTTGTCGGCCCCTTCGTCGGCGCTCAGGTCGGCGGAAAAACTTCGGCCTTCGCGGCCCAGCTCCCGAATCTTTCGCGCCGTCCCTTCCGCCGGACGCCGATTCCCATGGCAGGCCACGGCCGCGCCTGCATCGGCCAGTGCGAGCGCGATGGCCGCACCCAGCCCGCTGGCCGCCCCTGTCACCAGAGCCGTCTTTCCGTCCAGCCTGAACCGTTCAGCAATTCCCATCGCCGGCGCTCTTCCATTCCGCAAGAAGGGACACGATCCCTCAGCGCGAACCTGCAAAGAAGTCATTCTCCGCAGGCTCGATACGGATTGTCAAGCATTCTGCATCCGCCGCGGCTGGGCTCAAATCCGCATCCGCGATCACCCGGTACAAAGGGAAGGGCCGGAGAGTGTTCCTCCCCGGCCCCGTCGCATCTGCCTCACTGTTGTTATTGTTTTATGTTGTACCGTTCGGAATTAATCGTGCGCTGGTCAGCTTCGCCACGATGGCCTCGTAGATATCGCTGATCGCCGTGGTTCCTGAGTTATCGCTGTTGGCCTGGCAGCCGCTGCTCTGGCTTCCGCCCTGTGCCGCCCAGTCACTGTAGAAGTACGCAGATGGGCTATTGCCGTCCTGCGTCGCCATCTGCTGCAGTGCCTGGCAGGGGGTGATGTTCGTGTGCGAGCCCCCGCTGCGATCGCTGGCGCAGTTGGCCGAACTGGACGTGGTTGGCGAGCCGTAAGCGATGGCGAACACCTGCGTATTATTGCTCGTACTCCCCGAGGAGTAGGTTGCCGCGTACTGCGCAGCATCCACCGCCTGCCCGCACTCGCCCACCCATGACGGATAAGACCCGCCGCTGGAAGCATTCAGATAGGCGGCCGGGTAGGTATAACCGTTGGCCAGCGATTGACTGGCGGAATAGGTGTATTCCGCGTGAGCATCGGTATCGGGCATCGAATACATCGGTCCCCAAGTCTGCGGCGAGGTTGAATTGCCGTCACCCAGGATGATCATGACGTTGTAGGAGTTGGTGTGGCTGGCCTGCTCCTTCAACAGAGCCGCCTGCGCCGCATAGATTGCACCGGCATAATAGGTGCCGAAGTCGCCGTCGTAGCTGGACGGCGCGATACCGTTGCAGCCGCTCTTGCCGCCAGCCGCCTGCGCCAGCACCGAACTGGTCTGCAAATTGCCCGAGCCGTCGTTATAGTCCTCGACGAATGGAGTGACCTGGTAGCTTGGAGCATCCGAGCCGGTCGGGATCGAGTAGCCCGTCGCGTCGGTCGGTTTGGGAGGGAACGTGTACGGCATCGCCCAGGCGATTCCCGGGTACGGTGGCTGGTAATGCTTCTGCTGAGACGGGGAAAAGTTCCCGTCATTGTCGTTTCCGTTGCTTGTGTTGATGCTGTACAGCACCGGTGAATAGCCAAAGCTGCTGTCGTGGTAATACGCGATGCTGTTGTAGCTGGAGGGCACAGGCGAGGTGGTGCAGCCGAACGTCGTGCTGGTCCCGCTGGTCGTGATTCCAACCCCAGCCGTTGCATGGCTGCCCACCACTACGTTCGGGAACGTGAACAGCGCCACGTGATCGTAGCTCGTGTCCAGTCTTCCCAGCAGTTGCTGGACGCCGGTGAGTGCACACTGTTCCTGCGTCACACCATTGCAGTTGGAGTCCGTCTCACTCATCGACAGCGTCGAGTCCACAATCAGAGCAATGTTGTACGGCTTCGGCCGGCCTTTGGTCGCCGTCGAGGTTGCGCTCAGACTCAGGCTGCTCTTGCCCAGAACCCCCGCGAACATCGTCGGAACCGATGCGGTCTGCGTTACCAGGATAGCGTTAGGGATGGTGACCGTTCCACTGCTGAGTGTGCAGGGATAGCCCCATCCGGAAACCGTCGACAAACACAGAGGCGTTGTCGTCGAACTGCTGATCGTCAGCCCGGGATAGACATCGTTCTTGGATTCGAAGCCGGTCGCGTAGCCCGTGTAGGACGTGCTCGTGCCCTGAACCATCTGTGCCGCGGCGAGGGCTGCCGCGTCGGTCGCGTTCTGCAGTTCGCGCTGGATGACCATCGCGCGGCCGCAGTCCACCACAAGCGCTGCGACTCCCAGGACCGTCAGCAGCATCACCACGACCCAGGGCAGGACCTGCCCCCCTTCGTCCGCCATGACCAGTCGCGCGATCAGGAGGTTCTTTCCCGATCGCCGTGCCCGCCGCACAGCTAGCGGCGAAACCACTCGAGGTGACTTCATTTTCCGTTCGCGCATCGTATTCTCCTGGGTCCGCTTTTCGAATTCCGGACCCGTAACAAACCCTGGCCCAACAACCCCTCAGTTACTGGACCATCTCCGTACTCAGAGCTGTCAGGCTCAGTGACTTATTCGCCCATCCGTACAGCGCCGGAGTTATCGGATAAACGGCCTTGACCTGCACGAAATCCAGCTGGTGCATCGCGAGGGCGGCACAGGAAGGCAACGACGATCCCGTGCCCGTGTAGGTCGTGACCGCCGACGTGGAATTCACTGTGTAAGTAATCGTGTAAGTGATATTTGAACTGCTGAGATTCCCGGCAGAGGCCTGAACCGTCTGCGCTGCATATTTACAGGGGTCTCCGCTGTCCATGATGGACGTCCCTCCATCGTTGGCTGGCGCGCTCATGGCAAAGGCGCGCGCTCCGTTGTTCACCGCGTTGGTCAGAACCATATATTGATTCAGACCCACGCCAAAGGAGAAAATTCCGGTGAGAACCCCCAGCAGGATGGGAAGCACCAGCGCCATCTCAGCCACGGTCGAACCTTCTTCTCCGCGGCAGCAGCGTTGCATCCCTGCTGTCGCTCTCACCCTCGCTCGTTCCTTTGAGCGCTCAAGCCGATTCCGAAATCCTGCATCCGCTTGCTGGCTGGTTCCCCTGGTGGTCATTCGCGCTCGTAACTCCTCAGAAAATCCGCTTCAATCCCCGGCGCACTCGCAGCCGCGGCCGGCGAAAGCCTGCGTGCCGCTCCTGTGCAATCAGTAAGGGAAGCTCTCACTCAAGAGTAGTGCAGAGAGCGAGGGACTCAATGGCTACTTCGTGGTACCGAATTCCCTCTCGGTAAGTCACTCTAATTACTCACCCCAGTAATTCCGGGGTTGAATTGCATTGATTTGCGACACTTTGTCCGGGCGCTGTCCACTGCACGTCGCTTCCCGAAAGAAGGCGGAGTTACCGCAGTTACTTGTCCCGTGACGCGGGTCCGCCCAGCTCTGCCATATTCTGCTGCGTGCTCCGGGCTCCATCATGCGCGAGAAACACGGCGGCCACCTTGTCTTCGTAGACCAGCGCAAAATGCGGATCCGCGCGCAGCAACTGGGTCAGCGCGGCATCTTCCGGCGCAACCACCACACCGGCCGATCGCAAATCCGGGTCCGATGCCCACTGCGGGCCTCCGGCCCACGTATTGCGCGAGCGCGTGATGGCCTGATCCCCGTAGAGCGCGGCGCGTCCATCGATGCTTACCTGCTCCCGCAAATTCCAGATCAGGTATCCGCCCCAGTCGTAGGTGTTGAACAACGCTCCGCTGTAGTGGCGATCCTTCA
>PMAM01000353.1:29695-53780 GCA_003152595.1 Acidobacterium sp.
GGAATTCCCACCGCCAGAATCGCTCCCGCGGTAATCGCCATCACCCACAGGTCTCGTCCCGACCGGAACGACAGCACCGCCGCCAGCGCGAGCATGATGGTTTCGAAGGGATTCAGCCGCCGGTAGCGGAACAGCACTCCCGTGGCGCCCAAAGCCAGAAACAGCAGGACGAAGTCGCCGGGAGCGCGGAAGGACAACGCCTTCATCTCGGTGACCGTATCCAGAACTCCGGGCTGCGAGCCCAGCTGCCACGCGATTTTGTAGATGCCCGGGCCGTAGGGATTCAGGCACGCGGCCGCAACGCACGCAGCAAAGATCAGCCACAGCGTGCGCGCCGGCGCCGGCCGAATCCCGGACTTCCACCAGCGCTGCAGGATCGGCTCCGCTGCCGCAATCCCCAGCACCAGCAGCCCATCGACAAACTGGATGTGAATGTTGGCCCACAGCGCGAACAGCGGCGGCAGCCACAGCAACTCGCGGCTCCGCCCCTGCTGCCGCGCGTGCATCAGGATGTCCATCTCAATGGCAAAAAAGAGAACGGTGAACAGCCACGGCCGCGGCGTGCTCAGCTGCGAGAGGCAGAACATCACCGCCACGGTCAGCATCGCTCTCTGCGTGAAGTCGGCCTGCAGACGGCTGAGCATGTGGTACACGGTCGCCCCGGTCAGCGTCATCATCGCCGCCGTGAACACCAGCAGGCCGCGCAGGTTCATCCACGTGTAGACCTTCAGCAGGATCAGGTCGAACAGCCAGCTGTACGCCTGCCAGGGGCTGCCGCCGGCAACGCGCGAGAACGGATCGACGTGCGGAAAAGCATGATGCTGGAGAATCCATTGCGCGGTGCTCAGATGCCACCCAACATCCGGATCGGTGACGGCTTCGACGGCTCCGCGCATGCAGATGAACGCGGAAACGGAGCACAACAACCCAATCAGAACCGCCCGTGCCACCTGGTCCGCGCGGGATGTTTTCGGCTTGCTCCGCTGCAATGCGATGCTCCTCTGAAGTTGCAGACCGCTGCCCGCTTTCGGCGTTCGTCAACGGACGCTCGCTGATCGCTTCGCCCCGGGGTCCTCATCCTGCGCAGGGGCTGCAGGTTGCAGTGAAAGAAGTTCCCTCACGATGATCGTGCTGGAGGAGATGGCCGTCGATACCCCAGCGCCAGACCGTGATACCACCGCCGTCCGCGCCTGCCCCGAAAGTGGGATCACCCGAGCGCTCAAAACTGCGCCGAAAAAGGTCGGCCCTCCCGAGACGATTTCGCCGCAGATCCTGGCCCCTCCCGCAAGGGAGCCTGCTTCCGGTACTGGCCGGGGGTAATGTTCGTCTCCGCAGTTGATTACCGCTGATCGCCTGAAGCCGATCCATTGTCCGGGTTCACGCGACAGGGACAGCGCCACTCCGGCCGGGGCCGAGAAACGAATGATCATTACCAAAGAGCCGTTCAGGAGTTCCTGAACGATGACGCCGCCGCGGGCGCCATCGAGTTCGTTCTGCTCGCGGCGCTCATCGCGCTGGGGGTCATCCTGACGATGCACAACTTCGGCAAGAAACTCACGAAAGACCACAAGCAGATCGGCAAGAAGATCTGACCGCGGCGGAACCGGAAGATCGTGTTCGCCTCGTTGGAGAAATTTCCTCGCGGGCCGGCTCCGGCGAAAGCTTCGTCCTGACCGTATCGCCCCATTCGCGGCAACAGTAAGCACCGAAAGTAGCAATCGGTAACACTTCCTGAGCATTGCTGGCGCGGGTACTCCATTGCAACATGGCAACAGAGATTACAAACAGCAGGCTCGTCTTCGCACGACGGATGACCTGCAAAAAACCAGCAGAGGAAAAATGCACAGGTCTTCACAGCTCCTGAGAAGTCTGCTGTACGACGAATCCGGTCAGGATCTCATCGAGTACGCCCTGATCGCAGCCCTCATCGCGGTTGCCTCCATCGCCGCAATGAAAGGCCTGACCAACAAGATTTCGAACGAGTTCAATGCCATCGGAAACAGCCTCTGAAGTCNNGTACCCTTCCGGAGCAATGTGACAACAATCACCACCAACAGCGCGGTCCGGGGTGTCCATCATGGATGACCGCGCCGCCACTTCACAAGGAGAACGGTAATGAAACTGCTTTTCAAGAACCTGATGAACGATGAGTCCGGCCAGGACCTGATCGAATACGCGCTGATCGCTGCCCTCATCGCTCTGGGCGCCATCGTCGCGATGGGCTCTCTCAGCAACAAGATTTCCAACGAATTCAACTCCATCGGCAACAGCCTGTAACCATCACTGATGTTCTGACGGTTTTTGTTTTGCCGGTCTCTGGTTGGTGGTACGGCGCAGGCCCGCTCTCGTTCTGCTCGGCCTGAACCGATCTGCAGGATTCGGTCGCGACCCGAGGCTCACCCGCCTCCGGTCGCGACCACCCGACCTCTGCGGCAAAATTTCGAACCGTGATTGCATCGGCGTGGCGGCTCACCTGCAACCCTTTCCCGGTTTCGGCATGCAGCAACCGGCCTGCCCGCCTGGAAACGAACTGAAGGACGACGCAGCATCGCGTGGATTTCCTGGCAGCTCCCCTGCGGAACCCAGGCCGGGATGCCGCGGCGCGATGTGCCGGCTAACGGCCCCGGAGCAAGTGCCCCAGGACGTTCTTCCCTCCACATCGCTCGTTCCTTCCTCCATCTGTATCCGCCGCACCGGATTGCCTCACCCGGTTTCGGGCCGCGGAGCGGATCAACATTCCTGCTCTGCCCGCCGATGAGGGGGACAGCGCGTCTCGGGGTCATCGCATGTCGAGTCATCTTACGGAGTGGCTGTGTCCGGCTGTCGCGCTGGTTTGTGCTCTGGCCGGATCCGTCTTTGACGTCCGCAGCCGCCGGATTCCGAACTTTATTACCCTTCCCGGAATTCTTCTCGGTCTGCTCCTGCACCTCGCTCTCGGCGGCTGGAAGCAAATGGCTCTCGCTGCTCTTGCCGGGCTCATCTGCGGTGTCCTGTTCCTCATCTTCTGGCTGGCAGGCGGTATGGGCGCCGGCGACGTCAAGCTGATCACAGCAGTCGCCGCCATCGCCGGAATGCCCCTGGTTCCCTGGTTGCTGATCCTCACCGCCCTTGCCGGCGGTGTCATGGCTGTCGGGCTTGCCGTCTGGCGCGGCCGCCTCCGGGAGACCGTTCGAAACGTCGGTGCCATTGCTCTGCACCATCGCTTCGAAGGCCTTGCCCCTCACCCTCAACTGAATGTCGCGAATGCGAGGACGCTGCGCCTTCCCTATGCCCTGGCTGTTGCCGCGGGCACGGCGACGACGCTCTTCCTTACGGCGTTGCAAAGGTGATCTGATATGGCCCGCCGCCTGATGCTTGCTCTTGTCGTTGCCCTGGTGATCTCCGGCCTCTTTACGTTCTGGCTCAGCCGCAGAGTTGCCCACGCCTCCCGTGTCGTTGTCGTGCCGCCCAACCAGTATGTGGCTGCGGCCCGAGCCCTCGATCCCGGCGAAGTCATCCGCCGCGAAGACGTCAACATGATCAACTGGCCCAAGGACCATCCTCTGGACGGCAGCTTCATGAAAGTCGACGATGTCGTGGGGCGTGCCATCCTCTATCCGCTTTCCGCCGGCCAGCCTATCCTCGATCGCCAGCTCGCNNGACGAAGTCGTCGGCGTTGCCGGTTTCCTCATGCCCGGTACCCACGTCGACGTCCTCGTCACCTACACGGATCAGGACCATCCGCAGCCGTCCACCGCGACTGTGCTCCAGGATGTCGAGGTTCTCGCCGCCGGCCATCAGGTCCAGCCCGATCCGTCCGGCAAGCCTGTTTCGGTCGACGTTGTCACCCTCCTGCTCGCGCCCGAGGACGCCGAAAAAGCCACCCTCGCCAGCGAGAAGGGCACAATTCACTTCGTCCTGCGCAATGGCGGCGACCACAAACAGGCGGTCGCTCCGCCGGTCAATCTCGATGCGCTGGCCGCATTGCCGTCCAAATCGCAGCCCGGAATACCGGCGCCACGGCCCCGAGCGGACCACCCGGCTCCGAAACCGTGGGTCGTCGAAACCATGCTGGGCGATAAGCGCTCCACGGCAAGTTTCTACTGAGGCCAACCATGACTAGCAGAATGCGCACAATTCGATCTTTCTCCCCGGCTCTGCTCGTGGCTGCACTCGCCGCCGGATCTTCGGGCGCCGGAGCCCAGACCAACGCCCTCGTGGCAGCCGCTCCTGTCCCTTTTGTCGGCGACATGAGCACCAGCGCCCAGGTCGTCGGTGAGCCCCTGCACCTGCTCGTCGGACGCTCCATGTTCGTCAACACCGACAGCCGCATCCGCCGCGTCTATGTCAGCAACCCCGATGTGCTGGATTCCTTTACCTCCAGCCCCCGGCAGATTGTCGTCACCGCCAAGACCCCCGGAGTTGCCAGCGTCGTGCTGTGGGATGAAACCGGCGCCTCGCACTCCTATCTCATCAATACCGATCTGGACGTCACTGGCCTGAACAAAGCCATTAAGGACGCCTTTCCCTCCGACAACATCAAGGTGGAAGGCCACGGCGCCGAAGTGACCCTTGCCGGCACAGTTTCGAACACCGCAACCAGCGATGCCGCTTTCAAGCTCGCCAGTCTCTACTCCAAGGACGTCGCCAATTCCCTCGTCGTTGCCGCCCCCCGCACGCCACAGGTCAAGCTCAAGGTGCGCGTGGTCGAAATCGACCGTTCCCGCGCCGAGCAGCTGGGTTTCAATTTCTTCGGCAACAACGGAGCCCACACCTTCAACTCCACCACCTCGCAGTTCGGTACCGTGACGGCTTCCAACAGCACCACCACCTCCACCGGAACCGGTAGCACCACCACTTCCGGCGGGGCTGCGGTCTCTTCCCTGCTCGAGCTCAGCCAACTGCTCAACCTGTTCTATTTCAACAGCAAACTCGGTGTCGGCGTCGCCGTCCAGGCCCTGATCAATGACCAAATCCTTCAGATCCTGGCCGAACCCACCATCACCACCGTCAGCGGCGAGAAGGCCTCCTTCCTCTCCGGCGGTTCATTCCCCTATCCCCTCATCGAGCCCGGCATCGGCGGCGTCAACACCATCACCGTCGTCTTCCGCGACTACGGCGTCAAGGTCGATTTTCTCCCCACCGTCCAGCCGGACGGGACGATCTCCATACACGTGAGTCCGGAAGTCAGCGCCCTCGACTATTCCAACGCTGTCACCATCGCCGGATACACCCTTCCTGCCATCTCCACCCGCCGCGCCGACACCCATGTCAACCTGCGCGACGGGCAGAGCTTCGTCATCTCCGGCCTGCTCGATAACCGCACCATCGATCAGATGCAGAAGATTCCAGGCATCGGCGATATTCCCATTCTGGGCAAGCTGTTCCAGTCCAAGTCAACCACTCGCTCGGTCACCGAACTGGCCCTCATCGTGACGCCCACCCTGATCGATCCTCTTAGCGAGGATCCAAAAGCCCCGGTCATGCAGCCCAGGATGGTCGTTCCCTTTATCGACGATCCGAAGTTCGACAAAGGAATAACTCCGAAAACCCCGGTACCGCAGCCGCAACCCAACCCCCGGCCCCAGGATGCCCCAGTCCACGACTAAAGAAAGACCCTTCAACTATGAGCCAGACGGCTTCCAATTCGACACTCTCGGTTGCTCTGCTGACCGTCGGTCTTGAGCGCGAACTGACCGATAAGATCGTTCAGTCGGCCTCAGAGCACCGCTGGTCGTTGACCCACGACGACTTCGACGAATACGTTTCCGCTGTTCGCCGACCCGCGATCTCCGCGGATGCCAAAAACGCGGACCTGGTCATCGCCGTCATCGACTTCGATCGCGACGCCCAGGGGGCTACGGAAACCGCCAGCTATCTGCAGCACCTGTTCTTCGGAAAGTTCTTCGCCGCGGCCCTGTCCAGCCAGACCGAACCCGACCTGCTGCTGGCCGCCATGCGCGCCGGCTGCAACGAAGTTCTGCGCAACCCGCTCGACGCCCGCGAGCTCACCGACCTGTTCGACCGGCAGGAGCGCCAGTGGTCCGACAAAACCGGCCGCGGCCGTTCCACAGGACACATCCTCTCCTTCTTTGGCGCCAAAGGCGGCGTCGGCACCACGACCGTCGCCGTGACGGTCGCCTATTACCTCGTCCGCCAGAAAAACAAGAAGGTTCTGCTCATCGACAACCATCCCGAGTTTGGCCACGTGTGCCTCTACCTCGGCCTCGATGGCAGCCGCTATCACTTCGATGAGCTGATCCGCAACGTCAACCGGCTCGACTCCACCCTGCTGCGTGGCTTCATCGCGCGGCACTCCTGTGGGCTGGAAGTCCTCTCCTCTCCGGAATCCCACGACCTGTCCCGCACCATGGATCCGGACGCCCTGGAGCGCACCCTCGAGTTCCTGCGCGGCGAATACGACTACATCATCCTCGACTGCGAGACGAGCCTCGCGGAAGTTTCGCTGGCGGTCATGGATCGCTCCGATCAGATCTACCTCGTCGCCACGCCCGACATCGGCGCCATTCGCGACCTGTCGCGGTATATCGACGGACTCAGCCGCAACGAGTCCACCTCCGCCAGGCTGCACGTGATCATCAACCGTTACTCCTCTCACGGCGCCATCGCGGTCGAGCAGATCGAGAAGGCCATTCGCGTCCCCGTCGAAGTCCGGCTCTGCAACGCCTATACCGAATGCCAGCGCGCCATCAACGTCGGCGAGCCCATCGGACCCGACAAGAAGTCGGAGATCTCCACGCAGTTCTCCCGCTGGACCTCCATCCTCACGGGAGACGAGACCCCGAAAGCCCAGCCGGCCAAAAAAGGGTTTGCTTTGTTTGGCCAGAAAAGGACTGAATAGCGATGAGCGATCTTACGCTCAACCTCACGCAGTCACGTCCTGATGCGAACAACCCGCGCACCAACGGTGCCGGCCTCCGCAACACCACCCCGGGCGCCCGCCCCCTGCGCGAAAAAGAACAGCAGGAACTCAAGTCTGCCGTCCACGCCGAGCTCATCAACCGCCTCGACCTCGAAAAACTCGACGAGGCGCAGGAAACTCGCGCCGGCCAGCAGCAGCTCTTCGCCCTCATTCAGCAGATTATCGGCGAGCAGGGAGTTCCGCTCAGCTCCTCGGAGCGCGACCGCGTTGCTCAGGAAGTCCTCGATGAAGTCTTCGGCCTCGGCCCGCTCGAGCAACTGCTGAAGGACGAAACCATCAGCGACATCCTGGTCAACACTTTCAACTCGGTTTACGTAGAGCGGCGTGGCCAGCTCAGCCGCACCAGCGTCTCCTTCCGCGACAACCGCCACCTGCTGCAGGTCATCGACAAGATCGTGTCCGCCGTCGGCCGGCGTGTCGACGAATCGACGCCGATGGTCGACGCCCGCCTCAAGGACGGCTCCCGCGTCAACGCCATCATCCCCCCCCTGGCCATCGACGGCCCCATCCTCTCCATCCGCCGTTTCGGTACCAACCCGCTCACGGCAGAGAGACTGATCCAGAACAAGGCGCTGACCAACCCGATGCTCGATATGCTGCGCGCCGCTGTGCAGGCCCGGATGAACATCGTGATTTCCGGCGGCACCGGCTCCGGCAAAACCACGCTTCTCAACGCGCTCTCCAGCTTTATCTCGGAGAAAGANNAACGTCGAAGGCAAGGGCGCCATTCGCCAGCGCGAGCTGGTCATCAACGCCCTCCGTATGCGCCCTGACCGCATCGTCCTCGGCGAGTGCCGCGGCGAAGAGGCCATGGACATGCTGCAGGCTATGAACACCGGCCACGACGGCTCCCTCACCACCGTTCACGCCAATACCCCGCGCGACGCTCTGGCCCGTATGGAAACCATGTGCATGATGGGCGACATCCGTCTCCCGGAAAAGGCCATCCGCCTCCAGATCGCCTCCGCCATCCACCTCATCGTGCAGGCGGCGCGTATGAGCGACGGCACCCGCCGCATCACGCACATCTCCGAGCTGACCGGCGCCTACAGCGACGTCATCAGCATGCAGGACATTTTTGTCTTCGAAAAGGAAGGCGTTAGCGACACCGGCAAAGTCAAGGGACGGTTCCGCTCCACCGGCATCGTGCCCAAATTCACAGAACGTCTGAAGGCCGCCGGTATTCCCATTCCCGCCGGCCTCGTCGACCACTCGATGGAAGTGTAAGGGCTATCGCTCATGATTCTCATCGCGTCCAGCTTCTTCGCCGTCCTGCTGATCACCTTCGGGGTGGTCAGCTTTGCCACGGCTCCCACCAGGATCGACAAGACGGTCTCGGCCCGCCTCGCCGCGGTCACCGCCGATAAAGTAGCGGGCGTCTCCACCGCGTCCCTCGAAGCCAGCGAACTGCTGCGCAAAACCGCCACCAGCCGCTTTGACTGGATCGGCCAGACTCTTGGCAAATATGTGTCGATGGCCTCCCTGCAGAAGTGGATATCGCAGGCGGCCCTCGACACCACTGCCTCGGCCCTGCTGGTGCAGACCGCTGCCGCCGCGGGCATCGGCTTCGTCATCACCATGTTCTTCGCGCCGATCTTCGGCGTCGAACTCGGGGTCGCCGGGGGTTGTGCCACGCTGCCATGGGCGCGCGTCGCCTTCCTCCGCTATCGCCGCCTCAGCGCATTCGACAAAGCTCTGCCCCACGCGATCGATATGATGGCCCGCTCGCTTCGTGCCGGACACTCTACCGCCGCCGCCATCGAAATTATGGCGCAGGGCGCACCGGAGCCCGCGGGTTCGGAATTCGCTGAGGTCTTCCGCCAGCAGAACTTCGGTCTTCCTCTGCGCGATGCCCTGATGCAGCTCATCGATCGCATGCCGTCACCGGATCTTCGCGTCCTCGTCACCGCCATCGTGGTCCAGCGCGAAACCGGCGGCAACCTGGTCGAAGTCCTCGATCGCACTACCCACGTCATCCGCGAACGCCAGCGGATCCAGGGCGAAATTCGCACTCAGACTGCTCAGGGCCGCATGACCGGCTGGATTCTCACCCTGCTCCCGGTCGTCGTCATGGTCATGATCAACATCATGGATCCGGGCTACTCCAAACCCCTGCTGAAGGATCCCGTCGGACATAAGCTGCTCATGCTGTGCGGCGGCCTCATCCTGCTCGGGGGCTTCGTCATCAACCGCATCATCAACTCCATCGACGTTTAGAGAGAGACTCGCCGCCATGATGGTCTTCTTCTACATTGCGCTCTCCTTCACGGTCTTCTTCGTGATCACGCTGCTCTGCGCGCCTTTTCTCCTGCGTCCCTCGCAGCAGGCCCGCCGCATCCTCGACGTGGTCACCAGCGAGCGGCCCGACAAGCGCACCGTCAGCAGCAAGGAAGTCCTGAAGGACAAGCTGCTCTCCATGGCCCGCGCCTTCCGCGCCCGCCTCGGCCTCTCCGAAGACGAGAAGCTCCGCCAGCGTTTCGTCAGCGCCGGCCTCAAAGGCGGCAGCCAGCTTGATCTCTACTTCACCGCCCGCTTCGTCGGTCCTGCGGCCGGCGCCATCGGCGGCAGCTTCATCCACACCAACACCGCCTTCTGGTGCCTGTCGCTCGCCGCCGTCGGCTATCTGCTGCCCGATATCTGGCTCACTCGCGCCGTCAAGCGCCGCCAGAAGAAGATCCAGAAAGGCATCCCCGACGCCATCGACCTGCTCGTGATCTGCGTCGAAGCCGGGCTCGGCCTCGATCAGGCTCTCCTCCGCATCGGCCAGGAGATCGCCGTCAGCTATCCCGAACTGAACGAGGAATTCAATCAGGTCAACCTCGAGCAGCGCGCCGGCAAGCCCCGTCTCGATGCATGGGAGAGTTTGGCCGAACGCACGCAGCTGGAGGAATTCAAGTCCCTCGTGACCATGCTCCAGCAGACCGACCGCTTCGGCACNNCAGCGCGCCGAGGAAGCGGCGGCCAAGACCAAGATCAAGATTTTGTTCCCCCTGGTTTTCTTCATCTTTCCCTGCCTGTTCATTGTGCTGCTGGCTCCGGCCATCCTCACTCTGAGCAGCAGCCTGAAGTAGCCCTGGGGTTCGTGAGCTTGCTGAAAATGTGTGTCCGCCCGCTCGTCGGGTAGTGCACCGGAAAGGAGATTCACATGGAGTCCAGCATGATCGTTCGCGTTGTTGCGCTTACCCTGGCTGTCATCGTCGTCAGCCTCATCGTCCTGCGCAGAAGGAAGCAGAGGTCTGCGTAAGCTTGTATCTCACTCAATCCGGTCCTGAATGACGGCTTGCGCCGGGAAAGGAGAAAGCCATGGGTGGATCTCTGATGATTCGTGCGGTCGCCGGTGCACTGGCGGTCCTTGTTTTCGGCGCGATCGTCCTGCGCAGAAAGCGGACGGCCTGACTCTATGCCCGCAACCCTGGCGTCCTGACCCCGTTCGTCAGGACCGGAACCCGGCATTCTGCCGAGCGGATTCTCCCACGCGAACACCTGTGTTGCTCGCCCTGGGAATTCCTCGCCCTTAAAAGCGGTAGACCGCCCTGCAATCCGGCGGAACAGGCGGCCCCATGCAATATCTCACTGTCTCCATTCCGAAGAAGGCCGTTACCATCGGCTCGCGCATCGGCCTCGCTGACACGTTTCTTACCCGGCTGGTCGGCCTTCTCGGAAAATCCTCCCTCGACGATGGCGCCGGCCTGCTCATCCGTCCCTCCTCCGGCGTCCACACCATGTGGATGCGCTTCGCCATCGACGTCGTCGCCCTCGACAAAGACCTCCGCGTCCTCAAAACCTGGCAGCGCCTTCCCCCGTGGCGCGTCACCGAGGTCAGCTTCAAAACCAGCAGCGTTCTCGAGCTCGCTCCCGGCCAGATCCATCACTTCAATATCCAGCCAGGCGACCAGCTCGCATTCTCCTGACCGGCGAGCCGCTTCCCTGGCGCTCAGCGCTCGTCCTGGCGCTCGGAGTTCTGCTCGCCTTTCCGCTCGTCTCTTTGCTAGTTTTTTTGCTAAGGGCCTGTTAACTGATCGCTTTACAGCTAACCTCTTTTTAGCTGACCGGCTTTTAGATACCAGCAACCGGCTGCCGGCGCCTTTTTGACACTTATCCGTTGTAACGACCATCGTGGATGTGTATGGCCCGTGTATCCGACCCCAAGAAACAGACTCCCTGTCCCCAGGAAGCCGTCTTCGTTGAACTCATGCGCACCGCCGACCAGCTCGCTCGCGGCCCCGGTTTCCTCCTCAAAGAACACGATCTCTCCTCGAATCAGTACAACGTCCTCCGCATCCTGCGCGGGGCCTCCGAAGGCCTGCTCTGTGGCGAAATCGCCTGCCGCATGATCTCCCGCGATCCCGACATCACCCGCCTTCTCGACCGACTCGAAAAACGCGGGCTCATCGGGCGCTGCCGAGAAGATCCCGATCGCCGCAAAGTCCTTGTCCGCATTAGCCCTGCGGGGCTCGCGCTGCTCGCGCGCCTCGATCCGCTCGTCTGCGGACTCCACCGCCGCCAGCTCTGCCATCTCAGCCAAAACCAGCTCCGCCAGCTCTCCAGGCTGCTGCTCGCGGCCCGCCCGGAAGCCTGATTCTGCCGCTCGTCTTCTGATCGCTTTTCCGCTGTCTATTCGGGCTTTTTTGTTTCGATGTCCCCGTCGCCTTTCTGCAGGCCGCGCTTCCGCTGACCGCTTCTTGGCTGACCGGTTTTCCGCGCTCAGTTTTTACACACACATTTGTTGCAACGAATATCTCTTCCCCGCATCCACTCCACAGGAGGAGTCTTCACCCCATGAGCGCATCCGCCACTGCCCCCGCTGTTACCACCACCTGGACCATTGACCCGGTCCACTCCAACGCCGAGTTCCGCGTAAAGCACATGATGATCGCCAACGTTCGCGGCCGCTTCACCGGCGTCACCGGCAAGCTCATCTACGACCCCAACAACATCAGCCAATCCCACGTCGAGGCCTCCGTCGATATCGCCACCATCGACACCCGCGATCCGCAGCGCGATACCCACCTCAAGAGCCCCGACTTCTTCGACGTCGAGAAATTCCCCACCATGACATTCCGTTCGTCCCGAGTCACGCGCCAATCGACTGGAGCCATCGCCGTCTCCGGCCCGTTGACCATTCACGGCGTCACAAAAGAAGTCGAGTTCGAAATCGAAGGTCCCACCCCGCCGATCAAGGATCCCTGGGGCAACACCCGCATTGGCGTCAACGCGACGACAAAGATCGACCGCCGCGACTACGGCCTCACCTTCAATACCGCACTCGAGACCGGCGGCGTCCTCGTCGGCGAAGAAGTCCACATCACCCTCGAGCTCGAGTTCGTCCAGGCCGCCTGATCCGCGGCTTGCGCACCGCAATGCGCAACGGGAATCGTCTGTGAAAGGATGATCGTCTGGGTTTCTGAGCACGCTCAGGGGAGAGACCGGCGATTCCCGCAAGCCAAACAATCCGCCTGCAGTTACAAATTCGCGGCGTCGTGCAGGGCGTCGGCTTTCGCCCCTACGTCTATAACCTTGCGCGCCGCCACGCCCTCGTCGGCTTCGTCCTCAACTCGCCGCGCGGCGTCTTCATCGAGATCGAAGGCGACCCGGCCACGGTCGAAGCCTTTGTCGCTGCTCTTTCCGCCCAAGCCCCGCCGCTGGTCCGCATCGCCCAGGTTCTTCGTACTGAAATCCCTGTCACCGGCGACAGTGCCTTCTCCATTCATGAGAGTGACGCCGCCGGATCCGCCTTCGCCCTCGTTCCCCCCGACATCTCCATCTGCGATGCCTGCCTCGCCGACACCCGCTCGCCCGTCAATCGCCGCTACGACTACCCCTTCACCAACTGCACCAACTGCGGTCCGCGCTACAGCATCATCCTCGACGTCCCCTACGACCGGCCCATGACCACCATGGCGGAATTCTCCATGTGCCCGGACTGCCTTCGCGAGTACAAGGATCCGGAGAACCGGCGCTTCCACGCCCAGCCTAACGCCTGCCCCGTCTGCGGNNCGCCGCCGCAAGCACCGCAGCGAAAAGCCCTTCGCCATCATGGTCGCCGACGAAGCCATCGCCGAGTCCCTCTGCTTCGTCTCGCCACAAGAATGCGCCGCCCTCATCAGCCGCGAACGCCCCATCGTCCTGCTGCGCCGCCGGCCTGATGTGAATCTCGCTGAAGCCGTCTCGCCCGGTAATCCCGCGACGGGAGTCATGCTTCCCTGCACCCCTATGCATGACCTCCTCTTCCGCATCCTGCGCGAGCGCTGGAACACCGAGCCCGCGCTCATCATGACCAGCGGCAACATCAGCGAAGAACCCATCGTCATTGACAATGCGGAAGCGGAAGAACGCCTCGCCGGCATCGCCGACGCCTTCGTCCACCACAACCGCCGCATTCACACCCGCGTCGACGACTCCGTCGTCCGCGTTGTATCCGCACGGACGATGCCGATCCGCCGCGCGCGCGGCTACGCCCCGCAGCCTGTCTTCCTCGGCCGCGGCGAAGCCGAAGTCCTCGCCTGCGGAGCCCAGCAAAAGAACACGCTCTGCCTCACCCGCGCCGGCTTCGCGATCCCCAGCCAGCACCTCGGGGATCTCGAAAACTTCGAAACCCTTCGCTTCTTTCAGGAGACGCTCGAGCGCATGGCGCGCCTCTTCCATGTCACGCCCACCGCGGTCGCTTACGACCTGCACCCGGGCTACCTCAGCAGCCAGTTCGCGCTCGGCCTGCCGAACCTCAAGAAGATCGGCGTGCAGCACCACCACGCCCACATCGCCAGCTGCATGGCCGAACATCAGATCGACGGCCAGGTCATCGGCGTCGCCTGGGACGGCACCGGCTTCGGCACCGATGGCACCATCTGGGGCGGAGAATTTTTAGCCGCCGGCTACCTCGGCTTCGAGCGCTACGCCCGCCTGCGCCCCGTGCTCCTCCCCGGCGGCGACTCCGGCGTCCGTGAACCCTGGCGCGTCGCCCGCAGCTACCTCCTCGACACCTTCGGCGCGATCCCCGACGATCCACGCTGGCGCGCGATGGCTGCCCCCGAGCGACTCCGCGTCGTCGACACGATGCTGGCGAAGAAGATCAACACCATCCCGACGTCCTCCGCCGGGCGCCTCTTCGACGCGGTCGCCTCCCTCATCGGCCTCCGCCACACCGTCTCCTTCGAAGGCCAGGCGGCCATGATGCTGGAAGCTGCCGCCACCGAATATTCTTCAACCGATCCCTACGAGTTCTCCCTTATCACTAAGTCTCCGATGGACATCGAACTGCGCCCGATGATCCACCAGATTCTCGCCGGCGTCGAAGCTGGAGAGCCGCAGACTCGTCTCGCCGCCCGCTTCCACGCAACGCTCGTTGCTGTCATCGCCGAAGTCTGCCGCCGCATGCGCGCGGACTTTCAACTCAACCGCGTCTGCCTCAGCGGCGGATGCTTCCAGAACGCCCTGCTCCTCGAGGGTTGCCTCGACACCCTGCGCAGTGACGGATTTGAAGTCTTCTCCCACCGCGAAGTCCCCGCCAACGACGGCGGCATCTCCCTCGGCCAGGCCGCCATCGCCTGTGAACAACTCCGGTCCTTGTCATCCTGAGCTCACGGGCGAGTGCAGAACCTTGTATTGCCTGATCCGGACACTCGAGCGAAGAGCTCCCGGTTGCCAACATCCCGAGGAGATTTCGATTTAGTCTCGTTGCTGTGTAGATTCGTGCGAGCTGGTTGGTGCCATTGATTCTTGCGGTGGCGACCGCGACTGGGGCTTCGACGAAGCACTATTCGGGCATCGTTCACCACTCCATGCCTCTATTTGAATTCACGATCGTCGAAGGCGATACCCTGGAGGATAACGAGTCTAAACAGATCACATCGATCGAAATCCGCAGCGCGGAGAAGCTGGTGCAGACGATCCAATTCGATGACGAAGATGACGGGCCGATTGATTTCGCACCGGGGGATCCCATGACTCTCGAAGATGTGGATTGTGATGGGTATAAGGATTTGCTGGTGCGGAATTCTGTCGGCGTCCACGGGGATACCTGGTACCGGCTCTATCGATTTGACGCCGCGAGGCGGCAATTCGTCGAATACCGCCCGTTCAAAGAGTTAGCGTACGCAGGCGTCGACTGCCGAACGAAGCTCGTTAAGACCTACGTAAACATCGGCGCAGCGGGTTGTATGTACGAAGCCGGATGGTATCAATGGGTAAACCAGGTTCTCTCACCCATCCGAATCGAATCTCAAGACGAGGACGGCTCGTTCGACAGGACCTTTCGAGTGTGGCGCGACGGCAAGGAAACGACCTTGCCGATGCAATCGATTCCAGCCGACAACTGCCACGCGCCGAGTGGAACGATGGTCAAGCAACGGAAATGATGTCTTGCGGTTGGATGACCAACATATCGGAAATAGCCCTCCGCACCCCTCCTATAATCCCCCCAGCATGAAAGCCGCCCCCACTGGCCCGAGTCAGCACCCCAAACCTGCGGCGATCCTGCTCATCCCTCTCCTTCTCCTGACCGGCTGCGCCCGCGACCATCTCATCTTCCCGCGCACCACCGTCCTCCTCCCCGCCGACGGCCGCACGCACACCGTCACCACCATCGCCCGCCAGAGTGGCCGCGCCCTCGCGCCAGCCAACATCGAATCGCCCTCGCCCGAACTCCACTTCGCGCCTGAAGCCAACAACTTCGTCCTTGCGATCGCCCGCGCCCCAGTCCTGCCCGGCCCCGCGCAGCTCCACTTCACCTGGCGCGACCATCGCTACACCCTCAACGTCCGCTACCTCCCCGACGACTCCGACTCCCATCACGACGGCCTTCCTGACGCTCTCCACCTTCACTCCCCCGAGGACCGCGCCGCCTTCCGCGCCTGGTTCGTCGCCGTCGCCGAACAGGAAGCTGCGCTCCCCGACGACAAGCTCCCCGCCGAAATCGACGACTGCGCAGCCTTACTCCGTTTTGGCTACCGCGAGTCCCTCGTCCAGCACGACGACCGCTGGCTCACAGCGCAGCCCGATCCCAACCGCTTCACCTCCCTCGTCTCGATCGCGCAGTATCACTACCCACAAACGCCCCTCGGCCTCAACCTCTTTCGCGTCACGCCCGGCTCGTTCACCGCCACCGACATCACCAGCGGCGCCTTTGCGCAGTTCGCCGACGCTCACGCTCTCTTCGCCCTCAACACGTACCTCGTCTCGCGCAACGTACACACCTCGCTCCCCGGAGATTTGTTGTTTTTTCGCCAGCTCGAGCAGAACTCGCAGTATCATTCGATGGTCATCGCGGGAGCACGTGCCGACTGGGTCATTTATCACACCGGCCCCATCGGCAAACAAAAGGGCGAAATCCGGCGCGTCTCGATCGAGGACCTCCTCCACCATCCCGACGCGCGCTGGCGCCCCGTTCCCGGCAACACGAACTTCTTAGGGGTCTATCGGTGGAACCTCCTGCACGACGGAGACTGACTCGCACCTTCCCCGCCCGGCTATTCGGATTCGTCCTGCTGCCTTTTTTCCTGATTGCTGCCGTCGCCCCGGCCCAGGCCTCCCGCGCCGTCTCCTTCAACATCAGCACCAACCGCACCTTCTCGCCCGACGAGAAACCCACCCTCCACCTCTACGCGCACGACGTCGACGAGCTGGAATTCCGCGTCTACCGCGTCAACGACCCCGACAAATTCCTGACGAACCTCCCCGACCTCCACTCCTTCGGCAACGCCTACCCCAACGGCCCGAAAGAGCAGATCGACGAGCGTACCTGGCTCGAAAAATTCCACGACTGGAAGCACCACCTCTGGTACCTGATCCGCCACTTCTTCCGCGGTCAGTTTTCGCAGGAGACCCGCGATTCCTTCCGCGTGAAGCAATCCAGCCTGGCCAAACGCAGCCGCATCGTCGGCGTCGCGCAGTTCGCGCAGATCCCGCTCCTCAACGACCGTCAACTCGTCGCGCGCTGGCGCCAGGAGATGCCGCCCACCTACATCTCCGACTCGCAGGACCTCCCCATCGACAAGCTGCCCGCCGGCCTCTATCTCGTCGAAGCCACCGACGGCCATTACAAGGCCTACACGCTGCTGATGGTGAGCCACATAGTGCTGATCACGCGCACTACCAGCGGTACTATCCTGGCCTTCGCCGCCGATCGCCAAACCGGCGCACCCATCGCAGGCGCGCAGATCGTCTGGGGCATCGGCCGCAAGGAGCAGGGCCGCGCTACCACCGATGCCGACGGCGTTGCCGAGCTCCACGGCGCTCCCTCAAAGCAATCCGAAGAAGACAGCCTCTGGATCATCGCCTCCACCGGCAGTGAGTTCGCGGCCGTCACGCCCATGGCCTGGTCCTTCAACAACTCCAGCACCAGCAAGTGGGCCTCTTACGTCTACACCGACCGCCCCGTCTACCGCCCCGGCCACACCGTCCACTGGAAAGCGCTGCTCCGCGCGCGCGCCGAAAACCACCTCGAGCTGCCGAAGACTCCCTCCCTCCACGTCCGTATCGCCGATGAGCAGGATCACCCCATCTTCGATCAGCAGCTGCCCGTCACCGCTGATGGCGCAGTCTCCGGCAACATCGCCATCCCCGCCAGCGCGGCGCTCGGCTACTACACCATTCGCCTCGGCGACACCGACGCCGAAATCTCCGGCAGCTTCCACGTCGAGGAATACCGCAAGCCCGAGTATCAGGTCCGCGTCACCGCGCAGAGCCTGCGCGTCCTCCAGGGCCAGTCCAACCAGATCACTATCGACTCACGCTACTTCTTCGGCGAGCCCGTCGCCTTCGGCAAAGTGAAGTACCGCATCTATCACCAGCCGCATTATTGGTGGGGCGACGAAGAAGATCAGTCCAGCGACATGGGCTCCGACAACGAGGACCAGTCCACCAATAACGAGATGTACGACGCCAGCGAGGAGGCCGAGCAAACCGGCAAGCTCGACGCCAACGGCAAGCTCACCATCACCGTCCAGACCAAAGTCGACAACTCCGAGCGCCACACCGACCAGGATTACGTCATCGAAGCAGGCGTCACCGACGAAGCCAACCGCGAGATCACCGGCCGTGGCCATTTCCTGGCCAGCTACGGCAGCTACCGCATCCACGTCGAGCCCGACAGCTACTCGGTCCGCGCCGGCGACACCGCGCATTTCACCGTCACCGCCGTCGACTACGACAACAAGCCCGTCCAGGCCTCAGTCCACCTCAGGCTCACCTGGCGCCGCTATGCAGATGGCAAAACAACCACCACCAACGGCCCCACCACCGACGTCACCACCGACGCGCGCGGAACGGCCCACGCTTCCCTGCCTGTCAGTCAGTCCGGTAGCGCTGAAGTCCTCGCCTCCTCGAACACGCCCGAGAACCGCACCGTCACGGATTACACCTGGCTCTGGGTCTTCGGCGGCGGCGAGGCTGACTGGTTTTCTAACGGCGCGCAAAACGTCCAGATCATCGCCGACAAAAAGACCTATGCCCCCGGCGACACCGCACACCTCAGCCTCGTCTCCCAGGTCGCACCCTTCCACGCGCTCGTCGTCGCCACCGGCTATTCGATCGAGTTCCGCAAGGTCATCTCCTCCGAGGGCATGACCGTCAACTTCGACCTGCCCATCACCACTGACTCGCAGCCCAACCTCGAAGTCTCCGTCTTCTTCCTCAAAGAGGGCCAGCTCTACCAGGCAAGCCAACAGATCAAGGTCCCGCCCGTCGAGCAGCAGCTCCAGGTCGAGATCAAGCGCAACAAAGACGTCTTCCAGCCCGAGCAGCCCGCCGACTACGACATCTACGTGCGCGACTATCGCGGCAACCCCGTCAGCGCCGACCTCAGCTTTAGTGTCGTCGACGAAGCCATCTACTCCATCTACCCTGACACCAGCGGCGACATCGTCCGCTCCCTCTACCCCAACCGCTTCAGCTACGCTTCCATCGATTCGTCGCTGCAGTACTACTTCTACAGCGCCGCCGGCGACAAATCGCCGATGCTCGCCCAGCGCAACACCCGCTACCGCCCGCAGCTCGCGCAGGTCAAGCCCGGCAATGACCTCGTGCAGCCCAAAGTCCGCAAGGCCTTCCCTGATACCGCGTATTGGGCCGCGTCGATCCACACAGACGGGCAGGGCCACGCCCACGTCCGCTTCACCTTTCCTGATTCGCTCTCCACGTGGCGCGCCACCGTCCGCGCGGTCACTGCGGCATCGCAGGCCGGCTCCGCGATCGACCGCGTCATCGTGCGCAAGAACGTCATCGTCCGCATGGGCACGCCGCGCTTTATGCGTAAAGGCGACCTCATCACCATCCCCGTCATCGCGCACAACTATCTCGACCAGGCGAAACAGATCATGGTTTCGCTCGACATCAAAGGCCTGGACCTCGTCGCCGGCGCCACCAAACAGATCACCGTCGCCAGCAAGAGCGATGGCACCGCACTCTGGCGCGTCAAAGCTTCTGCTATCGGCACCGCCGACCTCGTCGCGAAGGCTCTCACCAACGAAGAATCCGACGCGCTCGAACTGAACTTCCCCATCGAGCCCTCCGGCGTGAAGCAAACCGTCAGCCGCAGCGGGGTCGCCACTGGGCCCTCCGCGTCCACCACCATCGACTTCCCTGTGAACACCGACGCCGCCGCGCACGATCTGCACATCCAGGTCAGCCCATCGATCGCCGGCAGTCTCTTCTCCGCGCTCGACTACCTCACCACCTATCCGTGGGGCTGCACCGAGCAGACCATGTCCAGCTTCCTGCCCAACGTGATCGTTGCCGAGACGCTGAAGAAGTTGAACCTCACCGGCCACATCGATCCCGCCGACCTCAAGGCCAAAGTCGATGCAGGCTTCGATCGCCTCGCCGACTATCAGCACGGCGACGGCGGCTGGGGCTGGTGGAAGGAAGACGACAGCCGCGTCTTCATGACCGCCTACGTCGTCAGTGGCCTTGGCGAAGCCACCAACTACTACAAGCTCGACTGGCACCGCCAGCAAATGCTCAATAACGGCCGGGACTACCTCGAGAAGCAACTCGCCGCGCATCCGCGCATGATCCCCGACCTGCGCGCTTACGTGGTCTACGCGCTCTCCGAATCCGGCTCAGGCGACTTGTCGGGCCAGCTCAACACTCTCTGGTCGCGCCGCAACGACCTCTCCTCCGAAGGCCTCTCCTTCACCGGCCTTGCCATGCTCCACGCGAATGATGCGCGCACCGCAGACCTCGCGAAGCTCCTCGAGAGCAAAGTCAAAGAACAAGGCGACCTCGCCTCCTGGCCCTCGACCTACAGCCCTGTTCTCGATCTCGAGTACGACGACAGCGTGCAGAGCACCGCCTTCGGCCTGCGCTTCCTTTCCCACGCCGATGCGCAAAGTCCGCTGCTGCCCAAAGCTGCGGAGTGGCTGATGCTCAATCGCGATAACGGCTACTGGTGGGATTCCACGGAGCAGACCGCGATGGTCATCTTCGGCCTCACTGACTACCTCGCCGGATCCCAGGAACTCAACGCCGACTTCGACGCCGAGGTTCGCGTCAACGGCGCGAGCCTCGCTCATCGCCACTTCACGCCCGCCGACGCCATCGCCGGCGCCACACTTGACGTCGCCGTTCCCGCCGCTACGCTTGCCGCACACAACACGATCGACATCGCCCGCACCGGCAACGGCCGCGCGTACTGGACCGCGCAGGGCACCTACTTCTCCGCTGAGCACAAGCTCTACCAGCAGGGCTCGCTCACCCTCAACCTCACGCGCGATTACTTCCTCCTCACGCCCGCCAAAGACAAGAACGGCAATATCGTCTATAACCTCGATCCACTCAAAGGCGCGGTGCAGATCGGCGATGTCCTCGCCGTCCACATCGCCATTAGCGGCTCACCGGAAAAATATCTCTTCATCGAAGATCCAATCCCCGCCGGCACCGAGTTCCTCCAGAACGAGGACAGCTACAACATCGTCGCTCGCCCCAGCGACTGGACCTGGTGGTACACGCGCCGCGAATTTCACGACGACCGCGCCGTCCTCTTCGCCGCCAATTTCTCAGGCCACCAGGAGTCGTTCTATCTCCTCAAGGTCGTCAACCCCGGCAGCTTCGAAATCAGCCCCGCGCGCGTCGAGCCCATGTATCAGCCCGGCATTGAGGCTACCAGCGATGAGCTCCACCTCGACGTGCCCGATCCTTCGGGGGTGAACCCATGAGCGCACCCAGGCCCACGCTCGCCGCTCGCGCCTTTTCGCGATTCCGCTTCCCCCTCTTCGCGTTGCAATGGGGCGACAACCTGTTCGTCCTGCTCCTCGCCGCGCTGTGGCTGCAGATCCCCGACTCGCACGACTGGCAATTCGCCCTCTCGATGATCTCCGCCGCCGCCCTCATCCTCGGCTTCTGCTGGATTCAGATCGCCACCTTCGCCCGCATCCGCCCAACGCCACAACCCGGAAGTTTCTGGTTGCGCATCCTCGGATTCGCCCTCGTCGCTGCGCTCTGGTTCCTTCTCGCCCACTGGATCAGCTCCGGCAGCGAAAGCATTCCCGATTACGCGTATCTCTGGAATTCCAAACTCTCCCCCGGCATGCGCTTCACCTTCTCACCAGCGCGCATCATCACCAGCCTCAACATCCTGATCGAGGTCATCATCTGGGCCATCAGTGCGCTGCTGTTGCCCATCGCGATCGTGCTCAGCACGCAGGGCCTCCGCCGCCCGTCGTGGCGCGACGCGCGTCGCCCGTATCGCCGCATCCTCTACTGGGTCGCCGTCTTTGTCTTCTGCATCGTCGTTACGCGGCTCACTGCGGCGCTCGTTTCGTGGATTCCCGGCAAAGGCGTTTCCGGTGAGGTAATCAGCGTGACTCTGCGCCTCGCCCTCGCCTGGACCACCGACGTCCTGCTCTGGTGTCTGCTTCTCGCTTTCACCGCTGCGTGGATGGAGCCCGCGCCAGCGCCGCCGCCCTTCCCGGAACCAGCCCCAGCGTCCTGAGCGCCACGTCCGGCACGCTCCCCGACCGCACCCACTGCCGCACCTGCTCCAGGCCATCGCGCGCGATCAGAGTACTCGCCAGCCGGGCTGCCACTGCATGCGCCCGCTGCGAATCTGCCTCGCTCGCCCGCCGCGCCAGCGCCGCATCCAGCATTTGCACATCAAAACGTCCCCCCACATCACGCAAACCTGGCCCCTGAGCCAGCGCCTCCACAATTCCCTCGCGCAGCCACAACGGACTTTGCGACGATGCCTCACTCTCCACCAGCACGTGCAGAAATTCGTGCAGCAGCGTCGCCTCTTCGCGCCCGGTTTTCTTCAGCACATCCTCCGGCTGCAGAATCACCCGCGTCCCCTGCGTGCTCGCCAGCATCCATCCCGGCTCGCTGGTCTCCTGGCGGAACAGCTCCGTCGTCGGCATCGCCCAAACCTCCGCCGCCACCTGATTCCGCGGTGGATGCAGCGCCCGCGCTCGCACCCACGCCGCATCCGCTTCCTTCCCCAATTCCGCCGAACTCCCCGTCGACCAAAGCGTCCACCCCGCCTCACGCGCCGACCGCCACACGCCACCCTCCGCCGTCACTCCTACCTGCGTCCCCGGAAAATAGAACCGCAGAATCTCCGCGGCCGAACGCCCCTCCGCCGCCATCTCGGTCGCACCCGCCTGGCAAAGTCCTACACCATGGCCATACCCACGCCCGTCAAAACTCAAAATACCCTTTCGCAGACTCACCGAATACCAGTCGCTCCGCAATTGATTCCACCCCAAAGCGCGATTCAAAGCGAAGCGCAAACTGCTCGCCGTCACCGGAACTCCACCGCCTCTCCAGGAAAATTCAAGCCGCAGCACGCGCCCTTCATCCGTCCGCCGCACCACCTGCACTGCGTCGATCCGAAGCGGCAGCTTCCACCCCACATCCTGCGCCACCCGCTCCAGATCGGCCACCGCAATCTCCGCGTGCCACTGTGCCGCCCCGTGCCGCGTGCAATACGGATCCGCGTGCGCCTTCAAATACTCCGCATGCGTCCCTGGCCACGCCTGGCTCGCATCTTCGCTCGTCCCGCCGCAATTCTGCGTGTAGAACACCAGCGCACGCCTCGCTCCGTACCACAGCGTCTCCCCCGCCGTCTCACGCACCGCACGCTCTACCAGCTCCGATGGCGTTCCGAATTTCAGCGCCTGGCAATGCGTGCTGTCGCACAAATCAAACCCCTCGGCCCTGTGCCGCTCCGCATTCTCCAGCGCAAACGTCCGCACCGCAATCGCCATCGCTTTCAGCGACTCGATCGGTTCCTCCGCCCCCGCCTCTCCTCGCAAGGCCAGCGCGACGTAGCGTTCGCTGTCCATCATCAGCACCGTCCGCAAGGCCCCGTGCGAAACCGCGAGCCTCCACACACCCGCCGCGCCGATCGTCTTCACCCCGCCATCCGGCTGCACACGAAAGGCGCCATCGATCTCCACTTCGCGCGCGCTTACACCCGAGCCCAGCTCCAGCGCATCCCCCCGCACCGTCGCGATCAGCGCCTTCCGCACCGTCTTCGCCCGGCACCCGTAGCACAGCTTCACTGTCTCGTTCTGTCCCAGCGGCGTCATCGTCACCGATGTGATCCTGTGCGACGAAAACAGCTCCACCGTCAGCGGCCGTGCCGCGTCCTCTTGCGACTGGGCAATACCGCACGCCCCACCCACCATCGTGAGCAGCAAAACCCCGGCCGCCTTCATGACGTCCGCCCCCACGCCACGAAGAATCGATGCGCCAGTGCTGCAGCATCCGCGCCATTGCCGCGCGGAACATAGACGACCACCACCCCCTGTTCCGTCCCGCGCGATGCGATCCCCGCGAACCACCCATGTGTCCACGATTCCCCTTCATCGCGAGCCGTGCCCGTCTTCCCCGCAATCGTCATCCCTGCTGTCGCCGCGTTGTGCGCCATTCCATACGCCACCGATCCCTCCAGGGCCCGTCGCACCACCGGCTCTGCATCGAACTCCCTCGCCAGCCGAAAGTACGCTCGCGCCAACTGCAGCGGAGTCACTGTGACATCGGCGAGCCCCAGCACCAGCAACTCCACCTCCGCTTCGTTCGCAGGTTCCCTCAACATCCCCGCCGACTCGCCACGCACCAATCCCGTCCGGCTCCCGAAACCGGCCGCGCGCAGCACCTCCGCCGCCTCCTCCGGCGAGAATCGCCGCGCCAGATTCGCAAACCACGTATTGCACGAGTACGCCAGCGCCC
>PMAM01000366.1 GCA_003152595.1 Acidobacterium sp.
TCGGTCTGGTTGATGACGATGGAACCGCCGGATTTGAGCCAGACCTTCGACTTGAGCGCCTTGCTGATTTCTTCCTGGATGCCGAACTGCTCGAAGAGGGGCGTCTCTTTGGTGTAAAGCTTGACGCGCCGGACGAGCGAGGGCGAGAAGCGATTCAGGAATCGGACGATGCGCTCGTATTCCGTTTCGCTGTCGACCCAGATGGTGGAGAAATTGTCGCTCACCTGATCGCGCAGGATGCGCTCGATGAGGTTGAGGTCGTGATAGATGAGCGCCGGGGCTTTGGCGGAATCGGAGCGCTGCTTGATTTCGGTCCAGAGGTTGATGAGGAAACGAATATCGGCGCGGAGATCGTCGTCGCTGGCGCTTTCCGCAGCGGTGCGAACGATGAAGCCGCCGGGGGCATCGCCCTTCTCGCCGATGAGGACGCGCTTGAGGCGCTGGCGCTCTTCGTCGGAGGCGATTTTGCGGGAGACGCCGACGTGGTTGACGGTGGGCATGAAAACCAGGAAGCGGCCGGGGAGCGCGATGTGGCTGGTGATGCGCGCACCTTTGCGGGCGATGGGCTCCTTGGCGATCTGGACCAGGATTTCCTGCCCCTGCTTCAGCAGCTCGCTGATGATGGGCAGGTTCGAGGTCTGCATGCTGGGGCGACGGCCACCATGACGGCGTCCGGGCTGACGATCACGGCCACCGCGGCGGCCAAAGCGACGATCTTCGCGGCGTGCCGGAGCTCTGGATTCAGGGGCAGGTTCGCCGCTCGCTTCGGCGGTCTCCGTCTCGGTCTCATCTTCTCCGAGTTCCGGCTCCTCAAACTCGTCTTCCTCCAGTTCGGCGAATCCGGTTTCGGGTTCCTCGGCCTCGTCGGTGGCTTCGTCCTCGTCCGCTTCCGCGGGGGTGCCGTAGCCGAGGCGCTTTTCGATCTGGACATCGCGCATGGCATCGCCGATGGTGGAGGCCTGATCGAGGGTCTCCTCTTCCATCTCTTCGGTCATATGTTCTTCGGGCTGGCCGGGGATGGGCTCGAAGTCGTACTCGTCGTCATCGATGGTTTCCTCTTCGAGGACGCCCATGCCGGGCGCGTACCCAAAGAGCTGGCGTACGACCTCGCTCTCGGGGGAGATGGCCTCGCTGGCCGGGGCCGGCGTGGGTTCGTGAGTGGCTTCGGCACCGTGCGTTGTTTCGGCGGACGGTCCAGGCTCCTGAGTCTCGAAGGGCGCGGGGGGTTGAACTTCTTCCTCGACGATCTCCTCTTCCTCCTCGACGGAAGCGAAGCGGAACTCGCTGCGGGGCGATTCCATGCGATGGGAGGCGGACGCTTCCTGGGGCTCGTACTCGTGCTCTTCTTCGACGGTCTCGATGCCGAGTTCCTGAGCGGCGACATCTTCGATGTCGTGCTGAGTTGATTCCGTGTGCGAAGGGGCAGATTCCGGAATCGGGGGTGCAGAGGTCTCGAGATTTTCGACCGGCAGGGTTTCGGGAGCGGGAACCACGGCAACGTCCGACTCCTCAGGAGAGGCCGTTACAACGGCGGGCTCGGCGCCCGTGGACTGGACTTCGGCGGTCTGACCGTTGCCGGACGACCGGGAACCACGATGGCGGGAGAGGGATTCGCCCGGCAGCACAGTGCCGCCATCCCAGTCGGTGGGCACTTCGACCATGGTGGATGGTTTGAAACTGCTGCCGCGCGCCGGTGCGGGGCCTCGGCTGGACGCGGCACTCGACGCCGTTTTCGACTCGCCCGGTCTCGACTCGCTTCGGCCGCCGTATTTCGAAAGCGATTCGCCGGGAAGAACAATGGGGAGATTCTGCGCGGGCATGCCGCCGGGCGCGCCGCGCTCGGGACGCGAGACGGGTTCGGCCGAGGTCGCTTCCTCGACGATCTCGGGGGATTCGAGCGAGCTTTGCTCGGCGCTGGTGCCGCGTCCGCGGAAACGGCGGCCGCGGCGGCCGTGCCAGCGGCGAATGCCGCCTTCTCCGCCCTGCTCGCCACGATCCTGACCGCGGTCTGAGGGGCGTTCGGGCCGTTCGCGGCCACGATCGCCGCGTCGAGGCGGGGCCTCGGATGCGGAGAGCGGTTCGACTTCGGGGGAAACGGGACGGGCTTCGCGCGGTTCTCGCGCCTCGCGGGGCTCACGCTGTTCGCGCGGCTCGCGGGTGCGGCGGCCATTACCGCCGGAATCGCTGCGCTCGAAGTCGGCCGAATCCTCTTCCTGTTCCTCGAGGAAATCGGTGACGTAGAGGAACGCGTCGCGTTCGAGCCCAACATCGACAAACGCGGACTGCATGCCGGGGAGAACCCGGGTGACACGGCCTTTGTAAACGGAGCCGGCTAGTGTGTACTCATTTTCGCGCTCGTAGTAGATCTCTGCGAGCTGATCGTCTTCAAGAATCGCAAGCCGCGTTTCGTGCGGCGTGCTGGAGATGCAAATTTCCTTTGCCATTCCGCCTCAAAATGCCAGGGCGGAACGAGCCGGTTACCGGAGAAGATCGGGAGTGAAGGAGGAGAGTCCGGGAGAGTGCGCGGACCTGCCCGTGCCGCCTCGCCCTCGGTGAGGGGAAGTGGATGGGGAGATGTCGCTGGGAATTTGCAATCTTTCCGGAGAGTCGTTCCTGCGCGACGATGTGACCGCTTCAGCCGTACATGGCGGGGTCGTTAGCCATCGATTCGCGTTCATTCCTGATCCTGCCCGGCCCGTTTCGATCCACCTGGCCGGTTAATAAACTTCGTTCAAACTGCGCCCGCCCTGCGGGCCTTACGTGCTGAACCTGTGCCGCGCTAGTTCACGAAGCGGCTCATGCGGACGTTCATCACCATGCCGAGAGCCAGAAAGGTGAACAATACCGATGATCCCCCGTAGCTCATGAGAGGAAGAGGGATGCCGGTAACCGGCATCAGCCCCAGAACCATTCCGACGTTGACGGCAATCTGGAAAATGAGGACGGCCGCCACGCCCATCACCAGGAACGAACCTGGCAGGTCCGCGGCTGTCTGAGCGTTTTGAATCAAACGCATCAGTATCAAAAAGTATATCAGGAGCACGAGGATCGCGCCCACGAAGCCGTGCTCCTCGCTGAAAGCGGCAAAAATGAAGTCGGTGTAGGGGATGGGCAGGAAATCGCCCTGGGTCTGGGTTCCCCGGTTGGCGCCGCGCCCGAAAACGCCACCGTCGCCGACGGCGATCTTCGATTGGAGAATTTGATAGCCGGTTCCGCGCGGATCGGCGTCGGGGTTCAGGAAACTGGTCAAGCGGGCTTTCTGGTAGGGCTTGAGGACCTTGCCGCTCTTCCATATGCCGCCCACCGCCAGGAGGATGACCAGGACAAGGATGCCACCCTTTCTCCAGTCGATGCCCCCCAGGAAAAGACCCACCAGCAGGACCGGTGTATAGGTGAGCGCCGTGCCCATATCGGGCTGCTTGAGGACCAGCAGCATGGGGAGCGCGACAAAACCGATGGCCTTGAAGATGTCCTTCCAGCTGAGCTCGCGGCCGGCGAGATTGCTGAAGTAGCGGGCGACCAGAAGGATGAGGACCAGCTTGACCCACTCCGAGGGCTGGAAGTGGGCGCCGCCGGGAAGACGGATCCATCGTTTGCCGCCGTTGACCCGAGTGCCGACAGCGAGCACAGCGACCAACCCGACGAGGCAGAAGCCGTAGATCCAGTAAATCGCGGTCAGCAGTTTGTGGTAGTCGATGACCGACATGATAAACATCGCCACCAGGCCGGCGGCGATCCAGAGGATTTGCATGCGCTGGAAGCCGTGGAACTTGGTGTGAAGGGTGGCGCTGTAGATTTCAAAGACGCTGATGACGGAGAGGAGCAGGACGAAGGCGAGGAGCGTCCAGTCGAAATCGCGGAGGGAGAGAAAGCGGCGCATAGAGCTACGAAATTCCCGCAGACGGGCTCTGGCAGAGGGTCTCGAAGGGGAATCTCGATTGATTATCGCATTTGGCGACAGGGACGGCGGGGATGAGTTGGGTCAATGGGTCCGGATGCGAAACGGCGGATTGGTGGGCAGTGCAGGGCTCGAACCTGCGACCTCCTGCTTGTAAGGCAGGCGCT